>DASTGG010000137.1:0-25032 GCA_035719385.1 Usitatibacter sp.
CTTATGTTGTCGTGGGCGGTGGTCCCTGAACTCACCGCGACGACGAGTCTGTCACGTGCCCCCTGTGAATAAAAGGGATAAAGCTGTGGATATGTTGTGGGCGCATCGTGGAAATCGCGGTATGGTCTGTGAAGGAAAATATCGCGCCATAAGCTCACCAGGTGCGCCATCTGATAGAAAAAAAACGGCTTGCCGAAGCAAGCCGTTCTTGCAGTAGCCGCGGCCGCAGCCGCCGGCGCCCGCCTTATTGTTCCGCGACGACGTGCACCGCGATGTTGGCGAGCACGTCCGAGTGCAGCTGGATGACGAGCGGGAACTCGCCCGTGTGCTTGAGCGGGCCCTGCGGCATGCGCACCTCGGCCTTCTTCACCTGGATGCCCGTGCTCTTCGTGAGGGCCTCCGCGATGTCGGCGTTGGTGACGGAGCCGAAGAGGCGCCCGTCCACGCCGGCTTTCGCCGCGACGTCGATCTTCTGGCCTTCCAGCTTCTCGGCACGCTCCTGCGCGCCCTGCAGCTGCTCGTTGGCCTTCTTCTCGAGCTCCGCGCGGCGGCCCTCGAACTCCTTGAGGTTCGCTTCCGTGGCGCGCTTGGCCTTGCCCTGCGGGATGAGGAAGTTGCGGGCGTAGCCGTCCTTCACCTTCACCACGTCACCGAGGCCGCCGAGGTTCACCACCTTTTCCATCAGGATGATTTGCATGGCGGTTCCTCAGTGCAGGTCGGTGTAGTGCAGCAGCGCGAGGAAGCGTGCGCGCTTGATCGCGACGCCGAGCTGGCGCTGGTAGCGGGCCTTCGTCCCGGTGATGCGCGCCGGGATGATCTTGCCGTTCTCGTTGATGAAGTCCTTCAGGACGGCGATGTCCTTGTAGTCGACTTCCTTGACCTTCTCCGCGGTGAAGCGGCAGAACTTGCGGCGCCGGAAGAGGCCGCGGTTCTGCTGGCGTCCGTCCTTCTTGGCGAATTTTCCTTTACCGCGGCCACGGGGGGCGGGTCTGGGCATGGTGGTCTCTCCTTAAGCGGCAGCGGCGGGTTGCGAGGGCGCAGCGCCTTCGGCGGGCTTCTCCGCGCCGGCGGCCGGGCCTTCGGTCACGTTGCGCGACTTCTCTTCCTTCATCATGGGCGAGGGGCCCGTCTCGGCCTCGGTCTTGCTCACGATGAGGTGGCGCAGCACCGCGTCGTTGAATTTGAAGGCGGTCTCGAGCTCGACCAGCGTCTCGTTGCTGATCTCGATGTTCATGAGCACGTAGTGCGCCTTGAACACTTTCGCGATCGGGTAAGCCAGCTGGCGCCGGCCCCAGTCCTCGATGCGGTGGATGGTGCCGCCGCCCTGCGTGATGGTGTTGCGGTAGCGCTCGATCATCGCGGGCACCTGCTCGCTCTGATCGGGATGCACGATGAAAACGATCTCGTAATGGCGCATTGGATCTCCTTGTGGATTGAGCCCCCCGCATGGGCGCCATGGCGGTGGGGCAAGGGGTGCAGCGAAGCTTGCGATTATAGCGCGGAAAGCCTCGTCGAATCAAAGGCTAGAAAGAGAGGCAGCCACCGAGTTGAAGGCCAACCTGGGGCAAGTGCTCTCGCGGGCGGCCGTAGAGCGGCTGGCCATCCGGCGCCACGGGCGCGTGATCGCATATTTGGTGCCGGCGCACGAGGTCGACACGTCGGCCGTGGGGCGCAGGCCCAAAGCGCCTGCCATGCCGAGCTCGCTGTCGCGCGCCGAGGAAGAACGGCTTCTGCAGCTGGTCGCTTCCGGCGACCTGCGGCCCTCCCGGTGGCGACGAGCCGGCAACCCCGAGCTGCTTGCGGGGCTTGCCGTGCTCCTCGCCAGCGTCGACCTGGGCGACCGCGAGCAGCTCATGGCCCTGGGCGAACAACTTTCGCCGGGCATCACGACGCTCGAGCGCGCCAACGCCTGGCTGCGGCAGTCGCCGTTGAAGCCCGACCGCTTCCTGCCGATGCTGCGCACCCGCCTCGCCCACCAAGGCAACGGCTGAGCGCATGCCATCAACAAGAAAGACGCGCATCGAGCCGAAGGCCGATCCGGAATACTGGAAGGCATTCGCGCAGCTGATGGCGCGCATCGAGGCGGCACTCGGCGATTACTCCGGGCCGCCGGTTCCCGTGTACGTGGCCGGCGGGGCCGCGAGCCACATCTACACGGGGGCGCGCTTTTCGCACGATATCGATGCGACGCTCGGCCGCCGCGTGCTCCTGCCGCGGGACCTCGAAGTGATGTACCGGGCCGCCGACGGCAAGTTGCGCACTCTGTACTTCGATCGCCAGTACAACGAGGCCTTCGGCCTCATGCACGAGGATGCCCACCGCGATTCGTTGCCCATCGACGTCCCCGGTGTCGATCCGAAACGGCTGCAGGTGCGCGTGCTCACGCCTGTCGATCTCGCGGTATCCAAGCTCGTTCGATTCGCCGATCCGGACCGCGCGGACATCGAGGCCCTGGCGCGCGCCGGCCTCCTGGGCGCCGACGACCTGCGCAAGCGGGCGGAAGATGCGCTCGCGGGCTATATCGGCCGCGTGAGCGATGTGCGCATATCGATCGACTTCGCATGTCGCCTGATCCGGCAGGCGAGGCCGCCCGGCCGGCAGGAAAACAAGTAGCTTCCTAGGTTCGCCGACCTACTTCCTCTGCTCCCACCGTGCGAACAGGCTCCCCAGCGGCGTGAGCGCGAGCAGGTACCCCGCCGCCACGCCGATCGCGTCGTCCACCATGTCCGAGTAGGCGAAATCGCGGCCGACGTAGCGCTGCACGTATTCGAGGCCCACGCCGAGCGCGACGATCAGCAGCCCGATCACGAGCCGGGTCGCGGGCGAGCGGCGAACCTGCGCGAACCAGAGCATGAGCCAGAGGTACGCGATGATGTGCCCGGTCTTGAAGTTCTCGACGGTGGGCGCGCGCACCGGGTCGGGCGTGACCGACAGGTAGATCACCAGCAGCACGAACGCGAAGCCGAATGCGATCCACACGCGCTCGTGGCGCGCGCTCACTCCGGGGAAGTGGTCCGCCCTGCCGCCGATCACGCGCTGTAATGCTCGCGATACCACGCGACGAAGCGGCGGATGCCCTCCTCGACCGGCGTGGAAGGTGCGAAACCGGTCAGCATCGTGAGGGCCGCCGTATCCGCCTCGGTCGCCGTCACGTCTCCCGGCTGGATGGGCAGCAGGTTCAACTTGGCCGTGAGGCCCAGCGCACTTTCGAGGGCCCGTATGTAAGTCATGAGCTCGACGCGCTGGTGGTTGCCGATGTTGAAGATGCGCCAGGGGGCCGAGCTGGTGGCGCTCGCAGACGTCGCCGAGTCCCAGTCCGGGTCGGGCATCGGCGGCCGGTCCATCACGCGCACGACGCCCTC
This sequence comes from Usitatibacter sp., assembly GCA_035719385.1. Classification (GTDB taxonomy): domain Bacteria; phylum Pseudomonadota; class Gammaproteobacteria; order Burkholderiales; family Usitatibacteraceae; genus Usitatibacter. Next base: position 3,363 of record DASTGG010000137.1, read on the forward strand.
GACGATGTCGTCGATGTACGTGAAGTCGCGCACCATTCGCCCCTCGTTGAAAACGGGGATGGGCTCGCCGGCGAGGATGCCCTTGGTGAACTTGAAGAGCGCCATGTCCGGCCGCCCCCACGGACCGTAAACCGTGAAGAAACGAAGGCCGGTGCAGGGAATGCCGAACAGGTGCGCATACGAATGCGCCATGGCCTCGTTGGCTTTCTTCGTGGCCGCGTACATCGACACGGGGTGGTCGGTGTTCTGGTTCTCCTTGAAAGGCATGCCCGAATTCAGCCCGTACACCGAGCTGGTCGAGGCGAACACGAGATGGCCCGCGCCGTTGTGGCGCGCACCCTCGAGGACGTTGAGAAAGCCCGTCACATTCGAATCGACGTACGCACGGGGATTCTCGAGCGAGTACCGTACCCCGGCTTGCGCGGCGAGGTTGATGATGGCGTCGAAGCGGCCACGCGCGAACACTTCCTTCATCGCGGATTCGTCCGCGAGGTCGGCCCTCACGAAACCGAAGTGCCGATGGACGTGGAGCAATTCGAGCCGCGCTTCCTTCAGCGCCACGTCGTAATAGGGATTCAGGTTGTCGAGCCCGACCACGTGCTCGCCGCGCTCGAGGAGCCGCCGCGCGACGTGGAACCCGATAAAGCCGGCCGCGCCGGTGACGAGGATGCGCATCTGCAGATTTTACCAGTGCGTCAATCGGTCTCCCGCCGCACGCCGGCTCCATTGTCGCTGCGCCCGGAGTGGAGCGAGACCCATCCCAGCGCGAGCAGCACCATGAAGTACACGGCGTTGGCCGGGATCTGCAGGTTGAAGTCGACCCATGAGTGAATGAGGATCGCCGTGACGCCCATGATGCAGGCGAACGACATGCCGCGCATGAGCGGGTCACGGCGCAGCCATTGGGCCTTGACGGCGGCTGCAAGTGTCACCGCAACGAGCAGGCCGAGGATCGCCAGGCCGAGCAGCCCGCTCTCCGAGGCGAACTGCGCGTAGTCGTTGTGCGCGAAATCGAAGAAGTTCACCACCGTGGCCGGCCGGTAGCGGGGGAACGTCACGTAGAAACTCCCCGGACCGGAACCGAAGAGCGGGTAGTCCCTGATCATGGCGATCGTGTAGGCGGCAGGTTCCTCGCGCACCTCCACCTCGCCCATCGTGGTCTGCTCGAGGCGCTGGGCGAGCTTCTCCACGCCGAACCAGCTGCCCACGATGAGCAGGTCGATCACGATGAGGCTCGCCAGCAGCACCACCGTGTTGCGCGTCGCGTGCCGCGAGAGCGCGATGCCGATGACCCCGGCGACGAGCAGCGACGAGAAGAAGCCCGTGTTGCCCATGCGCGAATGTGTCGTCGTGAGCGCGATCACGAGGATGCACAGCGCCAGGCGCAGCACCATCTTCGGGCTGAGCACCCAGTCCAGCAGATGCGTGACGAAGCGCCTCCACGTGTCCGCGCTCCGGTCCGAAAGCCCCGCGATGAGCAACCCGATGCCGAGGGCGAGCGTCATCTCGAGGTAGCCCGCGAAGTGATTGCGGTTCACGTAGGTCGCGCTCGCCTGCGAGGCATGGTCGATGAACGAGCCGAAGTACTCCTCCTGCACGCCGGCAAGGTGCATGAGCACCCCGTAGATCGACATGACGACCGCCGCGTACACCAGCGCGCGGGCGAGCGTGAGGATGCGCTGCCGGTTGTTGGCCAGCACGAGCACGAGAAAGAACGCGCCGGCGTATGCGAGCCCTTTCAGGATCGCCATGCGCGTGGCATAGGGATCCACCGAGAGTGTCATGCTCGCCCGGGCGATGCCCAGCGCATCGGTCAGGTGCTGCATGCGTGCCGATTCCGGCGACAACAACGCCACCCACGACGGCGGCAACGGGACCACGTAAAGCACCTGCTCGCCGAGCCACAGCGCGAGCAGTGCGAACGCCGGCCATGCGCGCACCAGCGCGGACGGCGCCCTTACCCACCCCGCGGTCCACATGAGGAGCCACGCGCAGACGAGCGCGAAGATGCCCACCTCGAGGAGCGACCACGCCCACATTCGGTTGCTGCCGAGCGGGATCGGCGCCCACACCAGGAGGCACAGCAGCAACCAGAAAAGGGGCTTGTCCGACTTCAATGGCTCAAAATGCGAAGGCCATTCCAGCCGGCGCTGGAATGGCCTTTCGCGATGGTTTCGATGAATCAGCTACGGCTCGGGATGCCGCCACCGCCGTCTTCCCCGCCGCGGCCGTCATCGTCCCGGTCAATGGTGCCCCTGCCCCTGCCGTGCGGAGTCCCACCGGATCGGCCGGCGCCAACCCGAGGCTGCCCGGGACCCGCCTGCTTGATCGCGTTGGTGAGGCCATGCAGGCCGCCGATGGCCGACTTGAGATTCGCCGGTACGCGCTGAAGAACCTGTTGCGCCGTGCCCTGCTCGAACGGCCGAGGCGTGCAAAGGTTCACGCCATGGCCCGTCGACACGTTCGCGGATCGTTCACCATAGGTGAACGAGATCTGCCCACTGTTCACCGTAGCCACGACGTAGCAGGCCTCGGTGGCCAGCGACACGTCGGCGCTGCGAACGCCGATCCTCGCATCGGAGGCGCGATACACCACTTTTTCCGGCGAGTTCCTGCCGATCACGCCGGTGATCGCCCGCATGTCGCCGTTGAGAAGGGTCAGCAGCACGCCGCCCGTTTGCGATTGCGGATCGTACGAGTAGCCGGTGATGTCCATCCGCGAGTTCGACGTGAGCGCCACGACATGGCCGTCGTCGAACTTGAGCACCACGGACGAGTTCGCCCCCGTGGAAAGCGTGTCGCCCTGGTTGAGCTCGTCGCCCTTCCTCACCGCGTGGGGTGCCGCGCCGCCCCGCTGCGCCTGCACTGTGCCGTTCACCGTCGTCGCAACGGCGCTCGCGAAGACGAGGCCGGTGCAGAACGTTGCGACCATCGCCAGCAAGAACGAAATCCTTTTCATTCCAGTGTCTCCCTGCTGCTGCAGAGCCTGTGTAGATCCGGCGTCGACTTCACGCCGTCGACATGGGCACAGGCGACCTCGAGCCTGCCGCGCCGGCTCGCTATTCGAAGCATCGCCGAAGGATCGCGCTTCATGCCCGCCGCGACCATCCGCCCGATCGTTTCGCGCGTATCGGGTGACACGTCGTTCCAGACGGCCAGTCCGTACAGCGCGACGCTTTCCTGCACTTCCGGTTCGTTCGGGCCCAGGCTGGCCGCGCGCAGGAGCGCCTCCTCGAAGGCCGTGCCGGTGCGGCCTTCCCGGTATCGCGCTTCGGCATAGCTTGCCCAGGCATAAGGCGATGTCGGCCTCAGCAGCACGGCGCGCTCGAGCTCCCGCATGGCGCCAGCGCCCTGCTTCAGCAAGGCTGCGCCCAGGTGCTCGTGCAATTCCGCGTCGGCCGGAGCCCATTCGAGGGCCCGTTGCAACGCTGCGACGTCGGCAGGCGCGCCACTCGCGATGACGTTCGCATTCGCGGCACTCACGCAGAGCGTCGCCGCCCATGCCAGCGCCGCCACGATGGGCGCCGAAACGAGTGCTCGTCGTGTAGCGTCCATCAGCCGGCCCCGTACGTCTTGGAGTAGCCGTACTTCTTGTAGCCCTTGTAGCTCTTGTAGCCGCTGTATTCGCCGTAGTATTTCTCGGCCCTCTCCAGGTCGAGCTGGTTCAGCACGACGCCGAGGATGGGGGCGTTCACGCGGCGAAGCTTCTTGAGGCCGTTCTGCGCCACCTGGTACGGCGTGGAATCGGCTTTCACGACGTAGACCAGCGACGAGGCGAACTGCGACAGCACCAGTGCATCGCTCACGAGCTGCAGCGGGGCGCTATCAATGATGACGATGTCGAACCCTTCCTTCAGTCTCGCCAGTATTTCCTGGAATCGGTGCGAGCTGAGCAGATCGAGGGGGTTCGGGGGCACGGTGCCGGCCGCAAGGATGTGGATGCCCGCGCGTTCCTCGAAGAACACACACTCGCTCGCCTGCGCCTGGCCGGCCACGAAGTCCGCGAGCCCGGGCAGGCTGCCCTTGCGCCCCACGAGCCTGGCGATCTTGGGACGCCGCAGGTCACCGTCCACCAGCAGCACCTTCTTCACCTGGCCCAACGCGCAGGCAAGATTGAAGGCAACCGTCGTCTTGCCTTCCTCGGGCACCGACGACGTGACCAACACCACCTTGTGTGCCTCGTCGAGGGCCGACATCAGCACACTCGTGCGCACCGTCCGTACGGCCTCGGCGAACGTCGATTGCGAGTCGTTGAAGAAGGCGAGCTCCGACAGGAAGCCCTTCCTGGTGAATCCCTTGACCTTCTGCAGCACGCCGAGGGCCGGGACGCCCAGGCGACTCTCGACGTCGCCGGTGGAATTGATCGTGTTGTTCAAGCGATCGAGCAGCAACGCGAGCATCGCGGCAACGACGAGCGCGAGTGCAGCGGTGACACCCACGATCTGTGCCTTCTTCGGTGCAATCGGTCCCGCAGGCACCGTTGCCGGGTCGACCAGTCGCGCGATCGTCGTTTGCAGGTCGCCGCCCACGCTCGTCTCCTTCAGGCGGCCGACGAACATGTCGTAGAGGTGCCGGTTCTGGCTGACCTCGCGCTCGAGGATGCCGAGCTGGAACTCCTTGCGGTTGATGCCCTGGATGTCCGCCTTGCTTTGGCCGAGCGCCCGCTCGACGGAGGCCTCGTTGGCCTTCGCCACTTCGTATTCCTTGGCGATACCCTGCACGACGACCTCGATCTGCCGGCGTGTGTTCTCGCGGGCCGCCTCCAGCTCCGCCTTGGCCTGGATCATCTTCGGATGCTCGGGGCCGTAACGCTTGGCCGCATCGCCCAGCTTGCGCTCGGCATCGCCCTCCACTTCCTTGAGCTTCTGCACGAGCGGGTGGCGCAGCACCGCGGGCACCATTTCATAGGACGCCTGCGACTTGCCGCTGCGAATCTGCTGGACCTGGCTATAGGCGGCCTCGGCGTCGGCCCGCTTGGCTCTCGCTTCCACGAGGCCCTTGGTCAGCTCCTCGAGCTGCCTTCCGGCGCCCGAAAGAGCGAGCCCCTTCGTATCCACGATCCGTTCCCGATCGCGGTAATCCTGCAGCGCCTTCTCCGAAGCATCGACCTTCGTGCGCAGCTCGCCGAGGCGATCACGCAGCCACTCGCTCGCCTTCTGCGTCATGGCCATGCGCGCCTCGAGATCGCTTTCGATGAAGATCTCGGCCATGGCGTTGGGCACCTTGGCGGACAGCTCCTTGTCGTACGCGGTGAAGCTGATCTGCGCGAGCTGGCTGTTGCGGACGAGCTGGATCTGCACACCGCCCTTGAACTTGGCCACTACGATCTTGAGTATGTCCTCCTCGGTCAACGGCTTTGGCTCGCTGAAAAGCGTGGTAACCCGGGAAAACAGGCCCGGTTGAGCTTGTCGAGGGTCGAAATCGGGATGCGTCGTGAGCTTGAGCTTCTCGACCGTCTTGCGGGCCAGATCGTCGCTCTTGAGGATCTCGACCTGCGTCTGGAAGTACTCCCGGCTGGTCATGCCCTGGTTGTAGATCTCCTCGATCGAGACGACCTTGGTCTTGCCCTGCTCGATGAGCAGCGTGGCGGTGCCGCGATAGCTCGGCCGGATCGACTGCACGATCAGCGTGGCGAGGATCGCGACCAGGATCGTGAGAGCGAGGATGCTCCATCGCCGCTTGGCGATCGCATTCCAGTACTCGACGATGTCGAGCGTCCCGGCCTTCGCTTGCGTCGCGGGACCGGTGTCGGCCGGCTTGCTGAGGTCGTTCATCAGAAGAAGCTTTGTTCCACGGTGAGGATATCGCCGGGCAGGACCGCGGTGTTCAGGTCCACCTTGCGCGGTGTCTGGGATGGATCGTCGTCGCGGATGATGAGGACGTGATCCCGGGCCGCCCGCTCCTTGAACCCTCCGGCGAGCGAGACGGCTTTTCGCACGGTGAGGCCGGGGGCGAAGGGATAGCCGCCGGGCTTCTCCACCTCGCCGTTCACGAAGAAGTTGCGGTACTCGTCGATGGAGACCGTGACCTGCGGATCGAGCAGGTAGCGTCCCTTCAGGCCCTGGGTGATGTACTGCTCGAGGGCCCCGACGGTCATGCCCTTCACGCGGATCTCGCCGAGGATCGGGAACGAGATCGTCCCCGCATCCGACAGGCGGATCTTCTCGCGCTTGAGGTCATCCTCGCCGAGCACGCGAATGGAAATCATGTCCCCCGCGCCCAGCTTGTAGCTCGAGAGTTGCTGTGCTGCCACGTTGCCGACCACGCAAAGGCATGACAGGAACAGGAGCAGGAAGCGCGCGATTCGCGACATGGAAGCAAGTGGTTTCAGGGCCCGGCGACGGGTCGCCAGGGACGGTCACAAGGAGGCATTGGCTGTCACGAAGTAGACGTTTCTGTCGTATTCGAACCGGGTGATGTTCGAGCCCCGATGGGTGTACGTGTACTCTGCGCCGAGCGTCAGCCACCGACGAAACTTGTAGCCGACTTTCAGGCCGAGCGAACCGGTCTCATCGTTGCGATTGAAACCCTGGTAATCGTCCTTCTGGTACCTGAGGTCGACGCCGGTGCTGATGAAGGAGCTCCAGGCGTGGTTCCAGGCGACGCCCGACACCGAGGTCAGGATGAAGCTGCCGAGACCGGTCGATTCGTTCGTCAGGCGCGCGGTGTAGGCGTCGAACCTGGAGTACGTGCGGGGCGACCATGAAACGAGGGCCTCCCAGGTATTGCCGGAGAAGCCGGGGAAGAGCGACGTGTCGAAGTCGCGCTTGAGCCGGCCGACCTTGACCGTGCCCGTCGTTGCGGCCGTCGCCTCCCACGTGACCCCTGCGTAGTAGCGCGTCTCGTCGCCGCCGAGCGGCGAGTCCGTGAGCTTGTAATCGAGATTGGTGCGGCGGAGCTCCGCGAGCAGGCGGGTCTGCGGCATGGCGCGCCAGTAGAAGATGCCGCCATACTCGCGCGTGTCCCGGTCGCTCGCCACGGTGAATTCCCGATTGTTCTTGTAGCGCTTGTCGCCTGCGCTCGCGTAGAGCTCGATGCGGCCCGCGGCGCCCGGCGCGCCGAACGCATAGGTGGCGTACGGGTTCACGAGCTCGTACCGATCCGGCCGCGCGCCGAACGGGCGGTCGGTCGACCCGCGGGGATCATGACTACGGATGTAATTCAGCCCGAGGCGCAGGAAGTTGCGGCGGTCGATGGCCATGTCGAACTGGCCGTTCGCCGTCTGGTCGTCGTAATCGTCTTCATGGCTGCCCGTATAGCGGCCGATTTGCGCCTGGTATCCGAGCTGGAAGACCTTGTTGGCGTCCCGCGCGTCGAGCCTGAAGCCCGGGCTCGTGATGTACAGGGATGACGATTTTTCGTTCTGGCTGGACAGGAACAGGTTGTCGTCATGCCCCACGGCAACGCCGACATACGGCGCCAGGAACAATGGCGTGCCCGGCACGTGGACGCTGGCCGGATCGGAGCCTGAGGGCGGCGACGGGAATTGATACGCGGGACGAACATAGGCGCCTTGAGCGAGGGCCCCGCCGGTCACGGCAAGTAAACCGAATGCGATCGCGACCTCGAGCTTCGCCATATCGCGCTTCTCCCCATGACGTCATCAATGCGCGCACAGCCCCATTGCGGGGCTTGCCGCCGACAATGAACGACTCGCTTTAGAAGACCGGTAACTTCTTGTCGCAGCGAGGAAAATCCCCGGTTTCGCTCCCCAGCAGATGGTACGGAATCAGGGGGCCTTCGTCAAACTCATCGCAGGGGTCTTCACGGGGGTTACGCCTGCACTCGAGGCAGGGTGGGGTCGAGCCTTGAGATTGCCGGAAGCTCGTGATCAGCCGATAGCCGTGAGAAGGCGCTCCCAACGGGCGGCAGCAACCGGCAAATCGTATTCCGCTTCGAACAGCGCCCGGGCCGACGCTCCCATTGTTCGGGCTTGCTCGGCATCCCCTGCAATACTCTCGATCGCGCCTGCAAGCGCGGTCGCGTCCCCCGGCGCGACGGTGAAGCCGATGGCGTGACGGTCGAGCACCCGGCCGACCTCGCCATTCGCAGCGCCCACGAACAGGACGGGCCGCCCCGCCGCCATGATTCCATACAGCTTGCTCGGGACGACCAGCCCTTCGAATTTCGGATCGAGAGTGCAAAGATGCAGATCCACCGCAGACAAGGAGAGCGACAGCGACTCTCGCGGCTGGTACGGGGCGAAGCTCACGTTCGTGAGGCGCGCCTTTTCCACCTCCCGCTGCACATATCGCATGTAGTGGCCAGCGCCTACGAAGTGAAACCGGATCGCGGCATTCGAGCGCAGCAGCTGGGCGGCGCGAAGCGTCGTCTCGAACTCGTGCACCCGGCCAAGATTGCCCGAGTATCCGACGACGAACTTGCCATCCAGTCCCCACGATGAACGCAGTGGGTTGCTGGAGTGCTCCACCGGGCGAAGTTGCGCCCCGTCAGCCCAGTTGGGAATCACGTGCACTCGATGCGATCTCACCCCCGGCATGGCACGGATGCGCTCCGCCATGAGATCGCCGACCGCGACGATCGCGTCGGCCCCTGCGAACGTGCGATCGCGAAGGGCACGAATGGCGCGTCCAGGAATGCCGCGCGCGAGCCGGATACCGGCCGCCTCGGCGACCTCGGGAAACAAGTCCTGCACCCAGCACACGAACGGTCCGTGCTTCACCGCTCCGGCGATCCAGGACTGCAGCATCGGCGGGTCCGTCTTCGCGATGACAATGGATCGCGGCCGCGCAAGGCGGGAGACCTCCCTGCGCGCAGACCATAAGAACGATGCATAGTCCGCAGCCCGTCCCGGCATGGAGCCGCGCCCGAAGCCCGTGGTCGCCACCCGGTGGACGTGCGCACCGTCGCGGTCTTCCTCGGCGGACAATTGGGCACCGGCGCTTTCGTATCGCAACCGGCTCGTGACGACGTGCTGCTCGAAGCCCCGGAGCGCGAGCGCGCGGCACAGATCGGTGAGGATCTGGCTCGTCGCCGAGAGGTCGGGCGCGAAGAAGCGATTGACGAAAATGAGGCGCTGCGGCCGCGCTGCTTCAGCGGGCGTCTCGACCATGGACCAGAGCCTGTCCGGCGCTGCAGAAGCTCCGCGCAGGCACGCTGCGTGTGAGAACGCAGCCCAGGGTGACGATCGAATCGTTGCCGATGACGACACCCGGAGCGATCATGGCCTTCGCCGCGATCCATACGCCGTCACCCACCGTGATCGGAGCCGTCATGAGGTCGAAGGTTTCCGCTTTCCAGTCGTGGTTGCCGGTGCAAAGATAGGCCCCCTGCGAAATGCAGGTATTCGAGCCGATGACAACGTCATCCAGGTTGTCGATCCACGCATCCTCGCCGATCCAGCTGTGGTCTCCGACGCGCAGCCTCCAGGGAAATTTGACCCTGACGCCCGGCTTTACGACCACTGCGCGGCCGAGACTTGCACCAAACACCCGCAACGCCGCGACGCGAAGGAAATTGAACGGCACGGCTCGCGCAAAAGCGATGGTCGCCGTAATGAGCCACAGGAGCTCCACGACCGAAGGCCGGCCACGCTCGAATTTGTCGGCGGAGTAATGTGCAAGATTCATGCGAATACGATAATCTCACGCCGCGACCCTATTTTCCAAGTAACTGCCGCTCTGCGCATCCTCCAGATCATCAACTCGCTCGACCCGCGGCAGGGCGGCACCGTCGAATGTGTGCGACAGATCGGAACGTCGCTACGGGGCGAGGGCCACTGTGTCGAAGTCGTGGTTTGCGGGGACCCGCCCGACCGTAACTGGCTGAACTCCTTCCCGCTGAAGGTACACGCGTTAGGCCCGGGTTACGGAAAGTACGCCTACACGCCTCGCCTGAAGAAATGGCTGCTTGATCACGGCAGGGAATACGATGCGTGGATCATCAACGGCCTTTGGCACTACCAGGGACTGAGCGCCTCGCGCATGGCGGCCTCGCTCGGCATTCCGTATTTCGTCTACGCCCACGGAATGCTCGACCCATGGAGCCGCCGTGCAACGCCGGTGAAGTACGTCAAGAAGCTTCTGTACTGGATCTTCTTCGAGCGCCAAACCGCCAGGAACGCCAATGCGGTGGTCTTCACCACACCTGACGAAGCGGTGCTGGCGCGTCGTTATTTTCCGATGTGGTCGTGGCGCGAGCTGGTCGTGGGCAATGGCATCGCCGAGCCACCGCCCCGGCCCCAGGACGCGGCCGCGGCGTTCCGAAGCAACTTGTCGATCCCCGGCGACCGCCGGATCGTCCTGTTCCTGAGCCGAATCCATCCCAAGAAAGGGATCGATCTTCTCTTGCACGCTTTCGCCGATTCGTCGGTGCTGCGCCAGGATTGCCAGCTCGTCATCGCCGGAGACGGTGAGCGGCCACATGTAGACGAGGTTCATGCGCTCGCGCGCCGGCTTGGGCTCGACCAAAGTGTGTCCTTGCCCGGCGCCTTGTACGGGCACTCCAAATGGCAGGCATTCTATGCATGCGACGTGTTTGCCTTGCCCTCCCACCAGGAGAACTTCGGAATCGCCGTGGTGGAGGCCATGGCCGCAGGCGCACCGATCATCACAACGACAGCCGTCAACATTCACTCCACGGTCGACGCGTATGGCGCCGGCATCATTTGCCGTGATGACAGGGACGACGTCCGCACGGCACTCGAACAGTGGCATGGCCTCGACACGAATGCGCTCACGAGCATGCGCCGCAACGCACGCCGCTGCTACGAGGAGCAGTACCGCATCGACGTGGCGTCGCACAAACTCCTCAGCGCGATGCAGACGGCGATCGATCGAAACGAGGCAGCAGTGGGGCGATCATAGGCGCGCCCACTACGCAGACCCGGTGGATATGCGCCCAACTCGGCGCGCGCGAACACTATGCCGTTCCGCGGGCGCTGAACGCGATTGGAGCGCTCGACGCGCTGGTCACCGAATTCTGGGGTCGCGGCCTGCGGGGGCGATTTCATGCGGCGCTCGACAACGCGCGCGTGATCTCGGGAGGCCTGGCCTGGAGCGCGAACGAGGCGATGCTGCGTGCGCGGCACAGGCTCGGATGCTCTTCCGACTGGGGCCTCATACTTTCGCGCAACTCGCGGTTCGATCGCTTTGCGCGGCGGCACGTCGGGAACCTTCTCGGCAGCGCGAAGGGCGACGGCGCGCGCGCCTTGTTTGCGTACTCCTACGCCTGCACGACGGTGCTCGAAGTGGCAGCGGATCGTGGATGCCGCGCCGTGATGGGACAAATCGACGGCGGTCCGGTGGAGGAGCAGATCGTGCTCGACGAGATGAGCCGCCACCCCGAGTTGAAGGAACGCTATCGTCCAGCACCTCCCCGGTACTGGCAGGAATGGCGTCGCCAATGCAGCACGGCCCACCGCATCATCGTCAATTCGCCATGGGCAAGGGAATGCCTCGAGCGCGCGGGCGTGGACGTGCGCAAGGCGGTCACTGTGCCCTTGTATTTCGAAACGGCGCTCGATCCGGCGCCTCGCCCGCCGGTTCGGCGATTCGACGACTCGCGCCGCCTCGAAGTGCTGTTCCTGGGCCAGCTCAATCTCCGGAAGGGTGCGGCACGGCTTTTCGACGCCGTCCGGCAACTGCGCTCCGATCCGGTCAGGTTTACCGTGGTCGGTCCGGCCTCGGTACAAATCCCCGATGATGTGCTGACGGCGCGGAACTTCACCTATGTCGGGCGTGTGGAGCGAGCGGATGTGGGCAGATATTACGAAGCCGCGGACGTCATGATTCTTCCAACCCTGTCGGACGGATTCGCCCTCACGCAGCTCGAAGCGCAGGCTTACCGCTTGCCGATCATCGCCTCCGCCTTTTGCGGTGAAGTCGTGACCGATGGCGTCAACGGGCTTGTCCTTCCGGAGGTGACGGGTGCCGCAATTGCCAGCAGTATCCGTCGCCTGATCGCGCAGCCGGACGAGCTTGCGCTCATGAGCTCCAGGTGCGTATCGTCATTCCGGAACATACGAGAATATGCCGAACGGCTCGTCCGGGAGGCGATTGGCTAGAAGGCAGCAATCCAGCATGCAACTCAGCAGTGAGCCCGGAGTAGCGCGCGTCCTGCACGTCGGCGTCGGCGCGTTGGTAATGGCCGCTGGTGTCATCGGCGCGTCGCTGTCGATCCCGGACGACATAACGCCCCCCGGCGCTCTCACATTTGCCTCCTACCTCCTCGCCATATCGCTCGCGGCGCCGCTGCTGCCTTCCATGCGCAACGATACCCGCAGCTTGCTGCGCGGCGAGAATGTGCTCATCGCTGCGCTCGTGTACTGGACACTTTCGGAATTGCTTCAAGGCCGCTATGCAGCCGATCTGTCGCGCGACGCGGTAGTCCGCGAGTTCTTCATGATCGGCACCGCGGGCATCGGCTTCTGGCTCGGCGCAAACGCATGGAGGCCGATGGCGCCGAAATTCCTTTTCCGCGAGGCGATGCAACCGCTCGGCGTGCCCGCGATCTTCGCGGTGCTCGTGCTCGCGTTCGTGCTGGGCATCTGGGACTTCTTCTACCGCGCGGATTTCGACCTGGATACCATGGTCATGGCCTTGGGCAACGATCGCTGGAACACGCCCTGGCAACGTGAATCGCTTGGCGACTGGAGCGCTTTCTCCTATCACCTTCAGTACTTCGGCTACCTCGTACCGCCATTGACCGTGCTGTTGGCCCTGCGAGCCGGTGCCCGCAGGACCGTGACCTGGATCGGGTTGTGCATGTCGGTAACGATACTGGCGTTTCATGCCCAGGGCGGTGGACGCCGCATCGTGGGCGCCATGATCCTGGCCGGGCTGTTCTGCTGGCTCATCGACACACGGCGGCTCACATTCCTGCGCGCGCTGGCGACCCTGGTGGCGGTCGGAGCGCTCGTCGCGCTTCTCCAGGTCATGCTGGTTTACCGGGGGGTGGGCTTCGGGGATTCGTCGGCCGTGCTCCCCGAATTCGATCAAGTCTTCGTCGACGACAATTTCCTTCGCATCGGGCAAATGCTGGAGTTCGTCCCGGAAACACGGCCGTTCGTCGGCTGGCAGTACGTGACGTATGCATTGGTTCGGCCAATCCCGAGGATGCTGTGGCCGGATAAGCCTATCGACGGGGGCTTCGAGCTGGCGGAGGAGCTTGGCATCCCCGACACGAGCTTCGCCCTCACGATGGCGGGCGAGCTTTATGTGTCGTTTGGCTATATCGCCGTGTTCCTCGGCGCGCTGGTCTATGGTCGTTTCGCAACGATGGTGAACGCGTTGTTCGAGAAACCACCTGGGGCGGTAAACCCATTGTTTCCCAGCCTGATGCTGGTATGGCTTTTCGTCGGGGTCCGTTCGATGCTGGAAATCATGCTCATGGGTTACGTGCTGCTTGCGATGACGCTGCTCAGTGCGATGGTGCGCCATGTGGCGTCACTTCGAAGGGGCGCGAGCCTCTCGCAGCCGCCCGGGACATCGCGGACGAGTTAGGCGTGATGCGACCTATACTTCCAGGTTCATGGATGCGATGAAACTCACCATCCTGACGAAGATTCCGAGCCCCTATCAAGTGGAGTTGTTCGATGCAGTGGCGAACGCACCGGGAATGGAGCTCACCGTCGTCTACGTGCGCCAGTCGGATGCAGACAGGAACTGGTCGAAGCGCCCGGTTCGACACCGGGCTCTGTACCTCGAAAATCCGGTGGAGGTCGAACCGGCCGTCGTCGGCGCGGACCTGGTCGTCTTCTCATGGTATCGACACCGCCAGGTCAGGGCGCTGATGTCGCGAAGAGTGGCAACTGGTCGCCCCTGGTGCTTCTGGGGTGAGCGTCCGGGTATTCAGCACAAGGGCGGATTGGGTGCCGCATACCGCCGCATCGCCCTGTGGCGCCTTTGGCGCGATCACTCGGTACCAATCTGGGGCATCGGTCACTGGGCGATCGAAGGCTATCGCCGGGAATTCGGGTCGAGACCTTACTACCACATGCCGTACGTGTCCGATCTGCGCCGGTTCTTCGCCATCCAAAGGGAAGCGCCATCAGATCGAAGGACGGTCCTTTTCTCCGGGTCGCTCATCGCGCGCAAGGGCATAGAGGAGCTGTGTGACGCGTTTCGAGAGGTCGCGCGGCGTCGTCCTGGAGTTCGCCTGCTCGTGATGGGTACGGGCCCGCTCGAGTCGATGCTGAAGGAAAGGCACGGCGGCTTCCCGGCCATCCACTTCCTGGGCTTCCGCGACTGGGACGACCTGCCCCTTGCGTATCGAGAGGCTGACTTGCTATGCGCTCCGTCGCGCTACGACGGCTGGGGGTTGATCGTGCCCGAGGCGATGGCTTCGGGCCTTCCGGTCATTGCGAGCACCGAGATGGGATCAGCGCGAGAAATGATCGAACCGGGCATCAACGGATGGCTGGTTGCGCCCAACGATCAAGTCGCGATCGCCCGGGCCCTCGAACATGCGCTGGATTTGCCGACCGATGATTTGCGCGGAATGCGCGAGGCCTGCCGGGAAAAGGCACGCCAATACGATCTGTCCGCAGGATCAAGGCGGCTGATCGACGCCTCTCGCACCACGATCGAGAACTGGCAGCGAGCGCCTGCCGCGGCAACGCTGCCGCGATAGTCCACCGCGGCGGCAAGCGCCCGGAAAGGCTCACTGGGGCCTAAGCTCGCTGCTTTCTCCAATCCTCGAGCACGCTCTGGAACCGCTGCATCGTGCCCTCATTCAGCTCGCCCGTGCCGTGGTCCCGAACGGCCATCCACGCCGCGAAAACCACCTCATCCACGGGGCTCTGCGATGGGTTCGCATACGTGATGCTGGCGAGATACGAGATGTGGCGGCGCATCTTGAATTTGAGGTACACGAGGAAGGGCAGCAGCCAGAGCTTGAACAGCAATCGCCCCAGATGCCGCTCCTGGAATATCAGCTTGTTGCGGTAATAGTTGTATGCGAACTTGGGATCGTGGTTGTCGTGGCTGCCGCCGCCCGGGTGCATGCCCCGGAACCGGGGCACATAGCGCACGCGGTACCCCTTCCGCAGCACTTGCAGCGAGTAATCCCATTCCTCCACGCCGAAGAAATACTCCTCGGGCAGGAGTCCTACCCGCTCCAGCACCTCTCGCCGAACCAGCATGAGGGCGCCGCTCGCCCATTCCGTGTCGCAAACGGTTTCGAATTGGCCAACATCGGGCTCCCGAAAGCCTCGCGCGTAAGACTGCCCCCGCAAGAGGGAAATGGTTCCGCCGGCGTGCCAGATCCGACCGCGCTCGTCGACGATCTTCGCGGTTACCACGCCAACGTCGGGATGGGCCTGCATCTCCGCGACTGCGGGCTCGAGCGCGCCGGCGTCGATCTCGCAATCGTTGTTGATCAGCAGGACGTATTCGCAGGACCCGCCCGACAACGCCGCCCGGATTCCGTTGTTGCAGCCGCGCGAAAATCCCAGGTTCTCCGCATTTGCGACAAACTGGATCGTCGGATAGCTCTCCTTCAGCCGCGCGAAGGAGCCATCGGTCGAACGATTGTCGACGAGAACGATGCGAAGCCGCGGATAGGTTACCGCCAGCAGGCTGCGGATGCATGCGTCGGAATCGTCGAAGTTGTTCCAGTTGAGGACGACAGCGACCACCTCCGCCTCTCCGGATTGTGGCGCGGTCATGTCACGATGCCCCATGCGACATCATCGGCTTCAGGCCGTAGCAAGAATGATGTCCTGGAAGCTCGTATAGGTGCTGCGCATGCACCAGGATCCATATCGGATCGCTTGGATGCTCAACCCGTATTTCGCGAAGAGCAAGCGAACGAGCGCTTCCGGATATGCGACGGCCAGCTCCGGGTTCAGCGCGTCATTGACGCGATAGCCGCCATGATCGAATTGAAACGTCAGCTCCGATCGCCCCATGGACGCAACCGATTCGTCATTGAGCAGGAAGAACGTGACAAGGCAGCGCCCTCCCTTCTTCAGGACACGAGCCACTTCCGACAGGTAATTTTCCATGTCCTTGGGCAGCATATGGGTGAACACGGAAGTCAGGAAGACGAAATCGAACGACTGGCTTTCGAAGGGGAACCGGTATTCGGACGCAGCGTGCCTGCCCTGCGGATTGAAGCCCTGGCTATAGACGTCCGCCAATTGAAACCGAAAGTTCGGAAAGCGCGGCGTGATTCGTCTTTGACACCAGCGCACGGTGTCGGGGGTGATATCGAAACCCTCGTAACTGCCGGTCGTCAGGTAGGCGGTCAGCGGGGCGGCCATGCGGCCGCTACCGCATCCCACATCGAGAACTCGCTCGTGCGGTTGAAGCCCCGCCATTCCGATGAAGTGGCCGAGAAACTCGTGTCCGATCTTTTCGAAGCTTCCGCCGCCTATCGCGCCGACGAGCCTCTTCGGCGGCGTGAACGCATCCCTTTTCCCCAACAGCATTCCGAGGTTGCGCCACATGAGCAAGTCGACCGCGTCCGTCGTCGCGTGATAGGCGCTGCGGATGGGTCCCTCGAATACTCTGGGGATAAGGCGCTTGATGACACTTTTCATGCAGCTCCAGACACCTCAGTGAAGTAAGCAAAGCAACAACAGGCCGCCGCCCTCATGATCGGCGATGTCGACTGCACCCAGTGGGATCAGGCCTTGCCTGTCGACTACCTTGCGCGAGCGCCGCGGTCGACCGGTCGCGGCACGCCGCCAACCAGCCAAATTGCCGCCTACATTACGCCGAAAAACTCCGGGAAGGTCAACAGGTCAACACCGCGAAAAAGCGGGATCCGGACGAGTAGCGGAAGACCTCCCGCCTGCGCGTTGCCGCCGGAAACCTCCCGCACATTTCATCCTTAACCGGCTGCCCTACCGAGAGACGGGATCCTCTTGCGGGGGCCGTTCAGTCGGCTTTTCGATATGCGAGAATGACGCGCCGCTCAGCGTGCGCGCCATTTCTGATGAATCCGGCGATTTCGGTTGTCATTCCGACGTTCAATTCCCGGGCGTACCTGGAGCAGGCGCTCAATTCGGTCTTTGAGCAGAGCTTGTGCGACTATGAAGTCATCGTCATCGACGACGGAAGCACGGACTCGACCCCCGAGTACCTGGGCAGTTTGGGCGATCGCATTACTGTGATACGTCAGGCGAACAAGGGATCCGGCGCTGCACGTAACTGCGGCATGGCTGCCGCTCGCGGTCGTTACATTGCCTTGCTCGACCACGATGATCTTTGGCACCGCGACAAGCTGCGCGTGCAATACGACTTCATGCGCTCGCATCCGGACGCCGTCGGATGCTCTGTTCCATTCGTATACTCCACCCCTCCCGGCAAGCCGGGTTTCGACCTGTCGATTCGAGACGCCGACGGCTGTATTCCGGATGCACTGGAGAGATATGCAGAAGGCCATCTATTCCTTCTGAGCTCCGTCATGATGCTGGATCGAAGCAGGATTGCCGACCTGCGATATGAAACCGACCGGGGTTCCATCGAGGATGTCGCCCTCCAGGTCCGGCTTCTGCTCCGGGGACCCTATGGCATAGCCGGCGATGCGCCCCTTGCTACGTATCGCGTACATGAATCGAACACGTCGAATTCCGCTGCGCACCTTTTCAGGGGCATCAAACGACTTCGGGAAATCGAGGGCAGCGATGGCTTTCCCGGGTCAACGCCTGGCCAGCGCAAAGCGATAAACCGGCTGATTTCGGCCCTTGCCCGCAAGATGCTCGTAGCCCAGGTAGCCGTTGGCCGCAGGGATCGCGCATTCAAGGCCTACTTGAGCGAGTGGATGCATCAGCTTCGCAACCACCGGATCAAGTTCCTGTGTATGTTTCCGTTCCTGTTGCTTCTACCCACCCGCCTGCTTCAACGGTTTCGATCGTTCAGGACCAGGGTCTAGACCGGCGACTTTGGATCGCGCGTGAACCGCTTCAGCGCCGCGACGATTCTCGTCCTGGGCATGGGCAGCGAAACGAGGACGAGGCCCTCGCACACGACTCCTGCGGCCGCCAGGATCATTGTCAGCATGACGCCGTCATGAACGCCGAAATGATGGATTACGGCTGCCACGGGCACCAGGAATGCAAGACAAACGCATACTGGCAGTACTACGGACTGTATCGCCCACCGCCTGAACTGCGCCGGGCCAAGTGGGCCCACGATGGCAAACGCAACTGGAATGCACAGGCCCACATTGAGAATCAGCCAGGATGCTGCCGCTCCTTCTATTCCCGCCGCCATGACAAGCGCGCCCAACAGCGGCACGAACGCCACGGCCGCGCCGAAGTTTATCCACAACAGCGGCCGCAGGGTTCCCGCGCCTACAAGATAGGCGACCGGCACCTGGAGGATTGCGCTGATCATCGTGCCTCCCGCCAGCATGGCAAGCACCACACCATCGGCGGCAGCGACCGCCGGGTCATGAGTCCATATCGCAAGAACCTCATGCGCGAAGATTGCAAGAAACAAGGAAACCGGCACTACCAGTGTTGCCATCAGCTGGCCGCTTTTGAGGAAGATCTCCGTGGAGGCCGAGGCATCCCGTCTTGAAGCGAGCTGCGTCATTCTTGGAAGAATGGCGGTAAACACCGGACCCGACAACCGATAGATAACGGACGCGGCCGTCCAGGCGAGTGCGTAATATCCGAAGAGCTTGAGCGGCACCAGGGCCGAGAGCACGACCCTGTCGAGTTGCGTGATAACGAGCCCCAGCATGTTGATGGCGCCCATTCCAAGAGCGAAGGAACCAACACGGCGCACGTCTTCGATACTCATTCCCCGATCGTCCGCGGAACGAGGAACCAGGCGCATCACGATCGCGCGAACGATCACGAGATTGGCGAGCGTAACGAATAGCTGCCATGCAAAGAAGGCTTCCACCGACCGGGAGATGGCCCACAGGATCGCAATGGCACCCACCGCTCGCACGGTTGACATGCATACGCCGATCGCATTCAGCGCATCATGGCGCTGGAGACCCAGCAAGCACCCGTTATAGAGTGCAATTGGAAACTGCATCAGCAACAGACCGGCCATGAGACGCGTGGCCCATATCGCGCTGCCGATCGACAGTTCGTGAACGTTCAACCAATGCGTTGCTATTTGAGGCGCAAGCACGAACACAATGATCGCGATCACGAGGGAAATCGCGAAAAACCCACGCTCTAGGGTACGAATCATCCCCGCGAGCCCTCGTCGAGACGACTCGCTGGAAGAAGCCAGTTCGCGGTTGACGGTAGCGCTGAACCCCACGTCCAGCACGGACAGAAGCGTCGAAACGAGCAAATAGAACCCGATCAGGCCATACCCCTCTGCACCAAGGAACTTCAGATACACCGGCACGATCAGCAAGCTGAGCAACGTTCCCCACGCGTTGCCCGCGAGGTTCGCGACGAAGTTGCGCGCTACCGTCGCCATCGGCTAACGGTCCCGTCGCAGGCGCCGGTACGGGACCGAGCTTGGCGAATGACTGAACGCCTTCCGGAGCAAGGTGACTTTGGGCATTCGCACGATAGCCAACGGAATCAATCCCTCCGATACTGGAAATCGAGCCTTGGGAAACAGGATCCCGGACGTGGCCGTGCCGCCGGAGGGATGGCGCGGCGACTGTTACAGTGGCAACCGTGCCGCGGGTCGCGACAAATGCGTCGGCTATACTTCTCCCGAAAAAACGTCCAGGCACTTGGCAGCCAAGGCGCGACCGGGTGAATCGCGAATCAGGTACGCACCAGGCCGCAGACGTGCCGTCTTTGCGCCAGCTGTCGTGATAGCCGCAAATACTCGCCGAGGAAAGCTAAATTGTGCAATGACGCCGGGCTGGATTTTGGTAGGCGACAGCTTACACGAGCAGACGTGCAGGGAAAGAACGTCATCGAGATCGGTGCGTACGACGTCAACGGGACGCTGCGCGGCCTGGTCACCGGCCTGGGCCCCGCGACATACACGGGCACGGACATCGTCCCGGGCCCTGGCGTTGACGAAGTTTGCCCGATCGAGAAGCTTGCCGAGAGATATGGTGAAGAGCGATTCGATGTCGTCATCTGTACGGAAGTCCTCGAGCACGTGCTCGATTGGCGCTCGGCAGTTGCGAACATGAAGGCGATACTGAAGCCCGACGGTACGTTGTTGGCGACGACTCGGTCGAAAGGCTTCCCGTACCATGGCTACCCTTATGATTTCTGGAGGTACGAAGTCGGGGACTTCGAGAGCATCTTCGGCGATCTGGAAATCGAGTCCGTTGAAGCAGATCCGTCTGCTCCGGGCGTATTTCTGAAGGCGCGCAAGCATCGACCATTTTCCCCGCGCAATCTGGAAGCGTACGAGTTGTACTCTGTCGTGACGAAGAGAAGATGCCGTCGGATCGGAGAGCTCGACGTCGCCATGCTTCGATTCCGGCATGCCGCCCGCGACTTGATTTCGCAGTTCACTCCATCACGCGCAAAAGTCATCTTGAGACGGCTCTATCCAAACATCTCTAGGCTCTGGAGGGAATGAGCTGGCCAGCGGAAGAACTGGAGCACGTCGGGGCCTGTCCGGTATGTCGAAGCACGGAAAGAAGCTTGAGGCATGCGGACATCTCCGACGTGGTGTACCGGAAAGCGCCCGGTACCTGGCGACTCTACCGGTGCCACCAGTGTGAAGCGTGCTATATCGATCCCAGGCCTACCCCGACGAGCATAGGAAAGGCCTACTCGGACTTCTATACGCACAATGCGGCGCCGCCACCCAGCGCATCGTTGCTTCGGCGTTTCAACCGGGCGATCAGGAATGGCTACATCAACCACCGGGTGAAAGGAGCGCTGCGACCGTCGACATGGCTGGGCGCATGGTTGGTTCCGTTCTTTCCGTCGAAGAAACGCGAGATGGACTTCTCGCTGCGCTGTCTTCCTGAAATCGACAGCAACAAGACGGTGCTCGATGTCGGCTCGGGCAACGGCGATTTCCTGGAATTCGCGGCCACACTGGGGTGGAACGTGCGGGGTGTCGAGCCCGATGCGACGGCCGCTGCACTTGCACGAAGCCGTGGATTGCGAATAGACGTAGGCCGATTCGAAGAGGTCGATTTGCCGGCCGCCTCTTTCGATGCAATAACGCTCTGCCACGTAATAGAGCACTTCCACGATCCGGTGAAGGTGCTGGCCAAGGCGGCTCGCCTCCTGAAGCCCGGCGGATTGCTTTGGATGGCCACTCCCAATACAGACAGTGCGGGCCATCTTCGCTTCGGCAAGAGCTGGATCGGGCTGGACAGCCCGCGACACCTGGTGCTGTTCAATTCAAGGGCGCTTCTCGAGGCCTTGAAGCGATCAGGGTTCGAAGGAAATCATCGGTTCCTCAGCGGTCGGTCCTCGCGGGGTGATTTCCTCCTGAGCTGGAAGGCGGCAAATGGTCTCAGACCGTTCGAGCCGCACGCCATCCGGTTTCCCATGCGCCTGCGTATCGAGGCGTACCTTGCAGACCTCAGGAACTACCGCCTGCCTCGAACCGAGGGTGAAATCATCTTTCTCGGCAAGAAGCAGGCGTAGCCCAGTTTCGCAGCTCTCACGGACCCGCGTTCGACAAGCTCCAACCCGTCCCGGGCCCCAGGAGCAACGGCGTGCTGGTGGGCGCCACCCCGTTCATCAACCACACGGCGACGCTGCCGTCGATATGCTGCCAGACGAGGTCGGCCATGCCGTCGCCGTTCAAGTCGGCGGTGCGGACCACGCTCCAGCCCGTGCCGCCTCCCAGGA
>DASTGG010000138.1:0-8396 GCA_035719385.1 Usitatibacter sp.
GCCGGCGTGTGGCCGCCCGCGTGCGCCTCCCTGCTGAACGTGAACGCCGGCGCGAGCGCCCGGCCGCGCCTCAGCCACGCGGACGCCAGGATCCAGACCAGCACGATCGCCGACACGACGAGCAGCGCGCCCCCGATCGTCGAGGCGACGACGGTCCAGGCCTGCGGCGCGAGGTCGGGATGCGAGTAGTCGTAGTACGCCATGCGCCGCGGCATGCCGAGAAGACCCACCCAGTGCCACGGCAGCGTCAGCACGAGCATGCCGACGAACCAGAGCCAGAGCTGCGCGCGCACCAGGCGCTCGTCCGGGGCGGGGCGCCCGGTGAGCTCGGGCCAGAGCTCGTAGGCGACCATGAAGTACATGATGACGATGGCGCCCGCGAAGATCAGGTGGAAGTGCCCGGTGACCCACTGCGTGTTGTGCACCGTCTCGTTGAGCTGGTAGCTCATGTTGATGAGGCCGCCCGCGCCGCCAAAGCCCAGCATCACGAACGAGAACGCGACCGCGAGCATCATCGGGTTGTCCCACGGCAGCGCGCGAATCCAGCCGAAGGCGCCCTTCCCGCCGCGCATGCGCCCCGCGATCTCGACCGAGGCCACGATCGTGAACACCGTGAGCAGCGTGGGCACAGAGACCATCGCGGTCATGGCGGCGTGCACGAACTGGAAACCCGCGCCGATCTGCGGGTCGGCGAACAGGTGGTGGATGCCGATGGGCATCGAGAACACCAGGAACAGGACGAAGGCGACGCGCGCCATGTTGTCGCTGTAGAGGCGCCCGCCGATGGCGCGCGGCACGATCGTGTAGAAGGCGATGTAGGCCGGCATGAGCCAGAAGTACACGATCGCGTGCAGCGTCCACGAGAAGAACACGCGCGCGAGGCCCGCGTCGATGGTGTCCTTGAGGCCGAGCGCCACCGGCAGGATCTGCACGAGGATCTCGACGGCCGCGCCGACCGAGGTCCACGCCCACAGGTAGGCGCCCGCCACGTTGCCGAACATCGCGAGCGGCACCGGCGCGCCCGGGTTGTCGCGGCGCCACGCGCGCAGGTTGATGGACATCAGCGCCACCCAGATCCACGAGCCCACGACGACCAGCACGATGCCGAGGTAATAGAAGGGATTGGCGATCATCGGCGGATAGAAGGTGTAGAGCACCGACGCGAGCCCGGCGGCCACGGGTGCCGCGGCCATCACGGTGCCGGCGACCGCCAGCCAGAAGCCGCCCCATGCCCAGCGAAGCCCGACGAGCGGCCTTCGCAGCGCCAGCTCGCTCAGCGCGTAGCCGAACCCCATCGCGACCAGCGTGGGCAGCACGTACGCCATCACGGTGCCGTGCGCGGTGACCGACCGGTAATAGTGCTCGGGGTTGTCGAGCCACGGGTGCAAGGGGCTGCGCACCCACATCTGCCATTCGCCCAGCACGATGGCCGCCAGGAACGCGGCGAACGCCACCCAGAAATGCGCGAGCACGAGCCGCCTAGCGACGAACACAGTCGAGCCTTTCCGCGCGGGCCGCGCGCGCACGAAACTCGTCCTCGGCGATCACCTGCACGTGCGCCCACATCGCCTCGTGCCCCGTGCCGCAGTATTCGTGGCACGGCATCAGGCGCTCGCCCGGCTTCGCGAACGTCGTGGTGAACGTCGCGACGAAGCCCGGAATGAGCATCGTGTTCGCGTTCGTGCCCGAGACCACGAAACCGTGCACCACGTCGCTCGAGGTGCCGCGGAAGGTGACGGGCACGTTCGCGGGCACCAGGATGCATGCGGGCTCGAACGAGTATTGCTGCGCGACGAGGCGCACGACCACGCGGCCGTCGGAGGAGACGCTCGTGCCGAGATTGCCCTCCACGAACTCGCCCGACAGGTGCAGCGTGCGCGGATCGACGGTCTCCACGCGCGAGGGCGGCATCGCGGCCCAGTGCAGTCCCGTGAACACCATCATCGCGACGAGCAGCGCGATCACGGCGCCGACGACGATCGCCCAACGGCGCTCGGCGGTGGCCGCGACGCCTTCCGCGCCGTGCGCTTCCACGCTCACTGCACGGCCCCGCGCGGCAGGTACACGAGCACGTAGAACGCGAAGAACATCGCCACCACGATCGCCGAGGCCACGCCGGCGAGCGCGAAGGCGCCCACCGGGCCGCGGCGCACGATCGCGTCCACGGCTTCGTCCGTGTCGTCGGGGCGGATGTCGGGGTTGTCCTGGATGGTCATGGGGGCACCTCTATTGGGGAAGCAGGCGGCGCAGCTCGTTCACCTGCGCGGGCGCCACGGGCGTGCCGGTGTTGTTCCACGCGACGCGGATGTAGGTGACGACGGCCGCGGCCTGGTCGTCGTCGAGGATGTGCGCGAAGGGCGGCATCCCGTACGGCCGCGGATTCTTCGCCGTGCCCGGCGCATAGCCGCCGTTCAGCACCATGCGAATCGAGTTCACCGGCGACCTCATGGTGATCGACTGGTTGCCCGCCAGCGGCGGCAAGCCCGGCGGATGCCCCTTGCCCTCGGCGCCGTGGCACATGGCGCACTGCTTCTCGTAGAGCGCGCGCCCCGTCTCCATCACCGCCGGCTCCACGAGGCGCGCGTTGCTGGGCGGCGGCGGCTCCGATTCGCGCTGCGGCAGCGCCTTCAGGTAGACCGCCATCGCCGCCGCATCCTCGTCGGTCATGTACTGCAGGCTGTTGTAGACGACCTCGGCCATGGGGCCGTACACCGTGCCGCGCGCCGAGGTGCCGACCTGCAGGAGGTCCACGATCTCGGTGAGCGTCCATTCGCCCAGGCCCGCCTCGCGGTTGGACGTGAGCGACGGCGCGTACCAGTTCTGGTTCGGGATCATGCCGCCCTCGAACGCCTTCGACTCGCTGGAGCCGCCGAGCGCGTTGATCGCCGTATGGCACATCGCACAGTGCCCCAGCCCCTGCACCAGGTACGCGCCGCGGTTCCACTGCGCCGACTGCTTCGGGTCCGGCTGGTATTCGCCCTCCTTGAAGTAGAGCGCGCGCCACCCGATGAGCAGCTCGCGCTTGTTGTACGGAAAGCGCAGCTCGTGCGGCCGGTTCTTCTGGCGCACGGGCGGCACCGACTGCAGGTAGGCGAACATGGCATCGGAGTCCTCGCGCGTGACCTTGGTGTACGAGGCGAACGGCATCGCGGGGTATAGCAGCGCGCCGTCGCGCGAGACGCCCGTGTGGAGCATGCGGTAGAAGTCGTCGGCGGTCCAAAGGCCGATGCCCGTCTCGTCGTCGGGCGTGATGTTGGGCACGTAGATGTTGCCGAACGGCGTGGGCATCGGACGCCCGCCGGCGAACGGCTTGCCGGTGGGCTCCGTATGGCATGCGACGCAATCGCCGGCGCGCGCGAGGTACTCGCCGCGGGTGATGAGGCGGGTCATCGGATCCGCATCCGCCCTCGCGGGCGCCGCGGCCCCGGGCGCGGGCGCGGTGTGCTTCTGCTGCGGCGGCTCGGGACGCAGCACGAACCATGCGACCAGCAGGAGGATGGCGACGGCGAGCGTCGTGAGGCCGATGCGCGCCGCGCGGCTCATGGCGCCTGGCGCTCGCTGCCGCACGCGAGCGGCATGCGCACGAGGTTCGGCTTCTCGGGCGAGGCGTCCGCCGGCGGATTCTGCAGCGACAGGAACGCGGCGACGGCGGCGACGTCCGTCTCCGCGAGGCGCGTGGCCACGCGCTTCATGCAATCGGGCTCGGCCGCGCGGCGGTTGCCCACGCGCCAGCTCGTGAGCTGCCCGGCGATGTAGGCCGGACGCAATCCCACGAGCCCCGGAATGCCCGGCTCCATGCCGGTGAGGCCGTTGCCGTGGCACGCGACGCAGGGCGGGATGCCGCGGGAGGGATCGCCCGCGGTCACCAGCGTGCGGCCGCGCTCGATCGTGGCCGCGTCCGCGGTCGTCGTCTCCTTCGGCGCGAACGGCGGTCGCTGCTGCGCGAAATAGTTCGCGATCTCGTGCAGGTACGCATCGGGCAGGTACGCGACGAGGTAATTCATCGGCGGGTAATTGCGCACGCCGTCGCGGAACGCCGCGAGCTGGTTGTAGAGGTAGCCCGCGGGCTTGCCGGCGATGCGCGGGAAGTAGCCGTTGCTCGTGCCCTGCCCGCTCTGGCCGTGGCACGTCACGCAGCCCTGCACGCGGGCCTCGATCGAATCGACGCTCCTGAAAGCGGGCAAGGCCTCGTCTTGCGCATGCGTCGTGAAGGCGGACGCGAGCAGGATCGAGAAACCCCAATGGAATCTTCGGCGAACCACGTGTGGCGATAGGACCGCCCTCGCCCGGGAAGGTTTGGGGTGCGGGTGGAGCGGAAACGCAACGGGCGTCCCGAAGGACGCCCGCGTGGCGAAACGAGGAAGTTTTTACTTCACCGCGACCGCCGGTGGCTTCGGTGCGGGGGCCGGTGCCGGAGCCGGCGGCGGGGGCGGCAGGTTCACGATGGCGACCGTCGGCTTGAAGTCGCGATCGCGCAGCGCGATCTGTCCCTGCCGCGAGTAGTCGATGGACTGCCCGAGCACGCGCGCGGCTTCCTGCGGCGCATGGAAACCGGTGGAGTTCTCGGCCTCGACGAAGTCCAGGTAGAACTGCGCGCGGCGCTGCAGGTAACGCGCGGTGGCGAGGTCGTCATCCGGCCTGCCCGCTTCCTTCGCCGCCTTGAGGTCGCCGATGAGCCCCATGAGCGCGGCCATCGCCTGCTGCCGCAGCGCCCAGTGGCGGTCCTGGATCTGCTCCACGCGAGCCTTGAGATCCGCCTCGGTGACCTTCGCGTCGTGCTTGCTGTGGCAGGAGACGCAGGCGGCCTTCACGTTGAGCAGCGGGCTGCGCACCCAATGATCCGTGACGGCGCTGCCCTGGTGCTCGACCGGCGGCATGTGGCAATCGGCGCAGGTCACCCCCGCGCGCGCGTGCGTGCCCTGGCTCCACATCTCGAACTCGGGATGCTGCGCCTTGAGCGCCGCGGCGCCGGTGTCCTTGTGCGTCCAGTCGCGGAAGCCGATCTCGTCGTAGTAGCGCTGGATGTCGTCCACCCGCAGGCCCTTGCTCCACGGGTACGTGAGCTGCTTGTCGGGACCCTTGAAGTAGTACTCGACGTGGCACTGCCCGCACACGTATGCGCGTTTCTCCTCGGCGGTGGCGTGCTTGTTGACGTCGTAGTCCGCCACGCCCAGCGAAGCCTTGTACGCGCGGATGCCCTCGATGAACGCCGGGCGCGTCACGCGCAGCTGCATGCTGCCCGCCTCGTGGCAATCGACGCACGCCACGGGATGCTTCACCTGCTTCGCCGCCTCCTGGTAGGGCATCGAGTTGATCTTGCGGAAGCCCTGCATGATGTCGCCATCGCCCGCCTTCAGGTACGCGCCATACATCGAGGCGTGGCAATTGAGGCAGGCGCCCGGCTGCTGCACGACCTTCTGGCGAAGCGTGTACTGCTGGTCCTCGAGCATGTACATGTGCCCGCGCTCCTCGCGGAAATCCGCGGCGAACGCGTAGCCCTGCCACATCGCCTTGAGGCCCGGGTCCTCGTTCACCTTGCTCTGCGCGACGACGCGGCGCGGATCCGATTCGGTCGCGTTGCGCGACTCGGGCTTGCTGCCGCCGTACTTGGTCGGCCGCATCTCGAACGTCTTGAGGTAGAGGTCGTACTGGATCGGAAACTGCTGTCCCCAGATCGCCGGATCGTCGGTGCGGTCCGTGATCGCGGGGGTCGGCTCGCTTGCGGCGGGCAGCGCGAGCATGAGGCTCGCGGCGAGCGCCGGCAGGCAAGCGAGGGCAATACCGCGCTTGCGCATATTCGCCTCCCGGAAATGCAGGAATGGAACTACCGCGAGGAATTCTCGGCGCAAACGCGCCGGGGCGTGTTGATGGGCGGCAACTTCAGAGCGGCGCGAGGCCGAGCGTCGCGCGGAACCGGTTCTTGAGGTAGCTGCCGTCGCGTGGTGGCAGCACGCGCGGCGCCTCGCCCGCGCCGATCTTCACGACCGCGAACGACGCGCCCTTGCGCGCGTTGACGCGCTGCGCGATGGACGCGATGCCATCCGCGCGCTCCACGACGAAGGCATCCTCGATGCCGCAGCCGCGCGCGACCGCGGCGAGGTCCGTGCCGCCGCCGGTGTGGCTGCGCTGCATGCCGGTCTCGCCGTAGCGGCCGTTGTCGAGCACGACGACGGTGAGGTTGGCGGGCCGCTGCAACGCGACCGTGGCGAGGCTGCCCAGCCCCATGAGCTGCTCGCCGTCGCCGGTGATCACGACGACGGAGCGCCGCGGCTGCGCGAGCGCGAGCCCGAGCCCCATGGACGTGGCCCCGCCCATGGCGCCCCAAAGGTAGAAGTTCGTGTCGCGATCGCCGGCGGAGAAAAGGTCCCACGCGGGCGATCCGAGCCCCGCGATGACGAGCGCCTCCGGGATGGCGGGCATGAGTCGTGCGACGAACTCGCGACGCTCGAGCGTCATCGCGCCACCCACTGCTTGCGGCCGATGAGCCGTTGCGACAGCAGCACGGCGACCTGCTCGCCGCCGCCGAATGCCGCATCGATGCCCGCGGCGACCGTCTCCGGCGCTTCCTCCGCCCGCGAGACGCGATGCACGGTGATGCCCATCAGCTCCATCGCCCGCTGCGTGGCGCGGCCCATCGGGCGTTGCCACGGATTGAACTCCGCGTGCTCGCCGCGCATGGTGACGAGCGCGAGGAACGGGAAGTCGCCGCTGCGCAGCAGCGAGAACATGTTCACGCAGTTGCCGACGCCGCTGCTCTGCATGAGCAGCACCGCGCGCTCGCCTCCCAGCCAGGCGCCGGCCGCGAGCGCCACGCCCTCCTCTTCCGTCGTGAGCACGATGTCGCGCATGTCGCCATCGGCCTGCGCGCGCGCGATGAGGTGGGCGTGTCCCGCGTCGGGAACGTAGGCGACCTGGCGGATGCCGCCCGCCTTGAGCGCCTGGTAGATGCCTTCCTGCCAGTCCGGGGAATCCTGGGCCATGCGCGATTATGCCGCGTCAGTCGCGCCGCCCGCCGCCCGGGAGCAACGGCGCGGGCCTCAGCCCGTCGAGCTTGTGGACGATCGCGAGGACCGGATGGCGGAAGATCATCCGCGGCCCCGACCAGCGCATCATCACGCGCACGCGCTCGCGCATGTCGGGCTTGTAGCAGTGCACGACGCAATTGGCGCACGTGGGCTTCGCATCGCCGAACACGCAGCGCTCGAGGCGCCGGCGCGCGTACTCGCCGAGCGCGGCGCACTCCGCGCACAGCCCGCCGCCGCCGTGGTGATGGCGGCAATACATGGCGATCATGGCCTCGAGCGTGCGCAGCTCGCGCCGCCGGCGCCGGAAGCGCTTGTCGGTGGTGAACTCGACGATCTTCCTTTCCATGCTCCAAGTGTGCCGTGACCTGGCGCATGGGCTTTGGCGTGCGACAAATCCTAGCCGGTCAGCTTGCGCACCAGCGCGCGCCCGGCGAACCGCAGCCGCTGGGAAAGCGGGAAGCGCCGGAACATGGAGCGCGTCGTGCCTGAGGTAAAGGCCGTGCGCCGCGAGTAGTCGATCGGGATGTCCACCACGACCGGGCGCGAGGCCGCCGCGAGCTCGCGGGCGCGGGCGATGGCCCCGGACAGCGCAGTCGTATCGGGCACGTCGATGTACTCGGCGCCCGTGGCGGCGGCGATCGCGGCGATGTCCACCGCGCCCAGCACGGTGCACGGCTTGCGGTTGTACGGCATCTCCTGCGCCTGCGCGATCTGCGAGAGGTGCCCGTCGTGGAAGACGAAGCAGGCGATGCCCACGCCGCGCGCCACCGCCGTGACCAGCTCCATGCAGGTCATCCTGAAGCAGCCGTCGCCGACGATCGCGTGCACCTCGCTCCCGGGGCGCCCGAGCTTCGCCCCGATCGCGGCCGGCACCGCGTAGCCCATGGCGTTGAAATCCGTGGGCGTGAGCAGGCGCCCGCCGCGGCCGATGGGAAAGAGCTCCGCCGCGAGGTAGGTGTGGTTGCCATCGTCGAGCACCGTGATGGCATCGGCCGGCGCCTGGCGGCGCAGCTCGTCGAAGAAATGCAGCGGGTTGATGCGTCCACCGCTGTCGTGCGCGAGCCACTCCTCGCGATACGCGCGCTTGTCGCGCGCGATCTGCTCCTGCAAGGCCGTGTTCGCCGGCCTCGCGTCCTGTGCCCGCAGCTGCGCGGCGAGCGCCGCGAGCACCGCCCGGGCATCGCCGGCGAGGCGCACCTGCGCCGGGTAGTTCGCATCGAACACCGCGGGATCGATGTCCACGTGCACCAGCGCCTTCGGCACCACCGCGGCGAAGCTGCCGGTGGGGATCTCGCCGAAACGCGTGCCCACGGCGAGCATGGCGTCGCAATCGCGGAAGGCATTGCGCGCGGCGGGGACGGCCGAGGGGCT
>DASTGG010000139.1:0-6339 GCA_035719385.1 Usitatibacter sp.
ACCTTGCGCTCGTGCGCGAGCGCCACGATCCCGCGCACCGGCGCGAGGGTGCCGATGGCGTTCGAGACGTGGGTGACGGCGACCAATCGCGTGCGCGGACCGACGAGCCGGTCGAAGACCGCGAGGTCCAGCTCGCCCGCCTCGTCGACGGGGACGACGCGAAGCGAAGCGCCCGTCGCCGCACAGACGAGCTGCCACGGGACGATGTTCGAATGATGCTCGAGCGCGGTGATGACGATGTCGTCCTCGGGACCGAGGCGCGGCCGCGCGAAGCTCTGCGCGACGAGGTTGATCGCCTCCGTCGTGCCGCGCACGAAGACGATCTCGCGCGCGGACTCCGCGTTGAGGAAGCGCTGCACCGTGGCGCGCGCCGCCTCGTACCGGTCGGTCGCCCGCTGGCTGAGCTCGTGGACGCCGCGATGCACGTTGGCGTTGTCGTGGCGGTAGTAATCGGCGAGTGTCTCGATGACGACCGCGGGCTTCTGCGTGCTGGCGCCGTTGTCGAGGTACACGAGCGGCTTGCCGCGAACGAGCTGCCGCAGGATCGGGAAATCCTCGCGCAGGCGCGCCGCGTCGAAGGTCAGGCCGGCCGGCGCGCCGACCACTTCGCGTTCGATCTTCATGGGGTCTCCGGGATGAGGAGGGCTCCTTGCGGCAGGCGAGCCGACAGCAGCTCCGCGAGCCGCTCGCGCACGGGCGCGAGGCGGATGCGCTCGATCACCTCGCGCGCGAACGCGTGGGTGAGCAGCGCCCGCGCCGCGGGCTCGTCCAGCCCGCGGGAGCGCAGGTAGAAGAGCTGCGCCGCGTCGAGCTGTCCCACGGTGGCGCCGTGCGTGCACTTCACGTCGTCGGCGTGGATCTCGAGCTGCGGCTTGGTGTCCACCTCGGCGCCGCGCGACAGCAGCAGGTTGTGGTTGGACTGGCGCGCGTCGGTCTTCGAGGCCCCCGCGTGCACGACCACCTTGCCGTTGAACACGGCGCGCGCGTTGCCGTCGAGCACGCCGCGGTAATGCTCGCGGCTGGTGCCGTGGGGCTTCGCGTGGTCGATGCGCGTGTGGTGGTCGACGTGCTGGGAGCCGTCGAGCACGTAGAGCCCGTCGAGGGTCGCCTCGCAGCCTTCGGCGTCGAAGGAGGTCGTGATGTCGGTGCGCGCGAGGGCGCCGCCGAGCGCGATGGAGAGCGATGCGAAGCGGCTGGCGCGCGCCTGCGCCGCGTGGATCGCGCCGATGTGGATGCCGTGGGCGCCTTCCTGCTGCAGCTTGAGGTGCTCGATCGCCGCGCCGTCGGCCGCGACGATCTGCGTGAGCGCGTTCGTGAAGTAGGAAGCGTCGCCGCCGGCGTAATGCTCGATGATCGTGGCGGCGGACCCGGGCGCGGCCACCACGACGTTGCGCGGATGCACCGCGCGCCCCATGCCGGTCGCGATGAAGACGAGATGGATCGGTGCCGCGACGACCGTGCCGCGCGCGAGGCGCAGGTAGAGGCCATCGGTCATGAACGCGGTGTTGAGCTGCGCGAAGATGGTCGCGTTCGGCGCCGGCACGAGGAAAGGCTCGACGCAAGCCGTCTCATCGGCGAGCATCTGCGCCATCGTGGCGAGCGTCGCGCCGGACGGCAGCGAGGCGATGTGCGACAGCCCGGGTGCGTAGTGGCCATCGACGAAGACCAGCCGGTGTTCCTCGACGCCCAGGGCGAGCGCCTGCACCTCGGGCTTGGTGAACGTGCGCTCGGAGCCGTTGGGCAGCGCGGTGAAGCGCTGCTTCTCGAGCGTGGCGAGGCTCGTGTATTTCCATTCCTCGTCGCGGCGGGTCGGCACGCCGGCCTCGGCGAAGCGCGCGAGCGCATCGCGGCGCAGGCGCTCGAGCCAGGGCGTTCCCGCGCCGGGCAGCGTGCGCCCGGCGCGCTCGAAGTCGGCGACGAAGGGCAGGGCGGATTCGTGCGTCATTGCGCGCGCGCTCCCGCGGCGGCCTCGCGTGCCGGCGCCGCTTCCTCCTCGATCCAGCCGTATCCGCGCCGCTCCAGCTCCAGGGCGAGCTCCTTGCCGCCGGACTTCACGATGCGGCCCTTGGCGAGGACGTGCACGCGGTCGGGCTGCACGTAGCCCAGCAGGCGGTGATAGTGGGTCACGAGGATCATGGCGCGGTCGGGGCCGCGAAGCGCGTTGATGCCTTCGGCCACGACCTGCAGCGCGTCGATGTCGAGGCCGGAGTCCGTCTCGTCGAGGATCGCGAGGCGCGGCTCGAGCAGCGTCATCTGCAGGATCTCGTTGCGTTTCTTCTCGCCGCCCGAGAAGCCTTCGTTGACCGAGCGGTAGAGGAACTCGTCGGTCATCTTCACGAGCTTCATGCGGCTGCGCACCAGCGCGAGGAACTCCATGGCGTCGAGCTCGGGCAGGCCGCGGCGCTGCCGCACGGCGTTCAACGCGGCCTTGAGCAGGTACACGTTGCTCACGCCCGGGATCTCGACCGGGTACTGGAACCCGAGGAAGAGGCCTTCGCGCGCGCGGTCCTCCGGGGCGAGCGCGAGCAGGTCGCGGCCGTCGTAGCGCACCTCGCCCTGCGTCACCGCGAAGCTCTCGCGCCCGGCGAGCACCTGCGCGAGCGTGCTCTTGCCCGAGCCGTTCGGCCCCATGATCGCGTGCACCTCGCCCGCCTCGACCTTCAGGTCGATGCCGCGAAGGATCGCCTTGCCGTCCACGCTCGCGTGCAGGTCCCTGATCTCGAGCATCGGCGTCTTTTCCGTCTTCATCGCTTTCATCCCACGCTGCCCTCCAGGCTCACGCCGAGGAGCTTCTGCGCCTCGACCGCGAACTCCATGGGCAGCTCCTTGAACACGTCCTTGCAGAAGCCGTTGACGATCATCGACACGGCGTCTTCCGCGGAAAGCCCGCGGCTGCGGCAGTAGAAGAGCTGGTCCTCGCCGATCCGCGACGTGGACGCCTCGTGCTCCACGGTGGCGGTCGGGTTGCGCGCCTCGATGTACGGGAAGGTGTGCGCGCCGCAGTGCTCGCCCAGGAGCAGCGAGTCGCACTGCGAATAGTTGCGCGCGCCGTCGGCCGACTTGAGGATCTTCGCGAGCCCGCGATAGGTGTTCTGCCCGTGGCCGGCGGAGATGCCTTTCGAGACGATGGTGCTGCGCGTGTTGCGGCCGACGTGGATCATCTTCGTGCCGGTGTCGGCTTGCTGGTAGTTGTTGGTGAGCGCGACCGAATAGAACTCGCCCACGGACTCGTCGCCGCGCAGGATGCAGCTCGGGTACTTCCACGTGATCGCCG
This sequence comes from Usitatibacter sp., assembly GCA_035719385.1. Classification (GTDB taxonomy): domain Bacteria; phylum Pseudomonadota; class Gammaproteobacteria; order Burkholderiales; family Usitatibacteraceae; genus Usitatibacter. Next base: position 3,275 of record DASTGG010000139.1, read on the forward strand.
AGCCGGTCTCGACCTGCGTCCACGAGATGCGCGAGCGCGCCCCGCGGCAGTCGCCGCGCTTGGTGACGAAGTTGTAGATGCCGCCCTTGCCTTCCTTGTCGCCGGGATACCAGTTCTGCACCGTCGAGTACTTGATGTGCGCGCGCTCGAGGGCCACGAGCTCGACCACAGCGGCGTGCAGCTGGTTCTCGTCGCGCATCGGCGCCGTGCAGCCCTCGAGGTAGCTCACGTAGGCACCCTCGTCGGCGATGATGAGCGTGCGCTCGAACTGCCCGGTCTCCTTCGCGTTGATGCGGAAGTAGGTCGAGAGCTCCATCGGGCAGCGCACGCCCGGCGGGATGTAGCAGAACGAGCCGTCGGTGAAGACCGCCGCGTTGAGCGCCGCGAAGAAATTGTCCGTATAGGGCACGACCGAGCCCAGGTACTTGCGCACGAGCTCGGGATGCTTGCGCACCGCCTCCGAGAACGAGCCGAAGATGATGCCCATCTCCGCGAGCTTGCCCTGGAACGTCGTGCCGACCGAGACGCTGTCGAAGACGGCATCCACCGCCACGCCGGCGAGGCGCTCGCGCTCGTGCAGCGGCACGCCGAGCTTCTCGTAGGTGCGCAGCAGCTCCGGGTCCACCTCGTCGAGGCTTCGCGGACCCGCGTTGCGCGATTTGGGGGCGGAGTAGTAGATGATGTCCTGGTAATCGATCCGCGGATACCGGACGGTCGCCCAGTGCGGCTCGGCCATCTTCTGCCAGTGGCGGAAGGCGGCGAGGCGCCATTCGAGCATGAATTCGGGCTCTTCCTTCTTCGCGGAGATGAGCCGGATCACGTCCTCGCCGAGGCCGCGCGGGACGGTGTCGGCCTCCACGTCGGTCACGAAACCGTGCGGATATTGCCGGCCGATCAGCTCGCTGAGGGAGGTGGCGGTTTGGCTCATGGTGTGCTGTGCTCCGTTCACGCGTTGACGCGCGGGCGGCGGCCGCCGATGGCGTCCACCTTCACCGCGCCGTGCGCCGGCCGCGTCATCTGCTCGAGCGTGATGCCCTGGAGCACCCCCAGGACGATCTCGTTCACGCGCACCCAGTTGGCGCGCACCGTGCAGCGTTTCTCCTGGTTGCAGAGGCCGGGGATCGAGCTGCATTCGGTCATGCCGATCGGGCCATCCAGGGCGCGGATCACCTGCGCGACGGAAATCCGCGACGGATGGTCCGGCAACCGGTAGCCGCCGTGCGCCCCGCGGGTCGAGAGGACGAGCCCCTCGCGCGCGAGCGCTTTCAGGATCTTGCTCACCGTCGGCGTGCCGATGCCCAGCCGCGCCGAGAGGCCCGCGGCGCTGTGCGTGGCCTCCGGCTCGCGCGCCATGGCGGTCATGACGACCGTGCCGTAGTCGGCCAGCTTGCTCATTCGCAGCATCGTGGTCCCCGCCTGCTCATATAGGACTAGTCTAGTCCTATTTAGGGCCGCGTACAAGTCGCGCGGGTGCCGGAAAGGCGGGGATTACTTGATGGCGAAGTCGACCCGGGTGGGCGCGCCCTGGTCCTTCAGGCCCTCGGCGCCGAGCTTCGGCGCGGCGACGAAGACGCGGTCGTCGGGCAGCCCGCCCTTGGTGGTGAACCACTCCTTGACGGCCTGCGCGCGGCGGTTCGCGAGCTCGCGCAGCGCGTTCTCGTCCACGCGGAAGCCGGCCAGCAGCCGCTTCTCCATTTCCTCGGCCGGGATGTCCTTCTGCATACCGATGAAATTGCGCGGCTTGTCGGGCAGGTCGGTCGCGCGATAGACGACCTTCAGGTATTTCGCGTAATCGGCCTTGTCGAGGGTCATCTCGTCCAGCGGCGGCGCGGATTCGCCGGCCTTCGCGAGCGCCTTCTGCTTCTCGATCTTGAGCGCGCGCTCGAGCGCGGCGCGGCGCAGCCCCTCGCCGTCGACGTCGGCCACGGCGCGTCCCGCCGCATCGAGGTGCAATGCCGGCCGGTCCGTGAGCGCCTTCGAGAGCGCCTGCAGCTTGGTCTCGGATGCCGGCGTAAGCGCCGCCATCCCGGGCTCGAATTCGATGTAGGCGAGCTGCTCGCCGCCGCCGGCGATGGCGCCCAGGATCGCGAAGGGCGCCGTGGCCGCCTTCGTGAGCAGGTTCACGATGATCTGAACCACCACGCGCCAGATCGAGAACTGCGGGTCGTCCAGCGTGCCCGTGATCGGCAGGTCGAGGTTGATCATGCCGTTGCGGTCCTTGAGCAGGCTCACCAGGAACAGCACGGGCAGCTTGGTCGCCGTGGGGCTCTCGACGCGCTCGCCGAAGGTGAGCTGGTCGAGCACGAGCTTGTTGCTCGCGGTGAGCTTGCGGTCATCGACCTTGTAGTGCACCTCCATCGTGAGCTTGCCCTTCTGGATGCCGTATCCGGCGTACTTCACCGAGTACGGCGTGAGCGGCGGAAGGTCGACGCCCGTGGCCTTGCCCGTGAGGTCGAGCTGCAGCTGCTTCGCGAACGGGTTCACGGTGCCGCGGATGTCCACGGGTGCGGCGCCCTCCACCCGGGCCGTCACCTGCACCGTGCCCGAGCGCCGCGGCTGCAGCGAGGAGAGCGTGCCGTTCACCTGCGTGAGGTGCGCCGAGTAGTTGGGCTTCACGAAGAAGTCGGAGAAATGCACCTCGCCGTTGGTGAGCTGGATGCGGCCGAGCGAGGCGGGAATTTCGTGGCCTTCGCCCGCAACGGCGGGCGGGGCGGAGGGCGGCGCGGCGGCGGGCTGCGCGGCGGTTGCGGGCTGGGCTCCCTCGGCCTCCGCGTCCGGGCGCGTCGAGAGCAGCGTCAGCACGTTGAGCTTCGCGTCGGCGCTGAGGATGAGCCGCGCGTAGAAGCGATCGAGCGTGACGGCGTTCGCGGCGAACTTGAACGGCGCCGAATCGACGTCGGCGCCGGTCACCGCGAGCGTCTTCCAGCGTACGAGCTCCTGCGCGCCGGGGCGGTCGAGGGAGCCGAAGTTGTTCACGATGACGTTGCCCGCGTAGCGCACGCGCGGCGTACCGTCGCGCGTCGCCTCGTAGAGCAGGCGCCCCTTCACGTCGAGGGCGCCGCCCG
>DASTGG010000140.1:0-24731 GCA_035719385.1 Usitatibacter sp.
GCCTACTTCGACCGGTTCGTCGGCCCCGGCGACCATTGGCTGGTCCCCGACAACTACCAGCTCGAGCCGGTCACCACGCTCGCGCACCGCACCTCGCCGACCAACATCGGGCTGTCCCTGCTGGCCACGCTTTCGGCGTGCGATTTCGGATACCTCTCGGTCGGGCGCCTGCTCGCGCGCGTCGGCAACACCCTCGCCACGCTGGAGAAGCTCGAGCGCCACCACGGCCACTTCTACAACTGGTACGACACGACGACCCTCAAGCCCCTCGTGCCCCTCTACGTCTCGTCCGTGGACAGCGGCAACCTCGCCGGGCACCTGCTCACGCTGCGCGCGGGGCTGCTCGCGTTGTGCGATGCGCCGATCCTGCCCCCGCGGCTCTGGTCGGGGCTTCGCGACACGGCGAACCTCGCCGGCGCCGCGCAGCTCGCGGCACTCGAAGCGTCCGCGCCCAGCGCCACGGACAGCGTCGCGCACGCGCTGCACGAGGCCGCGAGGCTCGCGCGCGCCGCCACGCCACCGGCGGCCGGCGGGGACGAGCCCGCGTGGGCCGAGGCGTTGGCGCTTCAATGCGAGGACATGCTGTCCGAGGTGGCGCACTTCGCCGGCAGCGCCACGGCGGGGACGTTGCGCGAGCTCGCGGCCCTTTCGGGCGAAGGCGGCCGGCGCGCCACGGCGCGGCTCGCCGAGATCGAGCGCCTCGCGCGGCAATGCGGCTCGCTGGCGCACGCCCGCTACGACTTCCTGTACGACGACGCGCGCAAGCTCCTCGCCATCGGCTACGACGTCTCGGAGCGGCGTCGCGACGCGAGCTACTACGACCTGCTGGCCTCCGAGGCGCGCGCGACCACTTTCGTGGCCATCGCCCAGGGCGAGCTGCCGCAGGAGAGCTGGTTCGCGCTGGGCCGCGTGCTGACCGGCGCGGGCGGCGAGCCCACGCTGGTGTCTTGGAGCGGCTCGATGTTCGAGTACCTGATGCCGCTCCTCGTCATGCCGTCGTACGAGGACACCTTGCTCGACGAGACCTGCCGCGCGGCGGTGAGGCGCCAGATCGCGTACGGCAGGGAACGCGGCGTTCCGTGGGGAATATCGGAATCCGGGTACCACTCCGTGGATGTGGCGCTCAACTACCAGTACCGCGGCTTCGGCGTGCCCGGGCTGGGCCTCAAGCGCGGGCTGGGAGACGACCTCGTCGTCGCGCCCTACGCCTCGGCCCTGGCGCTCATGGTGGCCCCGCGCGCGGCATGCGCGAACCTGCAGCGCCTTTCGGCAAGCGGCCTCGGCGGGCCATTCGGCCTGCACGAGGCGATCGACTACACGCCGGGACGCCTGCCGCGCGGCCAGTCGAGCGCGGTCGTGCGCTCGTTCATGGCGCACCACCAGGCGATGGTGCTGCTTTCGATCGGCGCGGTGCTGCACGACCGGCCGATGCAGAAGCGGTTCGCCTCCGATCCGCTGTTCCAGGCGACGATGCTGCTGTTGCAGGAGCAGGTGCCCAAGCCGACGGCGCTCTATTCGGAGACCGTCGGGTCGTTCGAATCGCGGGCGCGGGTCATCGCCTCCGAGATGCCGATGCGCGTGCTTCCAGGCCCGGACACCGCGCTGCCGGAAGTGCAGCTCCTGTCGAACGGCCGCTACCACGTGATGGTGACGAACGCCGGCGGCGGATTCACGCGCTGGAAGGACCTCGCCGTCACGAGATGGCACGAGGACCCGACCCGCGACGACCGCGGCGCGTTCTGCTACCTGCGCGACATGGACAGCGGCGCCTTCTGGTCGAGCGCGCACCAGCCCACGCTCGCGCGCGGCGAGGGTTACGAGGCGATCTTCTCCGAGGCGCGGGTGGAGTTCCGGCGCACCGACCACGAGATCGAGACGCACACCGAGATCGTCGTCTCCCCGGAGGACGACATCGACCTGCGCCGCGTGCGGGTATGCAACCGGTCGCGCAGGCCGCGCGAGATCGAGGTGACGAGCTACGCCGAGGTGGTGCTCGCCCCGCCGGCGGCCGACGCCTTGCACCCCGCCTTCAGCAACCTCTTCGTGCGCACCGAGATCCTCGACGAATCCGGCGCCATCCTCTGCACGCGCCGGCCGCGCTCCGCCGAGGAACCCGTTCCCTGGATGTTCCACCTCATGGCCGTGCACGGAGGCGAGGTGGAGGGCACCTCGTACGAGACGGACCGCGGGCGCTTCATCGGCCGTGGCGGCACGCTCGCCGCTCCGCGCGCGATGCGCGAGCTGGAGCCGCTTTCGGGAAGCCAGGGCTCCGTGCTGGACCCGATCGTCGCCGTCCGGCAGCGCATCGTGCTCGAGCCGGACCAGTCGGCCACGGTGGACATGGTGACGGGCATGGGCGAGTCGCGGGAAGCGTGCGTCGCGCTCGCGGGCAAGTACCGCGACCGCAACCTCGCCGACCGCGTCTTCGACTTCGCGTGGACGCACAACCGGGTGACGCTGCGGCAGATCAACGCAAACGAGTCGGACGCGCAGCTCTATGCGCGGCTCGCGGGCCGCGTGCTCTTCGCGCACCCGTCGTTGCGCGCCGCCCCCGGCGTGTTGCTGCAGAACCGGCGCGGCCAGTCGGGCCTCTGGGGCTATGCGATCTCCGGCGACCTGCCCATCGTGCTGGTGCAGATCGCGGATGCCGCGAACATCGAGCTCGTGCGACAGATGGTGCAGGCGCATGCGTACTGGCGCCTGAAGGGCCTCGCGGTGGACCTCGTGATCTGGAACGAGGACCACGCGGGCTACCGGCAGCTCCTGCAGGAGCAGATCATGGGCCTCATCGCGGCGGGCGTGGAGGCGCACGTCGTGGACAGGCCCGGCGGCATCTTCGTGCGCCGCGCCGAGCAGATCGCCGAGGAGGACCGCACGCTCTTCCAGTCGGTCGCCCGCATCATCGTGAGCGACCGTCGCGGCACGCTCCTCGAGCAGGTCAACCGCCCGGTCGCCGAGCCGCGCGGGCCGCACATGCTGCCGGCGCGCTTCACCGGGGCGCGCAGCGCTGCCGCCGAGGCGCCCGCCGCGCGCGAGCCGCTGCTCCTTTCCAACGACCACGGCGGCTTCAGCGCCGACGGCACCGAATACGTCGTGACCACCGCGCCGCGCGAAGCGCTGATGACGCCCGCGCCGTGGGCCAACGTCATCGCGAACGCGGCGTTCGGCACGCTGGTCTCAGAGAGCGGCGCCGCGTACACGTGGAGCGAGAACGCGCACGAATTCCGCCTCACGCCCTGGAGCAACGACGCGGTCACCGATGCGAGCGGCGAAACGCTCTACATCCGCGACGACGAAAGCGGCGAGTTCTGGTCGCCCACGCCGCTGCCCTGCCCGGGCCCCGCGCCGTACGTGACACGCCACGGTTTCGGCTACAGCCTCTTCGAGCACACGCACGACGGCATCCGCTCGGAGCTTCGCATCTACGTCGACCCCCAGGCGGCGGTGAAATTCTCCGCCCTCACGGTCTCGAACCAGTCGGGCCGCCCGCGGCGCCTTTCGGTGACGGGCTACGTCGAGTGGGTCCTGGGCGACCTGCGCGCGAAGACCGCGATGCACGTCGTCACCGAGATCGACAAGGCCACCGGGGCGCTTTGCGCCCGCAACGCCTTCAACACCGAGATGGCCGGGCGCATCGCGTTCTTCGATGCCGACGTCGAAGAGGCGACGCGCACGGTGAGTGGCGATCGCACCGAGTTCCTCGGTCGCAACGGCAGCACCGCCCGCCCGGCAGCGCTCGCACGGCCGCAGCTTTCGAACCGCGTCGGCGCGGCCTTCGATCCGTGCGCCGCGATCCAGGTGGCGTTCCAGCTCGCCGATGGGCGCGAGCGCGAGGTCGTCTTCCGGCTGGGTGTCGCGGCCGCCCGCAACGCAGCCGACACGGGCCAGGTCGCGAAGCGCCTGCGCGGCCAGGCCGTGGCGCACGAGGCCCTCGAGAACGCGCGCAACTACTGGCGTCACACGCTGGGCGCCGTGCAGGTCGATACCGGCGATCCGGCCACCGACGTGCTGGCCAATGGATGGCTCCTGTACCAGGCGCTCGCGTGCCGCATGTGGGGCCGCACCGGGCATTACCAGTCCGGCGGGGCGTTCGGATTCCGCGACCAGCTGCAGGATGCGATGGCCCTCGTCCACGCGGCGCCGGCATTGTTGCGGGAGCACCTGTTGCGATGCGCGGCCCGCCAGTTCGCCGAGGGCGACGTGCAGCATTGGTGGCATCCGCCGTCGGGGCGCGGGGTGCGCACCCATTGCTCCGACGATTTCCTCTGGCTGCCGCTGGCCGCCTGCCGGTACGTCACCTGCACAGGGGACTTCGGGGTGCTGGACGAGAGCGTGGGCTTCCTCGAGGGCCGCCCGGTCGCCCCCGGCGCCGACTCGTACTACGACCTCCCGGGACGCTCGCCCGACAACGCCACGCTCTACCGCCACTGCGTGCTGGCGATCGAGCACGGGCTGCGCTTCGGCGTGCACGGCCTGCCGCTCATCGGCTCGGGCGACTGGAACGACGGCATGAACACCGTCGGCGCGGCAGGCAAGGGCGAGAGCGTGTGGCTCGCCTTCTTCCTCCATCACGTGCTGCAGCAGTTCGCGGCCGTCGCGAGCAACCGTGGCGATGCGGCGTTCGCCGAGCGCTGTCGCGGCGAGGCCGCGCGGCTGGCCGCGAGCATCGAGAAGCACGGCTGGGATGGAGAGTGGTATCGCCGCGCCTATTTCGACGACGGCACGCCGCTCGGCTCGGCGAGCAACGTCGAGTGCCGCATCGACTCGATCTCGCAAAGCTGGTCGGTGCTCTCGGGCGCCGCCGACGAGGCGCGCGCGCGCCAGGCGATGCTCGCCCTGGACCGGCATCTCGTGCGCCGCGACTACGGCCTCATCCAGCTCCTCGACCCGCCCTTCGACAAGACGACCGCGAACCCCGGGTACATCAAGGGGTACCTGCCCGGCGTGAGGGAGAACGGCGGCCAGTACACGCACGCGGCGATCTGGGCGGCGATGGCGTTCGCGCGCATCGGCGACGGGGCGCGCGCCTGGGAGCTGCTCTCGCTGATCAATCCCGCCAACCACGCCGGCACGGCAGCGGCGTGCGCCCGCTACATGGTCGAGCCCTACGTCGTCGCCGCCGACGTCTATGCGGTGGCCCCCCACATCGGGCGCGGCGGCTGGACCTGGTACACCGGCGCCGCGGGCTGGATGTACCGCCTGATCCTCGAGTCGCTCCTCGGCGTGCGCCGCGAGGGCGACCGGCTGCGGATCGAGCCTTGCCTGCCGCCGGGGCACCCGGGATTCCGCCTGCGCTACCGGCATGGCCAGTCGGCGTACCGGATCACGGTCGCCCGCGCCACGGCGAAGGGCGAGCGCACGCGGCTGTCCGTCGATGGCATCGAGCAGCAAGACGGCACCATCCACCTCGTCGACGACGGCCGCGAGCACGTGGCCGAATTGGCGCTCGGCGCATGACCGTTGCGTGCGCTTGCGCACAGACCGGCCACTTCCGACGCGCTATCTTCACCACTTGACCTACCCCATCGACAACAAGCTCCTCGCCGCATTGCCGCGTGCCGAATATCGCCGCGTGCTCGCGCTGCTCGAGCCCGTGACGCTCACGTTCGGCGAGGTGCTGCACGAGCAGGGCGAGCCGATCACGCACGTGTACTTCCCCAGCGACTCGCTCGTGTCGCTGCTCACGCTGGTGGACCGGCACCTCGCGCTCGAGGTCGGGCTCGTGGGCCGCGAGGGCATGGTCGGCGTCGCCTACGCGCTGGGCATCAGCGCGACGCCGTTCCGCTCCCTGGTGCAGGGAACGGGGACCGCGATGCGGATGAAGGCCCCCGCCTTCCGCAAGGAACTGAACGCGAGCGCCTCGCTCCAACGCGAGGTCCACCTCTATGCGCATGCGCTCATGGCACAGGTCGCGAAGACCGCCGCGTGCAACCGCTTCCACGTCGTCCAGGAGCGACTCGCGCGCTGGCTCCTCATGACCCGCGACCGGATGCGCTCGGACCAATTCCGGCTCACCCACGAGTTCCTGGCGAACATGCTCGGCGTGCGGCGCGTGGGCGTCACCAAGGCGGCGCATGCGCTGCGGCTGCGCAAGCTGATCACCTACAGCCGCGGGAACATCACGATCGTCGACGGGCGCGGGCTGGAGACCGCCGCGTGCTCGTGCTACGAGAAGCCGGCCGCAGCCGGCTAGCATCCCCGATCAACCGATGGAGACAATGATGAAGATACTGAAGCCGCTGGTCGCGATGTTCGTCGGGATGGCGTTCCTTCTCGGGCTGGCCGCCTGCAACACCATGGAGGGTGCCGGCAAGGACGTGAAGGCCGCCGGCGGGAAGGTGGAGCAGGAAGCCAAGGAGAACAAGAAGTATTGACCCGCATGCGCTCGGGCGGATGCGGCGAGGAGGCGCCTAGAGCAATCGCGCCCAAAGCTGCGCCGCCCATTCCTTCATGCGCAGGACGAGCGCCCGGCGCTGCCAGGTCGCGAGATCGATCTCGTCCGAGGCCGCGATGTCGAGGACGAACGACGCCTGCATCTGCCGGGCGAAGTCGCGGCCGACGATGACGGCGTTCACCTCGTCGTTGTCGAGCGCGCTGCGCCAGTCGAGGTTGCTCGAGCCCACGCAGGACCAGACGCCGTCGACCACCGCGCTCTTCGCGTGCAGCAGCGCGCCGCGGCGCTCGTAGATCTTCACCCCGCCGGCCAGCAGCTGCGAGAAATGGGAGCGGCCGGCGTGGTACGCCATGCCCGAGTCGGAGTGCTGCGGCAGGATGATGCGGACGTCGACGCCGCGCGCGGCCGCCTCGAGCAGGACGCGCACCAGCTGCGGATCGGGCACGAAGTAGGCGTTGACGATCTGCACCTGCTTTTGGGCATCGGCGATCGCCGAGATCAGCGTGAGGTAGATGAGGCTGTACTCGTCGTCCGGCGTGCTGCCGATCGCGCGGACGAGCTCCGTGCCCTGCGGCTGCAGCGCGGGAAAGTAGCTCCTGCCGGCGAGCGGCGGGCCGCGTTGCTTCTCCCACGTCGCCATGAAGAGGCGCTGGTAGTCGGCCACCACCGGGCCTTCGATGCGCACGTCGGTGTCGCGCCAGCCCTCGGAGTCGCCGGCGCGCGCGTCGCGCTGGCGGACGCCCGAGCCGGTGGCGTACACGCTGCTGATGTTGACGCCGCCGAGGATCGCCGTGCGCCCATCGACTACCAGCAGCTTGCGGTGGTCGCGATGGTTCGGCGCCCACGCCTTGCCGGGGGCGAGCGGGTTCAGGGGATTGAACTCGACCACCTGGATCCCGGCCTGGCGGAAACGCTCGAAGAACGCCGGGGCCGTGTCGTACGCGCCGACGCTGTCGTAGAGGATGTTCACCTGCACGCCGTGCGCCTGGCGCTCCAGCAGCAGGTCGGCGAAGCGCTGCCCGAGCTCTCCATCCTCGAAGATGTAGGACTCGAGGTTCACATGGTCCTTCGCCGCGCCGATCGCGGCCAGCATCGCGCGATAGGTCTCGGGCCCGTCCTGGAGCAGGACCACCTTGTTGCCGACGACGAGCGGGCTGCCGCCGATCTGCTGCTCGAGGGCGATCTGGCGGTCGAGGATGTCGAGGTCGCCGGACCTGCGCTTGAGCTCGGCCACGATGGCGGCGCTACGCTTCGCGCCGATCGGCCCGCGCGCGCTTTCGAAGCGCGCCGACTGCGTCGCATAGCGCTCCGTGACGAATTCCGTGTCCGGGAGCGTCGCGCAGCCGGCAGCAACCAGGCCGAGGCATGCGGCGGCAGCGATTCGCAGCATCACCGCCGCATGGGGGGTCACTTGAGGCGCATGTCGTTCTTGACGGACTCCACGCCCTTCACGCCCTGGGCCACGTGAACGGCCTGGGTGATGTCCTCCTTCGAGTTCACGAAGCCGCTCAGCTGCACGCGGCCCTTGAACGTCTCGACGTTGATCTCGGTGGCCTTGAGCGAGGGATCGGCGAGGATCGCGGTCTTCACCTTGGCGGTGAGGGTCGTGTCGTCGACGTACTGGCCCGTGCTCTCGTGCGTGGCGGTCGAGGCGCAGCCGGCGGCGAACGTGAGCGCCACGGCGGCGGCGAGTGCGGAGATGCGGATGCCTGATGTCATGTCTTTATCCTTGTGGATTTCCACGCGGGGAAGATGCCCGCATGCAACTGAGCCCCATCATGGGGCATGCGGCGGCGAGCGTCTGTGCGCTAGCGTACTGACGTGCGCCCGGTGGCGGCATATGATTCTCCTACCGTATCGGCGGAGGCACCTTCATGAAGAAAAGCACCAACGCGCTCGCGCAGGACCTCGACAACGTCGTGTCCGACGCGCACGAGCTTTTGAAGACGATCGGCGACGAGGGTGACGCGCGGCTGGTCGAGGCGAAGAAGCGCATGCAGGCTTCGCTGGCGGTCGCCAGGGATCGCCTGCGCGAGCTGCAGACGACGGTGACCGATGGCGCGCGCGCCGCGGCGAGCACGACCGACGAATACGTCCACGAGAATCCCTGGCTCGTGATCGGCGCGAGCGCCGCTGTCGGCGTCGTCGTGGGCTTTCTCCTGGCGCGACGCTAGCGCTTCGCCATGTCCCGCCACGCGGACGGCCTCCTCGGGACCGCGCGCGGCCTCGCCGCGCTCGGGGTGCGCGCGGTGCGAACGCGGCTCGAGCTCCTCGAGATCGAGCTCGCGACGGAAAAGGCCCGCATCGTGCGATGGCTCGGCGTCACCGCCCTCGCCGTCTACCTGCTTTCGTTCGGCACCCTGCTCGGGATCCTCTGGCTCGCCCTCGCGCTGCCCGAGCAATGGCGGCTGGCCGCCCTCGGCCTCGCCGCGCTCGCCTTCCTCGCGGGCGGCGCGATCGCGGTCGCCTGGCTGCTGCGTCACGACGTGACGCGCCAGCCGATGCTCGCTACCCTCGTGGCCGTGCTCGAGCGCGACGAGGAGGCGCTCGACCGCCCGGCCCGCTAGCCACGTGCGCCAGCGTACAGACCGCGTCCGACCGGCAGGTGATAGTGCGGTATCCCTTGTCACATTCCCCGAGAGATCCCGATGGCCACCACCACCGATGACGTCGTACGCAACCTGATGCACTACTTCGCGGCGATCGGCTCGGTCACCGGCCGCACGTTCACCATCCGCGACTTCGACACCCACGTGATGATGAACGCCTATGCGCCGGAGGATCGCGAATGCCTGCGGCACGCCCTGGACGCGCTCGCGGAGGCGGACATCGTCCGGCCCGCATCGGCCACCGAGTATCACCTCACGGCGAAAGGGCTCGGCGAGGTGCGCGCGATGCGGCGGGCCCGCTCGGCCGTCTCCTAGGCGACGGGGTGGAACTGCAGCGCCGCGAGGCTCGCGTAGATGCCGCCCATCGCCACCAATGATGCGTGGGTTCCCGACTCGACGATGCGGCCTTCGTCCAGCACGATGATGCGGTCGGCGCGCTGCACCGTGGCGAGCCGGTGCGCGATGACCAGCGTGGTGCGGCCGGCCATGGCGGCTTCCAGCGCGCCCTGCACGAGGCGCTCGGACTCCGCGTCGAGCGCGCTCGTCGCCTCGTCGAGCAGCAGCAGCGGCGGGTTCTTCAGGAGCGCGCGCGCGATCGCGATGCGTTGCCGCTGCCCGCCGGAAAGCCGCACGCCGCGCTCGCCCAGGAACGACGCGTAACCCTGCGGCAGCCTCTCGATGAACTCGTGCGCGGCGGCCATGCGCGCCGCGGCGATCACCTCCTCGTCGGTGGCGTCGGCGCGCCCGTAGCGGATGTTCTCCATCGCGTCGGCCGCGAACACGATGGTGTCCTGCGGGACGATGCCGATCGCGCCTCGAAGGGTGCGCAGCTCGAGGCTGCGGATCTCGACGCCATCGAGCGTGATCGTGCCCTCCTGCGGATCGTGGAAGCGCAACAGCAGCTGGAACAGCGTCGTCTTGCCCGCCCCGGAAGGCCCGACCACGGCCACGGTCTCGCCCGGCCTCACGTCGAGCGAGAGGCGCTTGATCGAGGGCGCGCCCGGCCGGGAGGGATAGCTGAACGTCACGTCGTGCAATGCCAGCGCGGCGCCGTTTCCGCTTCGCGGCGGCAGCTCGAGCGGCCGTTCGGGCGACTGGATCGGCGAGCGCACCGCCCGCAGCTCCATCAGGCGCTCGGTCGCGCCGGCTGCGCGCTGCGCCTCGCCGAGCACTTCGGCGAGCGCGCCGACGGCGCCCGCCACGATGACCGAATACAGGACGAACTGGCCGAGCTGGCCCATGGTCATCGTCCCCTGCATCACCGCGTGCGCGCCCAGCCAGAGCACGAAGACGATCGCGCCGAACACGAGCAGGATGGCAACGACGGTGAGCAGCGAACGCGCGCGGATGCGCCGGATCGCGGTCGCGAACGCCCGCTCGACCGAAGAGCCGAAGCGCTCGGCCTCGATGCCCTCGTGGGTGAAGGCCTGCACCGTCGTCATGGCATTCAGGATCTCCCCGGCCATGGCGGAGGCATCCGCGATGCGGTCCTGCGAATCGCGGGAGAGCCTGCGCACGCGGCGCCCGAACGCGATGATCGGCAGCACCACCACCACGAGCAGCACGATGATGATCGACGTGAGCTTCACGCTGGTCACGAACATGAGCGCGAGCCCGCCTGCGAAGAGCAGCGCGTTGCGCAACGCCATGGAGATGCTCGTTCCGACCACCGCCTGGATGAGCGTGGTGTCGGTGGTCAGCCGCGAGAGCACCTCGCCGCTGCGCGTGATCTCGAAGAACTGCGGGCTCTGCACGACGACGTGGCGGTAGACGGCGCTGCGGATGTCGGCCGTGACGCGCTCGCCCAGCCACGACACCATGTAGAAGCGCGCGGCGGTCGCGATCGCCAGCACGCTCGCCACGCCGAAGAGCGCGAGGAAGTACAGGTCCACGTTGGCCTCGCTCTTCGTGCCGGCGGGCCCGAACCCGAGGTCGATCATCTGCTTGAACGCGTACGGGATCGCCAGCGTGGCCCCGGCGGCGATGACGAGCGCGACACCGGCCATCGCGAACTGGCGCTTGTACGGGGAAAGGAAGGGCAACAGGCCCTTCAGTGTGGCGAGACTGCTCTTTGCCCGCTCTCGCCCTGCGCTCGTCGGCTCGGACATGCCGCCATATTGCATCAGCCGCCGGCGGGCGGCTCCGGAAGGACGGCCGGCCTGGCGGCCTCTTTCCTGCGTTCGTGCGCGGGCGGCGCGTCCATCCCGGACGCCTGCGGCATGTCGATCGTGAAGACGCAGCCCTTTCCGGGAAGGTCCCGCACGCGAAGCACGCCGCCGCTCGCCTCGACCGCGCGGCGCGAAATCGACAGCCCGAGCCCGAGGCCCCGGCGATCCTCGTGATGCTGCTCGAACGCGACGAACAGGGCTTCGGCCTTTCCCTGCGGGAGGCCGCCGCACTCGTCCGCCACTTCGATCAGCACGCGTTCACCCGCGCGGTATGCGCGCAGCGAGACATGCCCCTCCGGGCGCGTGAACTTGAAAGCGTTCTGCAGCAGGTTGGAGATCGCCGAGAACAGCATCGGCCGGTCCACGCGCAGCACGAGGCCCGCCTCCACCGGCAGGACCGTGAAGCGGCAACCCGCAGCCTTCGCCTCGAGGCTCGAAGCCGCCTGCACTTCCACGATGAGGCGGTCGAGCGCGACCAGCTCCAGCTGCGCCGGGAGCCCCACGCCGAGGCGCACGTCCGCGAGGGTGCGGTCGATGAGGTCGCGCAAGCCCGCGAGGCTGCGGTCCAGCACGGCGGCGGTGGGGCCGGTCACGCCGACCGTGCCCGCCTTCACCGCCGCGAACGACAGCACGGCGGTATTGAGGTGGTTGCGCAGCTCGTGGGCGAGGAATCCCAGTCGCTCGCTCATCGCGCGGGTGTGGCTTTCCGAGATGACGTCGTCGCGTCGCAGGCCGAACTCCGTGACGGCGTCCGCGATGGCGTCGTCGAGGCAGCGGTTGAGGGTCTGGAATTCATCGGTGTCGATGGGCGCTTCCTGCTCCATGGCGAGCTCGGTGATCGCCTGGCAGAGGTCGCCATAATCGTGGACCACCTGGTCCACCCTGAAGCCGCGCCGCAACAGGTCGCCGCCGTGCCGCGTCGCGCCCGAGGCGAGCTCGGCCTGCACATCGCTCGTGCCCGATCCGGGGGCGTGGCGCTCGCCGCGAAGGGTCTCGATCAGCTGGCTGAGGAACAGGGGAATGCCGTGCTCGATCTCGTCGAGTGTGGGCTCCGGCGCGGTGCGGCGCGCCACCTTCTCGCGGCAACGCTTCACGAGTTCGGCGTGATTCACTTCGAGGAACTGGTGCAGCATGGCCTGGACTCCGGTGTCGGTTTGCATTCGAGGACCTGGAAATTTTCGACGAGCACGCCGGAAACGTCGGTGCGCTAGCGCACCCTGCGCCCTGCGTCTGGTAGCGCACCGACACGACCCGGGGTGGATGGCAGTCTGGGGTTGGTCCAGGCCGGCAGGAGATCCATCCCTCATGCTGCAACGATTTCTCACCGACAACCGGCGCGAGCTCGTCGCCAAGTGCCGCCTCAAGGCAGAGCAGCGGTCGATGCCGATGGCCGGCACGGTCCGGCTGGAGCACGGCATACCGGTCTTCCTCGACCAGCTCATCGCCGCGCTCGGGCCCGCAAGCCCGGCCTCGTCGCCCGGCGAGGCGCTCGCGCGACGTGAAATGGGCCTCAGTGCCACGCGCCACGGCGCGGAGCTGCTCCGCAACCACTTCAGCATCGACCAGGTCGTTCACGACTACGGGGACCTCTGCCAGGCCATCATGGAGCTCGCGGGCGAGCACGCCGTGGCCATCGAAGTGGCGGAGTTCCAGGTCCTGAACCAGGCGCTCGACAACGCCATCGCCGACGCGGTCACCGAGTTCTCCTCGGAAAGCCAGGGCTTCATCGCCGACCGCGACCTGCACACCGAGATCGAGCGGCTGGCCCAGCTCGCCCAGGAGCTGCGCAACCAGGTGGATACCGCGACCCTCGCGCTCACGGCCATCAAGGCCGGTAACGTCGGACTGTTCGGCGCGACCGGCGCGGTGCTCGACCGCAGCATCATCCGCCTGCGCAAGCTGATCCACCGCTCGCTGATGGAGGTCCGCGCGACACCTTCGCCGGGGCCGCGACTCGCGACGTTCTCGCTCGCCGATTTCATCAGGGATGTGGGGATGGCCGCGGCGCTCGAGGCCCGCTTCGCCCGCTGCGCCATCACGGTCGCGTACGTCGATCCGGGGCTCGCTCTCCGGGGTGATCGTGACGTGCTCGCGTCCGCGGTGGGAAACCTGCTGCAGAACGCGTTCAGGTTCAGCCACGAGGACGGCGAAGTGTCCCTGTACGCGCACGCCGGCGGCGAGCGCGTCCTGATCGAGGTGGCCGACAGCTGCGGCGGCCTGCCGGCCGGGATGGCCGACGAGATGATTCGCCCGGGCGCGCACCGCTCCGGCGGGGGGCTCGGACTGTCGCTGGTGAAGCGCAGCGTGGAAGCGAATGGGGGGATGCTCGGCGTGCGCGACGCGCCGCCGGTCGGATGCGTGGTGACGATCGACCTCCCCCGATTCACCCTCTGAGGAGACGCGCTATGTGTCGCACCGTACAGACCTCGACGGCCGTGCGGCGCACCCTGCCAGCATGAACCTCTCCAGCTTCATCACCACCAACCTCGACGCCATCCTCGCGGAATGGGAAAGATTCGCGAGGACCCTCCTGCCGTCGGCGGCGACGATGGACAGCCTCGCGCTTCGCGACCATGCGCGGCAGATCCTCGAGGCCGTCGCGAAGGACATCGTCGTGCCGCAGACCGCGGCCGAGAGCGACTCCAAGTCCCGGGGCACCGAGGACAGCGAAGAGATCGACACCGCGGCGGCCGTCCATGGCTCGTTGAGGCACACTGCCGGCTTCGACCTGCGGCAGCTCTTCGCCGAATACCGGGCGCTGCGAGCGAGCGTGCTTCGGATGTGGTCCGAGCACGGCGGCGATGCGAGCGCGCACGCCGTTTCGCAGATGACGCGGTTCAACGAGGCGATCGACCAGGCGCTCGCCGAATCCGTGGCGCGGTTCTCGGACGACGTGGGGCGTTCCCGCGACACGCTGGTCGCGGTGCTGGGACACGACCTTCGCAGCCCGCTGCAGGCGGTGTCCGCGAGCGTGGGCACGCTGGCCGACGAGACGCAGACGGAAGCGGCGCGGGCGGCCGCGCTCGCGCGCATCCGCGCAAGCGTGCTCGGCATGAGCCAGATGATTCGCGACTTGCTCGAGTACACGCGCACGAGCCTGGGCGGGGTCTTCCCCATCAACGCCGTCGCTGCCAACGTCGAGGCCATCGTGCGCGAATCGCTCGAAGAGGTCATGGCCGGCCACCCGCAGCGCAGCTTCCGGATGGAGACCGCCAAGGATCTCCACGCGCGCGTGGACCCGGCCAGGCTGCAACAGGCGATCACCAACCTGCTCGGCAACGCGATCGAGCACGGAAAGCGGGGAAGCGTCATCGAGCTCGTCGCGCGCAAGAGCGACGGCTCGCTCACGATCGATGTGAGCAACGAAGGCCCCGCGATTCCCGCCGACGCGCTGCAAGTGATCTTCGATCCGCTGCGCCGGGCCAAGGCGGCCGATTCCCGACCCAACGGCCCCGCGCGTCCCGGGCTGGGCCTGTTCATCGCGCGCGAGATCGCCCAGGGGCACGGCGGAACCATCGAGGCGCAGTCGTCGGAGCGGCGCACCACCTTCACGATCCGCATTCCCCTCCGGTCCGAAAAGACCGGCCAGGCCGCGGCCTTGCCGGCCGCGGCGTGAAGCCAGGACGCGCGACTACTTGACCGTCAGCTTGCGCGTTCCGGCCGGCTTGCCGTCCAGCAGGATCTCCACTTCATAGTCGCCGGCCGGCCAGCCGTCGGGCTTGCTCACGTGGAACTCGTTGGTCGCGGGGCCGGTCGCGTTGATCGTCATGCTCTCTTCCTTCACGGTCGTCGCCTTGTCACCCTTGTGATAGGTCCACTTGGCGTCGAGCTTGGCGCTGCCCGAGCCGGTGGTGTCGATGGAGGCGTACATCGTGTCGCCCTTGGCGAACGAGTCGGTCGCGGCCGAGACCTTCTTGTCGGCGCCGATGGCCTTGCCGACGGTCACGTTGGATACCGTCACTCCGGCAGGAGCGGCCTGCGGAGCCGGTTGCGGCGCCGCGGCGGGCGGCGGCGGCGGCGGGGGCGCCTTCGCGGCTTCCTCCTTCTTGCCGCATGCGACGAGCGCGAGGGCGAAGGACACGGCGATCGCGGGGATGAGGTGGCGTGTCATGACGAGCGCTTCCTTTCTGTCGTTGGGGAGGTGTCGCGCGATCACTTCGGCGGGATCTTGAGCTTCTGGCCCGGGTAGATCTTGTTCGGATCCTTGATGACGTCCTTGTTCGCCTCGAAGATGCGCTGCCACGCGTTCGCATCGCCATATTCGCGCTTGGCGATCTTCGACAGGCTGTCGCCCGCGACGACGACGTATTCCTTCGCCGCGGTGGAGCTGGACCCGCCCTGGACGTTCGAGAAGTCCGGCATGTCGTCACTCATGTGTTTCCTCCATGGAGTTGTGGGAGACGGATTCAGCGCCCGATCTTGCCGACGGCCTTCAGGATGTCATCGAGGGGATTGCCGTCGCCGTTCGAGCCGAGCATCGAGGCGAGTCCTCCACCGCCGCCTGGCGCGGCACCCGAGCCGTGACCGCCGAGGAGGCCCCCCAGGAGGCCACCCAACCCGCCGCCTGACGGCGCGGCCTGCTGCGGGTCGCCCGTGCCTTGCTGCTTGGACATGTAGCCCGCGACCATCATCGCAAGGAACGGCAGCATCTTCTTGAGCAGCGACGGATCGAGCCCGGACTGGGATGCGGCGTTGCCGGCGACGGCGCGGCTCACGTCCTTCGAGCCGAATATGTGGCCGAGGACGTTCTCGCCACGGCTCACGTCCGTGGGTTGCGGCGACAACACGTTATCGAGGAGGCCGCCGCCGCCCAGCTTGCCGAGCAGGCCGCCGAGACCCTCGGCTCCCGCCGGTTGCGTTTCGGCCTGCTTCTGGAATCCGCCCAGGATCGCCGGCGCGAGCGCCGCGGCGCCTTTCGCCGCGTCGTCCTCGCTCACTCCCAGCTCCCGCGCCATCGATTCGAGCCCGCCCGTCCGGGCGAGGATGTCCGTGATCTGCATACGTGCCTCCTTCGAGAGGGTCGATGGACCCGGCGATTATCCCGCCGTTCGCGTAACGGCGTTGGAGCGCCCGGTCACGCGGTGAGCAGCGCCGCGCAGGCCTTCGCGACCGCCGAGACCTGGTCCGGGTTGGCCGGTCCGGGCACGGTGGCCCAGCCGCCTTTCTCCACGAACTCGGCCTGCGACCACGACTCGGTCTTCTTGAGCGCGGCGCTATTGGCGACGGCATCGCCCGCATGCTGGAACTTGTCCACGCAGATGGGCGCGAGCGCCACGACGACGGCATCCTTGGCGCGCTGGGAGGCGACCGACTCCGACTTGCCGCCGGTCACCCAACCGCCGAAGTTGAATCCCACGAACGCCAATGCGATGGCTCCGGCGCCCACGCCCCACAGGAACGGTTTCGTTTCGACTGGAATCTTCATGACATGCCTTTCAGGTGATGGCGCGACGGCGTAGGCGGATGCCCACGCTCCATTGAATACGCGCAATCGCACGGTGCGTATGTGCGCAGCCGTACATAGCGCCCGAAACAACGTGTTCTCTCGCCAATGGAGCGCTACCGCACAGACGCACGTCATCGACAACCCGTACGATGGGGTCATATGACCAAACGCGATATCGGCTCCTCACGCACCTTCGGCACGCTGCTCACGCGAAGCAGCGCGCGCGAGCGCTCGGGCCTGAGCCGTTGGGAAGCCGAAGGCGGCGCGCTGGCTCCCGCGGACACGTCCCTGCCGGCGGATCGGGCGACGCCGCGAACGAGAATGCGCCAGGAAGCTTCCGGCCGCGGCCGGAAGCAATCCTGCGGCTAGGCCTGCGCGTCGAGCGGCCGCAGCATGATCGTCGCCCCGATCGCATCCTTGCGCAGGTAGCGCAGCGCCTGGGCGACCGCATCGGCGAAGCGATCGTAGTGGAAGCCGGCGAAGACGTAGCGCTCGGCCTCGCGCGTGATGAAGAGCGCCCGCATGACCCCCATCTCCCGCCTTTCCCGCCGAGCCTGCGCGCTGCTACCTTGATCAGCGCCGGGCGCCGTGATCCGCTTCATCTTCATGCCATGCCTCCGTTTCTGGAGACGATCCTGCGCCTGCGCGCGCCGCGCGTCGGTGCGCTTGCGCACGCACGGGCGCGCTTTCGCCATCGCTTGCGATAAGTACGCTGGCGTACAGACCCGCGACGCAAAGGCGCCGTAGGGTGAGGTTCGACATGGAACCGCTGCACATCCGCATGATCCTGGCCGTCGCCGCAGCCGCCTTCACCGCGGGTTGCGCCTCGCCGCCGGTCGAGCCCGCGCGCCGCGCGCAGTCGCCGCCCGCGCCCGTCGCTGCGGTTCCCGTGGAGCGCGTGACTCGCTATTACGTGGATGAGACCGGGACGCTCTGGGACGACCGCGGCAAGAGGTACGACGGCACGCAGTGACGTCGCGGCGCGGGCCTGTGTGTCGCACCGTACAGACGGACAGCCTCGTCCAGGCGCAACCTGCATGACTGGCTGCAAAGCTTCCTGATGGAGACACCATGAACCGGATACTCAAGATCGCGCTCGGCGCGACCACGCTGCTGCTGGCCTCGCAGGCCTTCGCGCAGGTCACGTTCTACGAGGGCGAGGGCTTTCGCGGCCGTGCCTTCACCACGGACAAGAGGATCGGCGATTTCTCGCGCATCGGTTTCAATGATCGCGCCTCGTCGGTCGTGGTCGAGAAGGGACGCTGGGAAGCGTGCGAGGACGCACGCTTCGGCGGCCGCTGCGTGGTGCTCAAGCGCGGCAGCTACGAATCGCTCGCGGGCATGGGCATGGAAAATCGCATCTCCTCGGTGCGCCCCGTGGATGCCCGCGCGCGCTACGAGAACGACGCGCCCGAGCCGCTCGCGGCGCCGACCTACGATTATCGCCGCCGCCCTAACGAGCGCATGTACGAAGCGCGCGTCGATTCCGTGCGCGAGGTGCGCGGCACCCCGGAGGAACGCTGCTGGGTAGAGCACCAGCCGGGAGAATCGCGTCGCGGTGATGTGAACATCGGCGGCGGCGTGGCCGGCGCGCTCATCGGAGGCGTGCTCGGGCACCAGGTGGGCAATGGCCGCGGCAACGACGTGGCGACCGTCGGGGGCGCGCTCGCGGGCGCCGCCATCGGCTCGAATGTCGGTCGCGGAGGCGAGGCCGGCGGCCGCGATGTGCGCCGCTGCGAGAACGTGTCGAGCGGCACGCCTGCGTACTGGGACGTCACCTACGACTTCCGCGGCACGCAGCATCGCGTGCAGATGAGCGCGCGACCGGGCGCCACCATCACCGTGAACCAGGCCGGAGAGCCGCGGGGCTGAAGACAGCGCGGCGCGGGGTCGCAGCAAGGGCATCCGCGCCGTGAGCCGGGAGGCGCGTGACGAGACGCGGAATGCAGCCAGGGATCGCCCGGCAGCCGCGCCGGTCAAAGCGGGATAATGGCCGTGAAGAACGCCAACGAGATGCCTCCCGCTCCCGATCCCCGCCGACCCGTGCCGCCGCCGGCAACCGGCTGGAAGATGCCGCCACGGCGCTCGTGGCTCATCTTCGCCGCGGTCCTCTTCGTCAACTACCTGATCGCGCGCCTGCTCTTCCCGGGCACGGAGCCGCTGACCATTCCGTACACCGTCTTCAAGCAGGAGGTCTCGAGCGGCAACGTCTCGGCGATCTACAGCCGCGGCACCAGCGTCGAGGGGCGATTCAAGACGGACGTCACGTGGCCGCCGCCCGACGAGGCGAAGGCGCCGCCGCGCCGCGGCCTGCCGCCGCGCCCGCCGCGCCGGACGGGCGACACGTTCATCACCGAGTTGCCCGCGTTCGTCGATCCGGGCCTCGAGAAGCTGATGATCGACCAGGGCGTCGAGATCAGCGCCGTGCCGATCCGCGAGGGCAGCCTCCTCGGCACGCTCCTCTACAGCTTCGGGCCGGCGCTGCTGCTGATCGGCCTCTACGTGTGGATGTACCGGCGTGCGGCGCAGGGCGGCGGCCTGGGCGGACCCGGCGGGCTGCTGGGCATCGGCAAGAGCCGCGCGCGGCGCTACGACGCCGAATCGGACGCGAAGGTCACCTTCGAGGACGTGGCCGGGATCGATGAGGCCGAGCGCGAGCTGGTCGAGATCGTCGATTTCCTGAAGTCGCCCGCCAAGTACACGCGCCTGGGCGGCACGGCGCCCAAGGGCGTGCTGCTCATCGGCGCGCCCGGAACGGGCAAGACGCTGCTCGCGCGCGCGGTCGCGGGCGAAGCCGGCGTGCCGTTCTTCTCGATGAGCGCCGCGGAGTTCGTCGAGATGATCGTGGGCGTGGGCGCGGCGCGCGTGCGCGACCTCTTCAAGCAGGCGCGCGAGCATGCGCCGGCGATCATCTTCATCGACGAGATCGACGCGATCGGCCGCGCGCGCGGCATGGTCGCCATCGGCGGCGCCAGCGAGCAGGAGCAGACGCTGCAGCAGATCCTCACGGAGATGGACGGATTCACCGGGCGCGAAGGCATCATCGTGCTCGCGGCGACCAATTCGCCCGACGTGCTCGACCGCGCGCTGCTTCGGCCCGGCCGCTTCGATCGCCGCGTCGTGGTGAACCTGCCCGACAGGTCGGGGCGCGAGGCGATCCTCAAGGTGCACACGCGCAAGGTGCCGCTCTCCGGCGACGTCGACCTCGAGGAGATCGCATCGACGACGCCGGGCTTCTCCGGCGCGGACCTGAAGAACCTCGTGAACGAGGCGGCCCTGCTCGCCGCGCGCCGCGAACGCAACGACGTGCAACAGAGGGATTTCCTCGACGCGCTCGAGAAGATCGTGCTCGGCCCGGAGCGGCCGCTGCTCCTCACCCGCGAGGACCGCGAGCGCATCGCCTACCACGAGAGCGGCCATGCGCTCGTCGCGCTGCTCTCGCCGGGCGCCGACCCGGTGCATCGCATGACGATCGTGCCGCGGGGCCAGGCGCTCGGCGTCACGTACCAGCGGCCGCAAACCGACCGCTACAACTATCCGGAGTCGTACCTGCGCGGGCGCATCGTCGGCATGCTCGGGGGCCGCGCGGCCGAGGAAGTCGTCTACGGAACCCGCACGACCGGCGCCGAGAACGACATCGAACAGGCCACGCAGCTCGCCCGCAACATGGTCATGCGCTGGGGCATGAGCGACGCCGTCGGCATGGTCCAGCTCGCGCCTCCCGAAAATCCCTACCTGCGCGGGCCGTTTTCCCCCGGCGTCGACAAGACGGTGAGCGAAGAGACCGCGCGGCTCGTCGACACCGAGGTGCAGCGCATCATCGGCGAATGCCACGAGGAGGCGCTTCGCCTGCTGCGCGCGCATCGGCCGAAGCTCGACGCCCTCGTGGAGGCGCTCCTCGCCCGCGAGACGCTCGACGAGAAGGAAATCCTGCAGGTGACGGGGCTGCCGCCCGCGCCCGCGCTCGAGAATCCCCCCATCCGGCCGGCCTAGGGCGCGGGCCCCCTACCGTGCGCCAGCGCACCGACGCGGGTGCGCCCTGCGGATAGGCTGGTTCCGAGCGCGCCATGTCGCGCGCGCTGGGCACGCCATGAACCTGGATACATACGAAAGCGCCGCGATCCCGGGCGGCTCCCCGCGTCGGGACTCAGTGAGCCGGAACGAAGGGCAGCAAACGCTCGGTCTCGCGCCGCACCACGTCGTAGCACTCGCAGGACAACCGCTCGAGCGTCGGGCGGTCGAGCACCTCGATACGGCCGCGCCGGTAGCTGATTACGCCCGCCTTCTGGAGCTTGCCCGCCGCTTCGGTCACGCCTTCGCGGCGCACGCCGAGCATGTTGGCGATCAGGTCCTGGGTCATCGTGATCCTGGAGGAGTCGAGGCGATCGAGGCTGAGCAGCAGCCAGCGGCAAAGCTGCTGGTCGACGGAGTGATGCCGGTTGCACACGGCGGTCTGCGCCATCTGCGTGATGAGCGCCTGCGTGTAGCGCAGCATCAGGTGCTGCATCGGCCCGCCCAGCCGGAACTCCTGCATCATGAGCGAGCTCGGAAGCCGGAAGGCGCGGCCCGCGCTCTGCACCACGGCACGGCTGGGCGTGGTCTCGCCGCCCATGAAGATCGACACCCCCACCACCCCTTCATTGCCCACCACGGCGATCTCCGCGGAGGAACCGTTCTCGAGCACGTAAAGAAGCGAAACGATGCAGTCGGTCGGAAAATAGACGTGGTGGACCGGCCGCCCGGACTCGTACACCACATCCCCGAGCGGCATCTCCACCAGCTCGAGTTTCTTTTCCAGCCGCTTGAGCGCCGCCTCCGGCAGCATGCCCAACAAGTGGTTCTTCGACGGCTGATCGCCCTTCAGCGGGCCCTTCTTGCGGTCAACCATGTGCGCATTGTGCACCCATCCGGTCTGGTGTGTGCGCTGGCGCACGCTGGTTGCGGGTCGGCACGATGATCCGGTCCCGCCGCTGGGTAGAGCTGCGCGCCCTGTACGACGACGGGTCGGGCCGCGCGACGGGCCCGGGAGCCCATGAGGAGTGGGAGATCGCCATGCGGCGTGCCGAGGATGCGCGCGCGGTGATCGAGATCGTGTTGCTCGCCGTGAGCCGGATCCCGCATGCGGAGCTGCGAAAGCTGCCCGCGCAGCACACGCCACGACGGCTGCACTCGCGCGAGGACGTCGAGCATTGGGCGCGACGCATGGAAGTGGCTGCGGACATGGCGCAGCCCGCGCGCTCGGCGATGCGGCAGATCCTTCACGCCGCGCTCGCAAGGCTGGACGAGATCGGCCCGGCCCGCCGCCGCCGCGACGCCTGACTCAGCGCGCGCTGCGGTCGCCCTCGAGCAGCCGCTCCAGGTCGTCGGGACTCACAGGCTTGGTGAGGTGCTCATCGAAGCCGGCGGCGAACACCTTCCTGCGCGACTCGGCGTCGCCCCATCCGGTCGCGGCCACGAGCAGGAGCGACCCGGCCCACGGCTCTTCGCGCAATGCCCTTGCGACCATGCAGCCGTCCATCTTCGGCATGCCGATGTCCAGCAGCGCCATGTCGGGATGGAAGATGCGGGCCGCGGACACGGCGGCCTGGCCGTCGTACACGACGCGCACCTCGTGCCCGAGGTCCCCGATCAACATGCCGATCGTGTCGGCCGCGTCGCGATTGTCGTCGGCCACCAGGACCCGCCGGCGCGCGACGGCTTGCCGCGCGACGGTGTTCGCGACGGCCATCTCCCGGGTCCGCGACGGGGGCATGCGCACGCGGAAAGTGCTGCCCTCCGCGGCCCCGGCGCTCTCGGCCTGCACGCTGCCGCCATGCAGCTCCACCAGCCCCTTGACGATCGAGAGCCCGATTCCGAGCCCGCCCTCGGTGCGATCGGCGCCGTCGGCCACCTGGGAGAACATGACGAACAGGTCCGGGAGCGCGTCGCCGCGGATGCCGATGCCGTTGTCCTCGATTTCCAGCACGAACGCTTCCGGCTCGGCGCGCGTGCGCAGCACGATGCGACCGCCCGGATCCGTGTACTTCGCCGCGTTGGTGAGCAGGTTCGCGACGACCTGCGAGAAGCGCACCGGATCGACGTCGACTATCCCGATCGCCGGATCGAGATGCACGGCGACGGCATGCTGCTTGCGCTCCATGAGCGGCCTGACGGCCTCCATGGCGCTGTCGATCACCTCGGTGAGCGGCACGCCCTGCTTGCGCAGCACGAGCTTGCCCTGCGTGATGCGGGCCACGTCGAGCAGGTCGTCGAGCAGCCGCGACATGTGGCCGACCTGGCGACGGATGACATCGCGTGTCTGCCCCAGTTGCCGCGCGCTGAGATTGTCGCGGCCGAGGAGCTCGGCGGCGATCATGAGCGGCGCCAGCGGGTTCCTCAGCTCGTGCGCCAGGGTGGCAAGGAAACGGTCCTTGCGCACGTCCGCCTCGCGCAGGCGTGCGTTGCGGCTCTCGAGCGCCTGCTCGAGGGCCTTGCGTTGCGAGATGTCGTTGAAAAGGATGGCGACGAGGTGCTGCGAGGGCTCGCCCACGCGGAACGCATACACGTCGTACCAGCGCCCGAGCGCCTGTGCCGGCGCGTCGAAGCGGATCGCCTCGCCGGTCGTGGCGATGTCGCCATAGGTCCTGAACCAGTGCTCTTCGTGCGCTGGCGCCAGCGCCCGCATGGACCGGCCGAGCGCGGCGACGAGCCCGGTCTGGCGCTCGAAGCTCGGGTTGGTCTCGAGGAACACGTAGTCAACCGGCGTGCCGGCCGCGTCGAAGAGCACCTTGATGACGCAGAAGCCCTCGTCGATGGAATCGAAGAGCGTGCGGTATTTCGCATCCGATTCCCACCTGTCCAGCTCACGAGGCGGCGCGACCGCGCCGTACGCTTCCATGCACGAGCTCCCTGTTTCGACCCTCAATCGTCGGCCTTCCTGAATGCCAGGAAGAGCGTCGCCAAACCCGCGCCGAGGACGGCGATGCCGAGCATCAGGATCCAGGGCGTGCGATCAGGCGCCTCCGACAGGAAGCGCGACATGTCGGCGCTCGCGGCGCTCATGGCATGGAGCCCGAAGGCGCCAAGCGCGAAACCGCCGAGAATCATCGCCAGCGCGATGATCTTCATGAAATTGCCATGCCGCAGCATACGCCGAAGCGGGAGGACACCATCGGGCTTCCTTTCGAAGAACCGATTCTCCCACGCGATCTTTGCCGCAGTCCGTCCGGTGGCGCACAGAGCGGAGCGCGTTCTCAGGCCACCGTTCCGAACAGGGCCCCGACGCCCGCGGTGAGGCCCATGGCGAGCGCGCCCCAGAAGGTCACGCGAATCGCGCCCATCTTCACGTTCGCGCCGCCCACCCGCGCGGCCAGCCCGCCGAGGATCGCGAGGAACACCAGCGACGTGACGGAAACGACGGGGATCAGGGTCGCAGCGGGGACCAGGGCGACCGCCACCAGGGGCATGGCTGCGCCGACCGCGAAGCTGGCCGCCGACGTGAACGCGGCCTGGATCGGACGCGCGCTCAACGTCTCCGAGATGCCGAGCTCGTCGCGCGCATGCGCACCCAGGGCGTCATGGGCCATGAGCTGCTCGGCAACCTGCTTCGCCAGCTCCGGATCGAGGCCGCGGCGCACGTAGATCGCCGCCAGCTCGCGGCGCTCGCCCGGGACGTCGGTTTCGAGCTCCACGCGCTCCATGTCGAGCGCCGCCTGCTCCGAATCCGCCTGCGAGCGGACCGACACGTACTCTCCCGCCGCCATGGACATCGCTCCCGCGACGAGGCCGGCGATGCCGGCGATCATCACGCTGGCGTGCGTCCCGTGCGCGGCCGCTACGCCGACGATCAGGCTCGCCGTCGAAACGATGCCGTCGTTGGCGCCCAATACGGCGGCGCGCAGCCAGCCGATGCGGTCCGTGCGGTGCCATTCCCTGTGGCGCGCTGGCATTTTTCGGCGGCTCCGAGCGTCGGCAAGAGAGGCTCACGAATCTACACCCCTCCCCGCCACGCCGGTTGATTTCGGCCAAACCTCCGATCCGGACCGGGCTCCTATGTCCGCCAGCGCACAGAACATTCCGTCGCAACGGCCTAGCATCGAGACGCTGGAGATTCTTCCGCGTTCCACCATCGAAAG
>DASTGG010000141.1:0-2701 GCA_035719385.1 Usitatibacter sp.
CCGAGGCGCGGCGCCTGCACGTGCGCAAGCTGGGATCGCTCGTGCCGCACGTCTTCATGGGCGACGTCCTCGCGCGCGTGCGCGATTGCCTCGCGGCGGCCACCCCGCGCGAACGGCTCGAGCACCGCGAGGAGGTCGAGGCGATTCTGCGCGTGCTGGATCATGCGGCGGGCGAGGCGGACCGCGAAACGCGCCACGTCATTGCCGCCTCGTTCGTGCGCGACTGCGAACACGCCGCTTTCTTCGCCGAGCTTCGCCCTTGCCTGGGAAGAGAGCTGCAGGCGCTGCTGCGAGTGAAGTGATCCTGATTGGGTCCCGGCCCATCGCTGCGATTGCAGCGGCCGGGATGACGTGCGGTTTGCAGCGGCCGCGCTGACTTACACCGGCCGAACGATGTAGCCGCCGGATTTCGCGTCGCGTTCGAGCTCGAGCTGGCCGCGCGCGCGCGCTTCCTCGAGCAGCTCGTTGAACGAGCCGAAGCCGTAATAGCGCTCGTTGAAGCCCGGCTTGCGGCGCTTGAGCGTCTGCTTGACCATCGAGCCCCACACCGGCTCGTCTTCCCCGCGCTCGTCGATCAGCGCCTCCACGGTGGCACGGATGAGTTCGAGGGCTTCGTTCACCTTGGCGTCCGGCGGCGCGGAGGGTTCGACGGGCTCGGCATGCGACGGCGGGCTCGCAGCCGACTTGCGCTTGTGCGCGGTGGCGGGCGCCGGCGCGGGAGCTGCCTGGGGCTTGCGCCGGCGCGGCTTTTCCACGCGCACGAGGTCGTCGTAGTAGATGAACTCGTCGCACGCGGCCACGAGCAGGTCCGAGGTCGACTTCTTAACGCCCACGCCGATCACGGTCTTGTTGTTCTCGCGCAGCTTCGACACCAGCGGCGAGAAGTCCGAGTCGCCGCTCACGATCACGAACGTGTCCACGTGCGCCTTCGTGTAGCAGAGGTCGAGCGCATCGACCACCATGCGGATGTCGGCCGAGTTCTTGCCCGACTGGCGCACGTGCGGGATCTCGATCAGCTCGAACGAGGCGCCGTGCATGGGCGCCTTGAATTCCTTGTAGCGGTCCCAGTCGCAGTACGCCTTCTTGACGACGATGCTGCCCTTGAGGAGCAGCCGCTCCAGCACCTTGCCGATGTCGAACTGCGCGTACTTCGCCTCGCGCACGCCGAGCGCGACGTTCTCGAAGTCGCAGAACACCGCCATGCTTTGGGTTTCGTGGGGGGTAGGCATGAGGGCAGCTTAACCCAGCCCACCGGAGTGCCACGGTGTTGACATCAGATGCGTGATGCAATAGCATCTGATGCATGCGCACCACGCTCGACATCGATGAGGACGTCCTCCAGGCGGCGAAGGAGCGCGCGCGTCGCGAGAACAAGACTGCCGGGGAGGTGATCTCGGAGCTCGCACGTGCCGCGCTGACGGCGCCGACGGGGGCTGTGCAGAAGGCAGGCGAGCCGCGGTCGGTCTACGGAATCCGGCCTTTTCCCAAGCGCGGGACCGCCGTCGTGACCAATGAGCTCGTCAACAAGTTGCGCGAGGGCGACGCGTACTGATGCGGGCACTCCTGGACGTGAACGTGCTTGTCGCACTGTTCGACGCGAATCACTCGCTGCACGCGCCCGCGATGCGCTGGTTCGAGGAGCACGGCGATGGCGGCTGGGCGAGCTGTCCCATCACCCAGAACGGGTGCATTCGTGTGATGTCGCAACCGAGCTATCCCGAGCGCATGCCGGTGCTGAACCTGGTGGAGCGGCTGCGGCAGGCGACGCACCATCGAGCCCACGAGTTCTGGCCGGATGATGCGAGCCTCCTGGACGAAGACATCATCGATGCGACCCGCATCCACGGCCCCGGCCAGCTCACGGATGTGTACCTCCTCGCCCTCGCCGTTTCCCATGGCGGTCGTTTGGTCACGCTCGACCAGGCGATTCCCTTCGCCGCTGTGAGAGGAGCGCAGAAGAAGCACGTTGTGGTGATCTAGGGATTGCCGGTCGGTATAATTTCGGTTTGCATCGCCGCCCTGCACCATGCCACGCACCCTCTACGAAAAGCTCTGGGACTCGCACCTCGTTCGCGAGGAGCCCGACGGCACCGCGCTCCTCTACATCGACCGCCACGTGGTCCACGAGGTCACGAGCCCGCAGGCCTTCGAGGGCCTCGAGGTCGCCCATCGCCAGCCGTGGCGCATCGAGTCGGTGATCGCCACCGCCGACCATAACGTCCCGACCACGCCCAACCGCGTCGAGGCGGGCATCGCCGATCCCATCTCGCGCCTGCAGGTCGAGACGCTCGACAAGAACGTGGACAAGTTCCACGTGAAGACCTATTTCGGCATGAAGGACCGCCGCCAGGGCATCGTCCACGTGATCGCGCCGGAGCAGGGCGCGGTGCTGCCGGGCATGACGGTCGTCTGCGGCGACTCGCACACGAGCACCAATGGCGCGTTCGCGGCGCTCGCGTTCGGCATCGGCACCTCCGAAGTCGAGCACGTGCTCGCCACCCAGTGCCTGCTCACCAAGAAGGCGAAGTCGATGCTGATCCGCGCCGACGGCCTGCTTCCGCCCGGGGTGACGGCGAAGGACCTGGCGCTCGCGGTGATCGGCAAGATCGGCACCGCGGGCGGCACTGGTCACGCGATCGAGTTTGGCGGCAGCGCGATCGCGGCGCTGTCGATGGAAGGCCGGATGACGATCTGCAACATG
>DASTGG010000142.1:0-2734 GCA_035719385.1 Usitatibacter sp.
GCCAGCGATAGTCCGTTCGCCGGTGCTTACGTCGTGGATCCGGATGGCCGCGAAGCGCGGCTCGCCGCGAGCGCGGGCGTGCCGTCGGGCTGCGAGGCGCTTCCCGAAGCCGTGATGGTCGGCGACGTGTCGCCCTGGCCGTTTCGTGAAGGGCTGGCCGGCTCGGGCAGCCGGCGCGTGAGCCTCGAGGATCCGCGGTTCGGCCACTTGCCACGCGGTCCGTGGGATCGTGCGCCGCGCGAAGCGGTCGTCGTGCCCGCGGGCCGGGCCGGCAACGGCGCGCGCGTGCTGCTCGTGGCCGCGCTGAATCCGTATCGCGAGCTGGATGCGGACTTCGAGCGGTTCATCGGGTTGCTCGCCGCGAACGTATCCCAGGGCGTGGAGAGGTTGCGCCTCGCTTCCGCCGAGACGCAGCGCGACGCGGCCCAGGCGCGCGTGGGGGTCCTCGAAGGCACCGAGCGCCAATTGCGCGAGCTCGACAGCCGCAGGAACGAGTTCCTCGCGACCCTCGCGCACGAGCTGCGCAACCCGCTCGCGCCGCTTCGCAACGGGCTGGAAGTGATGCGGCTCGCGAGCGGCGATGCGGAGCGCATCGAGAAGGCGCGCGGCATGATGCAGCGCCAGCTCGGGCAGATGGTGCGGCTCGTGGACGACCTGCTGGACGTGAGCCGCGTGAGCCGCGGCAAGATGGAGCTGCGCCCCGCGGACGTCGATATCGCTGCCGTGCTGCGCACCGCGGCCGAGGCGAGCCAGCCGCTCATGGGCGAGCGCGGCCATTCGCTCACGGCGCGCGTGCCGCCGGAGCGCATCGTGGTGCATGGAGATGCCGCGCGCCTGTCGCAGGTGTTCTCCAACCTGCTCAACAACGCCGCGAAATACACCGAGGCGGGCGGGCGCATCGAGCTGGACGCGAAATACGAGGATGGGCACGCCGTGGTGAGCGTGCGCGACAACGGCGTCGGCATCCCGCCCGAGATGCAATCGCGCGTCTTCGAGATCTTCACGCAGGTGGACCGCTCGCTCGAGCGCGCGCAGGGCGGACTGGGCATCGGCCTCAGCATCGCCCGGCGCCTGGTCGAGATGCACGGCGGCACGATCGAGGTGCGCAGCGAAGGCCGCGGCAAGGGCAGCGAGTTCACGGTGCGGCTGCCGGCGCGGGTCGAGGCCACGGTGAAGGCGCCGAAACCGGAAGCGACTCGCGCGCCGCTCGGCCCGTCACGTCGCATCCTGGTGGCCGACGACAACGCGGACTCCGCCGAGACGCTGCAGATCATGCTCGAGGTCATGGGCAACGAGGTGTGCGTGGCGCGCGACGGCGAGGAAGCGGTGAAGCTCGCGGAGGATTTCCATCCGGATGCCATCCTGCTCGACATCGGCATGCCGAAGCTCAACGGCTACGATGCCTGCACGCAGATCCGAGCGCGACCCGGCGGCGCCGATCCGCTCATCGTGGCGCTCACCGGCTGGAGCCAGGAAGAGGACAAGCTGCGCTCGCGGGAAGCCGGCTTCGACCGCCACCTCGTCAAGCCCGTCGAGCCGAAGACGCTCGAAGGCCTCATCCGCTCGCTCCGCTGAACCGCAATTAATGGGGTCAGACTCCATTTCGCGTAATTCAGGTTCTACAATGCGCCGAACCTGAATTACCGAAAATGGAGTCTGACCCCATTTATCCAATTCATCCATGAACTACCGCCGCCTCGGCCGCTGCGGCCTGAAAGTCTCCGAGCTGTCACTGGGCTCCTGGGTCACGTACGGCAACCAGCTGGACGTCGCGGGTGCCCGCGAGTGCATGGCGGCCGCGTGGGACCAGGGCGTCAACTTCTTCGACAACGCCGAGGTGTATGCCGCGGGCAAGAGCGAGGAGATCATGGGCGAGATCCTGAAGCAGCTCGCCTGGCCGCGCCTGCGCTACGTGGTCTCGACCAAGTTCTTCTGGGGCATCAGCGACGGGCCCAACGAGAAGAACACGCTCAACCGCAAGTACCTCATGAACGCGATCGACGGCTCGCTCAGGCGCCTGCAGCTCGACTACGTCGATCTCGTCTTCTGCCATCGCCCCGACCCCGGCACCCCGATCGAGGAAACGGTGTGGGCGATGCACGACATGATCGAGCGCGGCAAGGCGCTCTACTGGGGCACTTCCGAATGGAGCGCGGCGGACATCGCCTCCGCCTGGCAGGTCGCGGAGCGCCATCACCTGCGCAAGCCCGTGATGGAGCAGCCCGAATACAACCTCTTCCATCGCCACCGCGTCGAGGTCGAATACGCGCGCCTCTACGACGACCTCGGGTTGGGTCTCACGACGTGGAGCCCGCTCGCCTCCGGCCTGCTCACCGGCAAGTACCGCGGCGGCGTGCCGAAAGACAGCCGCGCGGCCATTCCGCGCATGAAGTTCCTCGTCGAGCGCCTCACCGATCCGGGGCGCAACGCCGTGGTCGCGAAGCTCGAAGCGATCGCCAGCGACCTCGATTGCACTACCGCGCAGCTCGCGATCGCCTGGTGCCTGCGCAACCCGCACGTGTCCACGGTGATCACCGGCGCCTCGCGCGTATCGCAGGTGAACGAGAACCTCAAGGCGGCGGACGTGGCCGCGCGCCTCACGAACGACGTGATGCAGCGGATCGACGCGATCGCGGCGCCGCATTCGGACTGAATCCCCGCGCCACCGCGCGCCGCGTATCGACCAGCACCGCCGCGGCGGGCGAGAGCGTGCGGCCGTGCCGCGTGACGATGC
>DASTGG010000143.1:0-19743 GCA_035719385.1 Usitatibacter sp.
AACAAAATCCGCCTCTTCACCGACGACGGCGGCGGCAACATCACGGCAGGCGTGCTCGCGGGCAGGACCGGCATCGAGTGCACCTCCTGCCACGACGTTCATAACGGCGCGCGCGTGAAGGACGCTATGCTGCTGACCGGAAAGCTTGCGGGCGCCGACCGCAGCCCCGGCGGCTACATCTGCACGCAATGCCACCTGAAGTAAAACGCCCTCCCCCGGCTACCAGGACGCCACCTTCGGGTGGCGTTTTGGTTTTTTCAGGGCGACCCGCGCACGGCGAGCCTCACCAGCTCGGCCACGTTGCGCGCGTCCAGCTTCTCCATGATCCGCGCCTTGTGGACCTCGACGGTCCTGGGGCTGATGCCCATCCTCGCGGCGATCTCCTTGGCGTGCAGCCCTTCGGCGACGCGGTCCAGGACCTCGCGCTCGCGGGCGGTGAGCCGCGAGAGCTTCGAGGTTTCCTCGCGCCGCTGCGCCTCGCCCTTCAATCGCGCCTCCTCGCGCTCGAAGGCCGTCGACACGGCACTGAGGAGCTGCATCGTGTCGAAGGGCTTCGGAAGGAAGTCGATCGCCTTGGCCTGGAACGCCGTGCGCGCGCTCGCGACGTCGCCATGCGCGGTGATGATCACGACGGGCATCACGATGCCGCGGCGCTGCAGCTCCGCCTGCAGCTCGAGCCCGCTCGCCCCCGGCAACTTGACATCCGCCACGACGCATCCGCCCGCGCCCCGGTCGACGGCCGAGAGAAACGCCTCGGCGTCCGCGAAAAGCGCGGTGCGGTAACCCTCGATGCCGAGCCGCAACGCGAGCGAGTCGCGCACCGCGGCGTCGTCGTCGATGATGAATACGGTGAGGCGGTCCGAAGGCATGGCCGTCCCATTATCACCGATGCGCAGCCGAGTATTCACGAGCGATCGCCCGGGATTACAATTGCAGCATTGATTGTGACGCGCAAGACAGAGAACCACCGCCGACGCCGCCATGATCGACCCATTGGCGCGATTCGCAAGCCTTGTGGACAGGCGACATGGACATCCGCTCGAGCGTGTTCTATCCGTCGAAGCCCGGCGAGCCTTTCCTGATCCTCGCGTCGGCATTGCCCGGCCGTGACCAGCGCGGCGCCGTGCTGCCCTTCAAGCGGGAAGTGGCGCCTTCCCTCGAGGAGGCGATGATCAAATCGTGCGAGCTCGCCCGCAGCCTCAAGGATCTCTGCGAACGCATGGGCTACGACGTGGGCGCCATGCGCTGCTCGCATTGCCCCACGCCGCTGGCACCGACCTGCGGCGTGACCTCGCGCCATCGGCCGCTGTTCGGCGCCTAGCAGGCAGCGCCGCCCGACCCTCCGGTCAACCGCGGAAGATCGCCCGCAAGAGCCCCCCGCCGCCTGCCTTCGGCGTCGTGGCGATGCCCTCGCGCGGCGCGTCGAACGGGTGGGCGTACAGGTCTTCCTCGCGCGC
Organism: Usitatibacter sp.; assembly: GCA_035719385.1. Classification (GTDB taxonomy): domain Bacteria; phylum Pseudomonadota; class Gammaproteobacteria; order Burkholderiales; family Usitatibacteraceae; genus Usitatibacter. The sequence continues at coordinate 1,458 of DASTGG010000143.1, forward strand.
ACCGAGACGAACTGCCGTGTCAGCGCACTCCTCGACGAGGGCACGCGGTCCGGCGAGATGCACCTTGAATCCCGCGAGCGCCGGAAAATCGCTCTCGATCGCCTGCACCAGCGAGCCGTGGCGGCACACGCGCTCGATCGACGGCGTGAGCACGGTCGGCACGTAATGCACCACGCCACCGCCCGCGTTCGCGAGCAGGTCGCCATCGTAGAGGTCGCATGCTTCGCGCACGCCGTGATACAGGTGGATCGGGCCGATATCGTCGCCCGCATCGGCGAGCGCGGAGAGCAGGATCGACTTGATCGCCGCGAGGCCGGAATCGGCCGCGATGAGGAGCATGGGCTCGCCCGCGTGCCTGCGCCGGAATGCGATGCCGTACGGTCCCAGCAATCGCACGAGCGCTCCGTCGCATGGCGCGGTCGCCACGAAACCGTCCGGTGCAACCGGGGTGCAGGGCACATGGAACTCCAGCAGCGGGTCGCCGGGGCGATTCGCCATCGCGTATTGGCGCGGCACGCAACCGTTGAAGGACACGTCCGCGTGCTGCCCGGGCGCGAACATGAAGGGCGCGCCGTCCACCGCCACGCGAACCCGCAGGATGTCGCGAGCGGGCGCCTGTACCTGCACCACCGTGCCGGTCGCGCGACGGACGCGATACGAAGGTTCGGTATCCATCGCCAGGGAGCGCGGATCGAGGTTCTTCACCGGCACGGCGCCGCTCGTGATGCTTTGCATGGCGTTGCTCCTGTCCTGGTCGATGCTCGAGGCGGGAAAGGAGCAACTGCCGTGCCACGCGAGCGTTCGCGAAGGGTAAGCCGGCGTGGCGGGAGCGATTCTTCGCGCGGAATGACGCCATCGAGCGACGCGCGCACGCAGCGCGGCCGCTAAGCCGCTGTCGCGAAAGACGAAGCGACGGTCGCCGCGCGACGACGCGAGCGTGCACAACGCGGACCTCACGCGTAGAACGCGAGATTCGCCGCGATGCGCGCGCGTTCGCTCTCGGGCGCGACGCCCGGGGCCAGGAGCTGCTCGATGGCGCGCCGGCCGACGGCTTTCGCGCCCACGTAATACGCGGCGGTGCCGGCCTCGTCCAGCAGCCGCCAGCGATACACGTCCCGCTCGACGAAGAGCATGTCGGCAGGCATCGGAACGGCGAGTCCCTGCTGCGCGAAGAGCAGCGCGCGCGCGTACTGGCGGCGCTCGCGATGGAAGCGCGCAAGGTGGTAGAGCGGCTCGGCGCGCGAAGGCCGCTCTTCGTACGCGGTGAGGTACGCCTCGACGATGGCGGCGGGCTCCTTGCCGAGCCGCTCCATGATGCGCGCCACCTGGTAAAGCGAGAACCAGCGCTCTTCCTCCCAGCCGCCCATGCCGGCGCGATGCAGGTAGGCGGCCACGCTCTTCTCGAGCAAGCCCGCGTCGCGATAGCTTTGCGCGAGGTAGAACGCATTGCGCGTGTCCTGCGGATCCGCGGCGAGCGCCGCTTCGAGGATCGCGACGTCCTTCAGGTACGTCTGCGGATCGCGTGCCCGTGCGCCGTCGTGCGAGACGAGGATGTGCGGCTCGTCGAGCGTCGTCTTGCGCGCCTCGGGCTTCGAGGTCAGATATTCGTGCAGCACGCCGATCCATCGCCACTCGAGCCGCGTGGAGACGAGCGCGCAGCGGCTGTATACGCAATCGCCGTATTCGACCGGCAGGAAGCAGGCGTCCGCGGTGAGCGCGGGCCACGCGAAGGGCGCGGGCGCGCGCAACATTTCATCCGCGTCGATGAAGAGCAGGTAATCGGCCTCTCGCTCCGCGAGCCGCAACGCCTCGGTGCGGTTCTCGCCGAAGTTGCGCCAGGGCCTCTCGTGCAGCGTGCCGGGCAGGTCGCGCAGCGTCTCCCGCACGATCTCGCGCGTCGCGTCGGCGGAGCCCGTGTCCACGATGACCCAGCGATCGACGAACGGGCGCGCGGACTCGAGGCAGCGGCGTATGACCGGCGCCTCGTCCTTCACGATCATGTTGAGGCAGATGACGGGGCGCATGAGGGGCCGCTCTCGTGACAAACATATACCGAAAACGGTTGAAATGCCCTTTGATCCGGCCTAAGCGGGGATTGCCCTGGGTCAACGGGGCAATGGCTCGGCTTTGGAACCAAAGTCACTGATGCGCAAACGGCGAGCGGGAAGAATCCGCGTGCCTTTCCCTTCTTCCATGGAGCCTTCTCATGAGCAGCCTTTCCCGTCGCGCCGCCGTCCTGCTTGCCGCCTGCACCTTCGCCTGCGCCAGCGCCTACGCCGAATCCCCCGCGAAGTCCCTCTACGAACGCCTCGGCGGAAAGCCGGCGCTCGACGCCGTCGTCGCGGAGCTCTGGAACGTCGTCGCCGCCGATGCGCGCATCAACCGCCATTTCACGAAGACGCGCCCCGAAGCCTTCGCCGGCCAGCTCGTCGACTTCCTCTGCCAGGCGAGCGGCGGCCCCTGCCAGTACAAGGGCAAGGACATGGCCTCGGCGCACACCGGCATGCACCTGAGCGACGCGGACTTCAACGCGCTCGCCGACGACACGAGCATCGTCCTGGACAAGTTCAAGGTGCCCGCCCAGGAGAAGGGCGAGGTGCTGGGGATGCTCGGCGGCCTGAAGCCCGATGTCGTGGGACGCTGAGGCCGTGCCTTTGAGCTAAAGTAACCGGCCCAACCCTCGCGGGAGCGGCCATGGCGATCGACTTCATCCTGAACGGCAAGCCGGTGAGCGTGAAGGCGCCGGCCGACACGAGGCTCCTCTGGGTGCTGCGCGAAGAGCTCAAGCTCACCGGCACCCGCTTCGGATGCGGCGCGGGCAGCTGCGGCGCCTGCATGGTGCACATCGACGGCGAGCGGATGTTCTCGTGCCTCATGCCGATTTCCGAGGTCGCGGGCCGCAAGGTCACCACCATCGAAGGGCTCTCGCCGGGACGCTTCAATGCGCTGCAGCGCGCCTGGCTCGCGGAGAACGTCCCGCAGTGCGGCTACTGCCAATCCGGCCAGCTCATGAGCGCGGCCGCCCTCCTCGCCGCCAATCCGCATCCCACGCGCGAGCAGATCGTCGAGCACATGAGCGCGAACATCTGCCGTTGCGGCACTTACGCACGCATCGTGCGCGCGATCGAACGCGCCGCGAAGGAGGCCTGACATGCTGACGATGACGCGGCGCCAATTCATGGTCGGCGCGGCCGGCCTCACGTTCACCGTGCTCGCAAGCCCGGTGCTCTCCTTCGGCGGCATCGATTCGAAAAAGATCAACGCGTGGGTGGCCATCGCCCCCGACGGCACGGTGTACATCGTGAGCCCGGCGGTCGAGATGGGCCAGGGCTCGATGACGGCGATCCCGCGCATCATCGCCGACGAGATGGATGCGGACTGGGACCGCGTGACCATCGTTCCGGCGGCCCCGGACGACAAGCTGTACGCGAATCCCGGCCGCGGCATCATGTACACGGCGGGCTCGAATGCCGTGTCGGGTTACTGGGACGCCGTGCGGACGTTCGGCGCGCAGGTGCGGCGCGTCATGATGATGAACGCGGCGCGCGTGTGGAACGCGCCGCTCGCCGAGCTCTCCACCGAGCCGGGCATCGTGGTGCACGCGGCATCGGGGCGCAGGATGAGCTATGGCGACATCGCGAAGGTCGCCGACATCCCGGCCGACGCGCCGGCGATCAAGCCCGAGGATCTCAAGAAGCCTTCCGAGTACCGCTACATCGGCAAGGACGTCATGCGCGTCGAGCTGCCCTCGAAGATCGACGGCAGCGCCCAATACAGCATCGACGTGCAGCTTCCGGGCATGCTGTACGCGGCCGTGCTTCGCGGCCCCGTCGAGGCTACGGCCCCGGTGTCGATCGACGATGCGGCCGCGCGCGCGGTCTCCGGCGTGGTGCGTGTCGTACGCATGCCGTTCGGCGTCGGCGTCGTGGCCGAAACGCCATGGGCGGCCTTCAAGGGCAAGGATGCGCTCAAGGTCGAATGGGATCGCAAGGCGCGCGGCTACGGGCACGACAGCGAGAAAGCGGTCGCGCTGTACTCGGCGGCGGCGAGGGACCTGTCACGCGCGGGCAAACCGTGGGACGTGGCGGGCGATGCGCCGGCCGCCATGAAGCGGGCGGCGAAGATCGTCGAGGCCGAGTACGCGTGCGACTACACGTACCACGCGCAGATGGAGCCGCTGAATTCCGTGGCCTCCGTCTCGGCCTCCGGGGACGCGTGCGAGATCTGGTGCGGCACCCAGTCGCAAACGATGGCGACCGCCGCCGCCGCGAAGGCGCTCGGCATTCCCGTGGACAAGGTGAAGCTCAACCTCACGCTCCTCGGCGGCGGCTTCGGGCGTCGCGGCCACCGCGACGAGGAGTTCATCGTCGATTCCGTGCTCCTGTCGAAGGAAACGAAGCGCCCGGTGAAGGTGCTCTGGACGCGCGAGGACGACGTGCGCAACGGGCGTTTCCGGCCGCTCTCGGTGCATTTCCTGCGCGCGGGACTCGACGCGGACGGGCGCATCATCGCGTGGCAGCATCGCGTGGCCTGCGACGAGATCACCGCCTTCCAGGACCCGGTGCGCTACAAGGGCGCCGGCGAGAAGGACTTCCTCGCGATGGCGGGCTCCGAGCTCAAGACCTACGACATCCCGAACCGGCTGTCGGAGCAGCTCCCGCAAGTCACCGGCATGCGCACCTCGTCGCTGCGCGGCATCGGCTTCGGGCCGAACAAGTTCGCCACCGAAGCCTTCCTCGACGAGGTCGCCTCGGTGCGCGGGATCGACCCGATGCAACTGCGCCTGGAGCTGCTCAGGAACACGCCGCGCGGGCAGGCGGTGATCCGCGAGGTGGCGCGCATGTCGGACTTCGCGCGCCCGCGCAAGGGCCGCGGCCTGGGATTCGCGTTCATCGACTACTCGGGGACGATGGTCGCGGCGGTCGCCGAGGTTTCGGTGGACAAGGCGCGCGGCGAAGTGACGGTGCACGACTTCTGGTGCACGCTCGATTGCGGCATCGCGGTGCATCCGGACAACGTCGTGGCGCAGACCGAGAGCTCCATCGTCTACGGGCTGGGCCTCGCGCTCACCGAGCGCATCACGATCAAGGACGGCGCGGTGCAGCAATCCAACTTCTACGACTACCCGGTGCCGCGCATGCGCGACATGCCGGAGCTGCACATCAAGCTCATGCCGACGCCGAACAAGCCCACCGGCGCGGGACAGATGGCCACGCCGGTCGTCGCGCCCGCGATCTCGAGCGCCGTGGCGGCGGCCACGCGCGTGCGCCTGCGGCACACGCCGTTCATTCCCGAGCGGGTGAAGCAGGCGCTGGCGTAGGAAGGCAAGCGACCCGCGCGGCGCTCAGCCGGGATGCCATGCGGCGGTGATCCCGCCGCCGCTGAACGTCCCGTGCCCTTCCATGACCGCCTGGCTGCCGAGCCCGAGAAACGCGATGGCGACGACGATCGAGGCGAACGCGATCGCGCCTCCCGCGATGTCGCCGAGATGCCATTCGCGCGCCACGGCGACCAGCGACGGCGGAGGACGCCGGACGAACTCCGACGGCGCGAATTCGGCCGCGAGCGTCTTGCGATCGAGCGCGCGCCACGCGACGCCCGTCGCGGCGCGCCAGGGCAGCTGCACGAGCGCGATGAGGCCGATGGCCACGAACGCCAGGCCATAGCCGAGCATCGCGGCGAGCGCGGCGCCGAAGCCGGCGAGGACCAACCGCCCCGCGAGGTCGGCGGTCTCGAAGGCGCCGCGGGCGAGGACCGCGAAGCGCGGAAATTGCCGCACGATGCCCCAGGCGAAATCCACGATGCCGACGGACTTGTCCGCCTTCACCGCCTCGTCCGCATGCGCCTGGAGGTGCTGCACGAGCGCCGAGAGGAAATCCTCGAACCCCTCTTCGTAGCGGCCGGCCGAGAATTTCGGCAGCAGCGTCGCCTCGACCAGCCGCCTGGCTTCAACGTCAGGAATCGCGCCCTCCAGCCCGTAGCCGATGTCGAGCCGCAGCTTCCTCACCGACGGAAACACGAACAGCACGACGCCGTTGTCGGCGCCCTGCGCGCCCACCTTCCAGCTGCTCGCCGCGTCCACCGTGTATTGCTCGATGCCACCCTCGGGCGCGTCCTTTTCGATCACGACCAGCACCGGCATGTGCAACGCCTGCAGAAGGTACGACTGGAGGTAGGTGCTCTTGGCCGCCGCGAACTCGATCGAGACGATGCCGGCGCGATCGTCGAACCACTGGCCGGGCGGCGGCGGCGCTTCGTCCAGCGATCGCCGCGGCAGCAAGGCGGTGACGACCAGCAGCAGCACTAATGCGGTGGCGCCCGCGGCCAGCGCCGAGGCGTGACGCGCGCGAAACGAGCGGCGGGGACGAGGGCTCATGGCTACGCGGCGAGGGCCTCGCCGGCCTCCTCGTACGTGCGGCCGTCGCGGATCCGGTAGATGCGCCGGAACGTGGGAATGATCTTCTCGTCGTGCGTGACGACGATGATCGCCGTGGAGAACCGCCGCGCCATGTCGTTCAGGATGCGGATCACGGTGAGGGCGCGCTCGCTGTCGAGCGGCGCGGTGGGCTCGTCGGCGAGGATGATCGGCGGCTCGTTCACGAGAGCGCGCGCGATCGCCACGCGCTGCTGCTCGCCGCCCGAGAGCTCGGCGACCTTCGCGTCCGCGCGGTGGGCGACGTCCAGCGCCGCGAGCATCGCACGCGCCCTCTCGCGCGCCTCGCGGTCCGGCACCCCGGCGAGCATCGGCAGCAGCGCCACGTTATCGGTCACGTCGAGGAACGGGATCAGGTACGGCGCCTGGAAGACGAAGCCGATGCGGTCGCGCCGCAGGGCGCGCAGGTCGGACACCTTCCAGCCGCCATCGTAGACCGTCTCGCCCGCGAGCGAGATGTGGCCCGACGTGGGCTCGATCACCGCGCCGAGGCACTTGAGCAGCGTGCTCTTGCCCGAGCCGCTCGGCCCGATGAGCCCGACCACCTCGCCCGGCATGATCGTCATGTCCACGCCCTTCAGCGCATCGACCGCGGAGCTGCCCTCGCCGTAGCGCTTCGTGAGCCCGCGCAGCTCGATGGCGGGATGCACGGCCTCAGCCACCGATGGCATGGGCCGGATCCACGCGCAACGCCGCGCGGATGGCCACCACGCTTGCGAGTGCGCAGATCGCGAACACGAGGATCGCGCCGCGCACCGCATCGCCGGGCAGCAACAGCACGTACTTGGGAAAGATCGGCACCCAGAGCGCGGCGACCGTGCGCCCGACGACGAAGCCGATCGCACCGAGCGCCAGGGCCTGCTGCAGGATCATGGCGCCGATCGTGCGGTTGCGCGCGCCGATCAGCTTGAGCACCGCGATCTCGCGCAGCTTGTTGAGCGTCATGGTGTAGATCATGAAGGCGACGATCGCCCCGCTCACCACCGACAGGATCACGAGGAAGAGGAAGATCTGGCGCGCCGAGGAAGCGATGAGCTTCGCCACGACGATCTCGCCCATGTCCGTGCGCGTGTACGCCTCGAGGCGTTTCCAGCGGCGGATGTGGTCGGCCACGGCGGCCGCGTCGGCGTGCGCGTCGAGCTTGAGCAGCACGGCGTTCACGCTCTGGCTCGAGGACTGGCTCGCCTGCACGGCCTCGAGCAAGCCGGGCACGCCCGGGCGGTTGAACGCGGGATTGGCCGCCGTGCGCGCGCGCTCGTTCACGAGCGCGTCGTTGTCCTTGCGGAACTGCACCTCCTGCGCGTCCTGCAGCGGCACGAAGATCATGGGGTCGCCGCCCGCGGAGACCATGCGCCGCGTGAGCCCCACGACCCTGTATTCGTGCCGGCGTATGCGGACACGGTCGCCCAGCGCGAATCCGGTGCGCACGTCGGCGATGGCCTCGTAGTGCGCTCGCGTGATCGGGCGGCCCGCCACCAGGAAGCCCGGCTCGCCCGGGTGCCCCGGCTCGAAGCCGACGAGCATCACGCGCACGTCGTCGCTGCCTTTCCGGACCTGCATCGTGAGATAGGTCACGTTGCCCGCGGCGGCCACGCCCGGAATGCCCAGCAGGCTGCGGTAGGCGTCATCGCGCACGCTCGACGGCTCCGCGTAGGGGCCGAGCGTCGACTGCTGCACGACCCACAGGTCCGCCCCGCCGATCTCGAGAAGCGCCTCGCCGTCGTCCACGAGTCCGCGATAGATGCCCGCCATCGACAACGTGAGCGCGATCAGCAGGCCAAGGCCCAGCCCCGTCGAGACGAAGCGCCCCCACCCGTGAAGCACGTCGCGGCTGGCGAGGTTGATCATCGCGCCGGCTTCACGATCGACTCGACGACCTTCACGCGCGTGCCCGGCTCGAGCGAACGGTCGCTGTGCACGACCACGGCTTCGCCGGAACGCGGGCCGTCGAGGATCTCGCTGCGCCCGTCGAGCGTGGTGAGCCCCACCTTCACGGGCTGGAATGCCGTGCGGCCGCCGTCGAGCCGCCAGACGCCGTCCTGGCGCCCGACCCGCTTCACGGCTGCGGCCGGCAGGATACGCGCGCCCGCGCGGTCCACCGTGCGAATCGTGACCTCGGCCAGCTCGCCCACCGAGAGCCCCTCGGGCGGCGCGCGGAAGGCGACATTGACGATGCGTTCCTCGGTCACCGCGTCGCTCACCCAATCGACGCGCTCGACGGTCGCGGCATGGGTGCGCTGCGGGTCGGAGCGCAGCACGATCTGCGCAGGTTGCCCCTGGCGCACGCCGCCGGCCTGGCCCTGGTCGATGCGCGTCCTGACCCAGAGCGTGGCGGGGTCGATCACCTGCAACACCGCCTGTCCGGCCACCACGGTCGTGCCCGGCTCGACCAGGCGCGCGCTCACCACGCCATCGACCGGACTGAGCAGGCGCGCCTGCGCCCGCAGCTTGCCGCTCGCCGCGACGTCCGCCCGCGCCCGCTCGAGGTCCTGCAGCGCCGCGCTGCGTTGCGCGGCCGCCGCCTCCCCGGCCGCCTCGGCGGCGTTCGCCTCGTGGCGTTTGGCATCGACCGCTTCCTGGCTCACGAAGCCCTGCGCGAGGAGCTGGTCCCAACGACGCGCGCTCGACCCGGCGAGCGCCGAGCGGCTGCGCGCCTCCTCCACCTGCGCCTCGGCCGCGCGCACCGTGCTCGCCGCGCGCTGCGCTGCGCGCCGTGCCGATTCCAACCGCTCTTCCATGTCCACGGGATCGAGCTCGGCCAGCAGCTGGCCGGCCGTGACGCGATCGCCCTGGTCGACCAGCACGCGCGCGACGCGGCTCGCGCTCGTGGGACCGATCGAATAGCTGCGCCGCGACTCGAGGATGCCGATGCCGAAGGCGCTGCCGACGAGCGTTCCCTCCTCGACGCTCGCCACCGTGACCTTCACCGGCGCGAGCGGGCCCTGGCTCGTGGCCAGCCAGCCGATGAGCGCGAGCGCCGCCGCGGCGCCGGCGCCGAGCATGACGAAACGCGAACGCGGACGCTTCATCGCGGCTTTCCTCCACGGTAACCGTCGAGCAGCAGCGGGAAGATCCTGCGCGCGTTGGCTTGCATGCCGGATTCGTCCCCCGCGATCGAGGCCTGGATCACGAGCGACTGCACCGCGCCGATGAGCACGATCGGCGCGATCTTCGCATCGAGCGACGGCGGCAGCTCGCCCGCGGACTTGGCCTGGCGAAACAGCAGCGCGAGGCGATCGCGATAGGCGGTGATCATCGCGCGCACCTCGTGCCCGACCGGCGTGTCGCCGAGGTACTGCAGCTCGTGGAAGACCACGCGCGGCACCCCGGGGTTGGCGGCGATGAACGCGACGTGGCCATGGAACGCGCGCTCGATCTTCCCGAGCGGGGAGCCGCCGGTGCGCATCGCCGCGTCCAGGACCCCGCCCAGCGCCTGGCGCACCCACGAGAACACGGCGAGCCAGATCGCTTCCTTGTCGGGGAAGTGGCGGAAGATCGCGCCCTGCGTGACGCCGATGCGCTCGGCGATCGCCTGCGTGGTGATCGCGTCCGGGCCGCGCTCGCGCGCGAGCGCCAGGACCGCGGCCACGATGCCCGTCTGGCGCTGCTCGCTCGACAGGCGCAGGCCGCGCACCGGGCGGGCCGTTGGCGCGGGCTGGCGTGCGCGGGAAGCAGAGGGCGCCATAGATGTGCCGGGCGATTTGGTAAGTAATAGATTACTATCTTGCATGCTCGCGAAATCGCTGTCAAGCCATTTCGCGTCTCGCGGAAGATAGCCGGATCGCCAGCCGATTCGCCGAAGGTTACGTTCGCGCTTCATCGGCAACCTGGCAGCTCGCGTTGGAAATGATCGCGCGGCCCGGGGCTGCGAGGATGCATCCCAATGTCGAGGCCCAGGGAGAACGGCGATGGGAAGCGGGATGAGCAATACGCGGCTGCGTATCGAGAACCTGGTCCACCGCGACAGCGGCGGGCGAAGCGAGGAGAACCGCAACCTCGGATTTCGCCCCGCGTTCCTGGATTTCGCGACGCAGCGCATCTATCTCAGCTGCTACCCCAATGGGCTCGCGGCTCCCGTGCACGTCCTGGATGGGTTGCCCGACGAGGTCGTGGTCGCACGAACCGCCTCGGGCCGCGTGCGGCGCACGAAGGCCACGCTCATCGCGGGCTTCGTCCGCAACGGCTTCTTCTACACGCGACGCGCGGCGGCGCGTGCGGTGAAGCAGTGGCGATAGTTCGCTAGACCGCGACGCCGGCCGCGTGGCCCGAGGACCACGCCCACTGGAAGTTGTAGCCGCCGAGGTGGCCGGTCACGTCGACGCCCTCGCCGATGAAGTGGAGCCCTTTCGCGCCGAGGGCTTCCATCGTCTTCGATGACAGCCCGCGCGTATCCACGCCGCCCAGGGTGACCTCCGCCTTGTTGTAGCCGAGCGTGCCGGTCGGTTGCACCGCCCAATGGCGCAGGTCGGCCGCCGCCTGCCCGATGGCGCGATCCGACAGCGCGGCCACGGGACCGTCGAGCCCATGCGCTTCGCACCAGCGCTGCGACAGGCGCCGCGGCCACCTTTCCGCGAGAAGCGCCTGCATCGACACGCCGCCGCGCCGGTTCGCGCGCAGCCACGCGGCCGCATCGAGGCCGGGCAACAGGTCGATGTGGATGGGCTGCGTGGCGGCGGCCTGTTGCCAGTACGACGAAACCTGCAGGATGGCCGGCCCCGACAGGCCGCGATGCGTGAAGAGAAGGCTCTCGCGAAAGCGCCCGCCCGCGCACGACGCCTCCACGTCCAGTGAAACGCCGGCCAGCTCGCCGTACAGCGCGAGAAACTCCGCATCGAAAGCGAGCGGCACGAGCGCGGGTTTCGGCGGCACGACCGCGAGGCCGAATTGCTCCGCGATCCGGTAGGCGAACGGCGTGGCGCCGATCTTCGGCACCGTGAGGCCGCCCGTGGCGATGACGAGCGACGACGCTTTCACGGGCCCGCGCGACGTCTCGATCCGGAAGCCGGGCGACGTCGCCGCGACGCCGCGCACCTCGCACGGCTGCCGCCATTCCACGCCGCCCTGCGCGCATTCGGTCCGCAGCATGTCGATGATCTGCTGCGAGCTGCGATCGCAGAAAAGCTGGCCCAGCGTCTTCTCGTGCCAGGCGATGCCGTGCCTTTCCACGAGCGCCACGAAGTCCCGCGGCGTGTAGAGCGCGAGGGCCGAGCGGCAGAAGTCCGGGTTTTCCGAAAGGAAGTCCCGGTGCGTCGCGTGGAGATTGGTGAAGTTGCAGCGGCCTCCGCCGGAGATGCGGATCTTCTCGCCGACCTTCGCGCAATGGTCGATGAGCACCACGCGCCGGCCGCGCTGCCCCGCGACCGCGGCGCACATCATCCCCGCCGCGCCGGCGCCGATGACGGCGACGTCGAAGTCCTGCGTGACGGCCCCGCCCTAGCGCGCGACGGCGGGCTTCTCGAGGCTCTTCGCGAAGGCGTCGGCCACGGCGAATCCGGACTTGATGAGCTCGAGGATCAGGCTGCGGTTGTCACGCACGGAGGCGGGCAGCGTCTCGCGGTTGGCGAAGAAATACTCGGACATCGCCTTCAGCGCCTCCGGCTCCTTCACTTTCTTGCTCACGACCTTCGGCCCTTTCGCGAGCTTCGCGTAGGACTCGATGAGCTTCGTGCGCGTCGCCGATACCTGCTCGCCGGCGATGCGCCCGGTGAGGTGGGCGACCCAGAAACCGCCCCACGGATTGACCACGTTCTTGTGGAGGTTGTACTGCAGGTCCTCGTATTCCTTGCGCCACCGCGGGCTCTGCTCGATGGCGACGAAAACGTCCTCGATCACGTCCTCCGTGTACGGCTTGGGCAGCGTCTTGAGGACTTCCTCAATGAGGGATTTCACGCGGGCTGAACGCATCGGCGGCCTTTCGAAGGAGAGGTTCCATTATCCGCCGAAAGGGGGGTCGCCACGCGCCAGATCACAAATGCAGCAGAAATCGACAGGAATCGGTGAAACTCCAGCCCGCGGCGAGCTTTCGAACCACACCATGAAACGAAAGCCGCCCGTGAGAACACCGCTACCCCTGAACGCAGCGATCGCCTGGACCACCCTGGGCATGAAATGGATGGAAATGCTCGGAAATTCAGCGCAGGTCGTCGCGCATCGCACGAGCCGCCATAACACGCCGGCCCAGTTGTTCGCGATGGGCAGCGAGAAGGTGCAGGCCGCGATGGAGTCCTCGAACGCGATGACGCGCCACATGATCGGCTTTCCGGTCCACGATGCCTTCGCCTCGTGGAATGCCTGGGCCCGGCTCCTCGCGAGCGGCCTCGCCCCTTACCATGCGCGCACCCGCCGCAATGCGAGGACGGGACGCCGCCGCCGGTAACCGCCGGTCAGGGGCCCGGGCGGAAATGCGCCCCCGAAAGCAGGTCCTGCTCCAGGTAGCGGCGCCGGTAGCTTTCGAAGGGCTCGTCGTCGGCCGCCTCGATGCGCCGCTGTTCCTCGAGCGATCGTGACGCAAGTTGTTCGTGACGCGCCCGCGCCTCGGGCGACAGGGGATGCGCGCGGATCTCGTCGCGGTGCCGGCGCGATTGCGCGAGCACGAATTCCTCGTAGCTCCTGCCGTGCCGCTCCTCGATCGCGCGCAGCACGCGCGCCGAGGGCAGCGACGAAAGATCGGCGAGCGCGCGCCGCATGTCCGCGAGGACCTGGCGGTGCCCCTGCCCGCCATGCGCTTCGTCGAGCGCGGCCGCGATGGGCTCGCATTGAGCGAGCAGATCGCCGCACCAGTCGGCGGGCGTGATCGACTCGCCGCCACGGTCCAGCCGGATGCCCGGATCGCGGCCGGCTTCCGCCACCAGCCGCTGGTTGCGCGAGATGGCCGCGACCTCGTCGGCGGTGTCTGGCGGGCTGTCGGCCAGCAGGCAGTGCAGCAGGAAGACGTCGAGCAGGCGGATCGCCGCCGCGTCGATGCCGACGGGCATGAAGGGATCGACGTCGAGGCAGCGCACCTCGATGTATTCGATGCCGCGATCGCCCAGCGCGCGCAACGGCCGCTCTCCGGGCCGCGTGATGCGCTTCGGGCGGATCTTGCCGTAGAACTCGTTCTCGATCTGCAGGAGCGTCGTGGCGAGCTGCCGGTAGCCGTCGCCCTCGCGCAGGCCGATGGCCTCGTACGGGGCATAGGGCTCGGTCATCGCGCGGTAGAGCGTTTCCGCGTACCCGCGCAGGTCGTTGAAGCTCGCGGCAAGCGAGGACTGCGCGTCGCTCTGGTAACCGAGCGTGCCCATGCGCAACGAGGTCGCGTGGGGCGCGAACACGGTGCCGCCGCGCCCATCGTCCCATGTGGCGAGCCGATGGCTGCGGCCGGCCACGAACGACGCGCACGCGGCGGGCGCCGAGCCCAGCAGCAGGAGCAGCATCCAGGAGTGGCGCCGGAAGTTGCGGATGAGCGCGAGGTAGCGCTGGTCGCGGTGGATTTCAGGGGCGACGGCGCGGTCCGGCGGCGGGCCGAGCAGCGCCCACGCCTCATCCGAGAGCGAGAAGTTGTAGTGGATGCCCGAGATGGTCTGCATGTGCCGCCCGTACCGCTGCGACAGCCCCTGCCGGTAAACCGTCTTCATGCGCCCCACGTTCGAGCGGCCATACTGGGCGATCGGAATGCGGTCGTCGTCCGGAAGCCGGCACGGCATGCTCGAGCCCCAGACCAGCTCGTCGCCGATATGCCGGTAGACCACCTGGTGCAGCTCCATGAGCTCCGCGAGCAAGCCACCGACGCTGGTGTGCACGCCGGTGATCAGCTCGAGCTGCGACTCGCTGAAGTCGGTGGTGATGCGCGGATGCGTGAGCGCGGAGCCGAGCCCCGCGGGATGCGGCGTCTGCGCGAGCTCCCCGTCGGCACGCACGCGCAGGCCTTCCTTCTCGATGCCGCGCAAGATGCCGTTGAATACGGCAGGCGCGACGCCCTGCACGCGTTGGTGAATCCCCGTCAAACGCACCCTCCCTTCCTGGATCGCGCGGCATAGTCTCCCACGATTCGCGATGGCGCCTCGGCGCTACAATGCGAACCCGCCAACGACCGGGAGCTCGAGGGCCATGCGTACGCCGATTATCGCAGCGCTGTCCGGTGCCCTGCTTCTTGCGTGCGCGACGGTACCCGTCTGGGACGGCAACCCGACCAACGACCTGCCCAGTCCATATCGGACCATCGCACCCTGGGGAAAGCTGCCCGCGTCGCACAAGGACTGGGGCGCGCTGAACGGCGTGGCGGTCGATCGCGACGGGCGCTCGCTCTGGGTCGTCGACCGTTGCGGCCGGAATCCCGATGCGCCGCCCGGCGAGAACCCGTTCCTCTTCGATACGTGCGCGGGCTCGAGCTGGCCGCCGGTGCACGAGCTCGATGCCGACGGCAACATCGTGAAGAGCTTCGGTGCCGGGCTCTTCGTCTTCCCGCACAAGATCTACCAGGACCGCGATGGCAACTTGTGGGTCGTCGACATGCGCACCTACAACGAGCGCGAGCGCAGGAAGCATCCGGACGCGCGGCCGGCCGGGCATACGGCCACCAAGCTCGATCCGCAAGGCAAGGTGCTCATGACGATCGGCAAGCCCGGTGTCGCCGGCGATCCGAAGGACGGCCTCCTCACCGAGCCCTGCAGCATCGTCGAAGCGCCGAACGGCGACCTCTTCATCGCCGAGGGGCATTCCGGCAATCCCAAGTCGCCGCCCGGGACCGTCGCGCGCATCTCGCGCTTCACGAAGGACGGCCGGTTCATCCGCTCGTTCGGCAAGCTGGGCTCCGGGCCCGCGCAGTTCATGACGCCGCACGACATCGCCATGGATGGGAAGGGACGCCTCCTCGTCGCCGACCGCGGCAACTTCCGCATCCAGGTGCTCGACCAGGATGGCAACTATATCGCGGAGTGGAAACAGTTCGGGCGCCCGAGCGGGATCGCGTTGCGCGACGGCCTCGTCTACGTGGCCGACTCCGAGTCGAACGGCGTCGCGCCGCATCCGGGATGGCTGCGCGGCATTCGCGTGGGCGAGCTGTCGACCGGCAAGGTGCTGTACCGCATTCCCGATCCGCTCGAGCTGAAGGGTACGAGCGCCGCGGAGGGCGTCGCGGTCGATGCAATGGGAAATGTCTACGGAGGAGAAGTGGGACCGCGGCAACTGGTGAAACACATGAGGCAGCGGTGACCGGTTCCGCACCGGCAATTCCTACCGCCCCGCGAGGGGCGTTTTTTTTTGCCCTGCGCGTTCCCGGCGTGAAAGAACACAGGTTCGCGACAGGTTCTTCTGCGACGCTCATCACGCTTTGCACATTCGCTGCCTGCTGCTTGTCATCCGCGTTCAACCCTAAACGACAGGAGAACAAGTCATGAGAAAGCAATCCGTAATGCTCGGTGCAGCCGTGGCCGCTGCCCTTTCAATCGCCGGATGCGGAGGAGGAGGAGGCGGATCCTCCGGGCTGGAGTCCCAAGGCAAGATCGGCGTTCCCGGCATCGATAGCACCGTCGTGTACTCGTTCGACCTGGGCACGGTGGACCCCGCAACGGGGCGGTATTACGTGACCGACCGGACCAACAAATCGATCGACGTCGTGGACACCAACACGCGCCAATTCGTCACCCAGTTCAAGCCGGGGTTCGCCGGTTGCAACACGGGAACGCCCGCCGCCCCGAAACCCGTACCGGGGTGCGTCGGCAGCGTGAACAACGACATGTCGGGACCGGACGGCATCGATGTCGTCGGCCAATTCCTCGTCGTCGGAGACGTGAACGCCCTTTGGATCCTCGACAAGGCGACCGGCGCGACGGTCAAGAAGATCACGATTCCCTCCGCCCCGACGTTCCTGCGCGCGGACGAGGGCTGTTTCGATGCGGACGACAACCTGTACGCCATCGCCACGCCCGGCGCCGACAATCCTTTCATGACCTTCGTGGACATGAACACGCAACAGATCGTTGCCACCGTCGTCATGGATGATTCCGCGGGCGCGCCGTCGGCGGGGCTCGAGGCGTGCACCTACGATCACACGACGCGCAAGTTCTTCGTGAACAACGACGGCTCGACGGCCAATCCGCGCGGCGAGATGGATGGCATCCCCGCTTCGGCCATCGTTGCGGTGAAGCCCGGTCCTGGGACGCTCCAGTTCGCGTCGATCGCCGGGACGACCATCTATCCGCTCGGCAACTGCGACCCGACCGGCATCGCGCTTGGGCCGGGCAACGACATCGGGTCGATGTGCAGGCAAGGGAAACTGGGCGAGAAGCTCACGTTCCTGATCCTGGACAAGACCAACGGCAACGTGCTCGCCAACCTCAACATCGGCGGCGGCGACCAGATCACCTACGATCCGGTGTCCAACCGCTGGTTCCTGGCCGACAGCCGCTGGACGCCCTCGGGAACCTCGTGCGCGGGCGGTACCGCCACCGCATGCCCGCTCAATCCGGTCGTCGGCGTCGTCGATGCGGCTTCACGCACGATCATCGGCACGATCGACAACGGCAACAATGCGCACTCCATCGCCGTGTCCGGCGCGAACCACCTCGTCCTCACGCCGTTCACCAACCCGTCCGCCGCCGGCGGCGGGGCCGATTTCCCGAACGGCGGGATTTCGTTCTTCTCGACGATGTGATCGGATGTGATCCATTGACCGGGCAGGCAACGGCCGCGGCGATGCGCCGCGGCCGTCCTGCTGCCCGCGCGCCGGGGCGTGGCCGCCCCACCCTGCCAGAAGCGCGGCGACGAGCCCTAGCGCGATAGCGCGATCTGGCGCAGCGCCCCTTCGAAAGCCTCCGGCGGCTGCGCCCCTTCGATCGCGTACTGGCCGTTCACCACCACGAACGGCACGCCGTTCACGCCGCGTTCCTGCCAGAAGCGTTCGCGCTCCCGCACCTCGGGAGCAAATTGGTCGCTCTCCGCGATCGATCTCACGCGCGCCGTGTCGAGGCCGACCTCGCCGGCGAGATCCACCAGCACGTCCGCGGCGCCGGGATTGCGGCCCTCGCCGTGATAGGCGCGAAGCAGCGCCCGCTTGAGCTCCAGCGCACGGCCCTCGAGCGCGGCCCAGTGAAGCACCCGGTGCGCGTTGAATGTGTTCCACACGTGCTTGCGATCGCCGAAGGCGAACCCGACGGCCGCGCCGCGCTCGCGGATGCGGGCCTGCGTCTGCGCGACCTGCTCCGGCGTGCGGCCGTACTTGCGAGCGAGGTATGGCACGGTCTCAACGCCCTCGGGCCCCATGTCGGGATTGAGCTCGAACGGTTCCACGTGCACCGTCGCTTGCACCTCGTTGCCGAGCCGCGCGAGCGCCCTGTCCAGCGAGGCGAGCCCGATGGCGCACCACGGGCACGCCACGTCGGAGACGAAAGCGATATCCAGACGAGGTCGTTCCATGGGCGCACATTACATCGAATGCCGCAGTCGCGGAAAACGTGGTCCGGGCGGACCAGCCGCCGCGGGCATCGGCTACGAAACTCGGTCCGATGGATCGACGCGCCGGTACTTGCAGCGCGGGCGAAGCGCAAATATCCTCAGCCCCAAAACCATTCCGCGGCGAAGGAGTTGGCTTGTCGGCGATTCTCGAACGGCTCGAGCCCGGCTACGACGGCATCGTCGAGCTGATCTACCGCGCGGGCAGCGGCGTGATGCCCTGGGTCGCGCCGATGCGCGAAGTCGCCCGCATCTTCGATTCGTGGTCGATCCAGCTGCTGGGCGCCAACAAGGCGACCGGCGTGCTGGCTTTCTCGTTCGAAGCCGGCGACGGCCCCGCCGAGGCCGCGGTCGAATACGTGCGCCACTGGCACAGGGTCGATCCGCGGCTGCAGAAGAGCCTGCCGATGGCGGTCGGCGAATGGT
>DASTGG010000144.1:0-10342 GCA_035719385.1 Usitatibacter sp.
CCGGCGCGGCGGCATCGCCCGTCGGGATCGCGCTGCCGATGCCGTTGAAGCCGGCGCGCGATGCGCCGGGCGCCTCGAAGGCGGGCGCGGACGAGCGCCGCGAGGCGAATGCGCGGTACACCATGAAGAGGACCGCGCCGAGCAGCAGCAGCACGAGCAGCGAGCCCATGCCGCCCAGGTGGCCGCCGAAGAGCGACCCCAGCAGCGCGCCGAGGCCCAGGCCGGCGAGCAGCCCGCCGAAGCGGCTCATGAAGCTCGGCTTCGGTTGCGGCACCGGTGCCGGCGCGGCCGTGTTCGGCGCGGGCTGCGAAGGCTTCGCGGCCTGCGTGGGGGCCGGCGGGGGCGGGGTGGCCTCGCGCATCGTGGGCGCGGGACGCTGGCGGCCGATGTTGCCGCCGCCGCCGAAGCGCCGGGCGGCGTCCGCATCGACGGACACGAGGCTGAGTGAAAGGGCAAGGACCAGCAGGGAAAGGAGTTTTCTCATGGGATGGGCGGCTCTCGCCTGGTGGCAATCGTCAATGGGGTCAGACCGGGTTTCGGTGACCAGGATTCCGCGCATTATCGCGGAATACCGCAAGTGGGGACTGTCCCTATTTATTCAAGCAGGCAGCGCCACTCCTGGACGTAGGCCGCGCCATCCACGGACTGGAAGCCGCGCAGCAGCAGCGCGCGATCGCCCACGGCGACGAGCTGCGGGGCGTACAGGGGAGGCAGGAGCTCGCGGTCGTTGGAGCTGCGGTCGGTGCGCGTGCAAAGCCGCGCCACGCGATGCATCTCGGTGCCCTGTACGAGCGAATACATGCGCAGGTCGCCGGGGACGCCGTCGGCGAGCTCGAGGCGCTCCGTGCGCCGGCCGTTCTTGCGCAGCGGGAAGACGCGCACTCTCATCGCCCCATCGTAGCGGGGCGGTGCGCGCGGGGAAACAGCGAAGGGGAAGTGTGGACAAGGCCCCGGCGCTCACGCGGAGCGCCGGGTGTTTTCCACAGGTCAGGCAGCCTTGCCGACGTGGAAGAGCGTGCGCCAGCCGTGCAGCACGCGCTCGAACAGGTGTCCGGTGGCGATCAGCCCGTTGCCGATGGCTTCGCCGATGACCAGCGCACGCTCGGCGCGCGCCTTGCGGATCTGCGCTTCGATCCGTGCGTATTCGGGGTGGGTTTTCTGGAACGTCGTCATGTCTGCAACCTCTCCTTTGTGGGGAAAAGCTCCTTTGTTGTTGGAGCGAGGGCGTTGTGCGCCCATGCAAGCAATGTAGGGATGCGGCGGTCGCGTGACAAACGATTCGTTTTGCTGCGATGCAGCAATTATTTTCACGCGGCGGGGGACAAGGCGCTTTACGCGCCTGTGCGCGAATGCGTCGTGAGCGCTTCGAGCACGCGGCGGCGGTTCGGGCCGAGGATCTCGGTGCGCACGACGGCGGTGAGCAAGCCCTGGTGCAGCACACGCGAGCGCGCGCGCAGGGCGCGGCCCATGCCCGGGCTCACGAAGCACGCGGTGATGCCGCTCAATCCCCACTTCGCGGGCAGCGCCGCGCACGCGGTGCTCGCGGCGAGGCCCACCAGGATGCCGCCCTGCACGTGATGCACGCGGTTGGCGATGTGCGGGCCGTTCTTCATCGTGCAGCTCGCGCCTTGCTTCGTGCGCCGTGCCTCGGAGTAGCCCCAGAAACGCCGCAGGAAATCGTGCGCGCCGTGCTGCAGCGTCGCATCGGCATGGCGAAGCAGCGCGCGCTCCTCGCGCGAGAGATCGCGTTCGTCCGGTGGTGCCGCGGTGCGCGGGCCGCTCGGCATGGGGAAGAGCTTCAAACCCGCCGGCGGCTCGAGCAACATGAAGGCGCCGTGGCCATGGCATACCGGGCCCGCGGAGCCGCTCAGCACGACGCGGCTCTGCGCCTGGCGCGATTCGCCGTTGCCGGTGAAGCCCTCGAAGATGGAAGAGGCGTGCAACGGGCCGCGCGCGGGGCGGCCGCTGAACTGCAGCGACAGGCTCACGGTCGCGAGCCGCGTGGCCGGGTCCATGCCGCCGCGAATGCAGGCGGCGAGCGACATGTCCGCGAGGATGCCCACGACGCCGATGTTCGCCTGCCCGTCGGCGTCGTTGCAGAAGGCGCCCGTGTCGATGTGCACGTGCGTGTCGGCCGGGTCCGTGCGGTCGAACGAAATCTGCACGAAGTTTCCCGCGAAGTGGAAGCCCGGCTCGCGGTTCAGCGCGAGGGCCTGCAGCACGCGCCCGCGAATGCCGGCTGCGTCGCTCATGCGGGCGCCTTCAAGGTCACCGGCTCGAAGTGCAGCGTTTCGGCGCCGCACGACAGCCACACCTGCCCTTCCTGGATGGTGCATTCGAGCCGCATGGTGCGCTCGACCCAGCGCGCGAGCGCCTGGATCGCGGTCTCGGGAATCTCCACCACGTGCGCGTTCGCGAGCCGGGAAAGTGTGGCCTCGTTCTGCGACCACCACAGCGCCGCGCCGCGGCCGTACGTGTAGACCTTCACCTGGCGCGCGCGCCCCGCCGCCTTGCGGATGTCGCGCTCGTCCGGAAGCCCGACGTCGATCCAGAGCTCGATGGCGCCCGTGAGGTCGGCCTGCACGAGGTCGGCTTCGTCCTCGGTCGAGAGCCCGCGCCCGAACTCGAGCCGATCGCCGGCGTTGAGCGCGAAGGCGATGAGCCGCACCATCATCCGCTCGTCGGTCTCCGAGGGATGGCGCGCGATCGTGAGCGCGTGCGTGGCGAAATGGCCGCGGTCGAGGTCCGACACCTGCAGCTCGACCTTGAAGATCGTGGCCTTGAGGGCCATCAGTCGATCTTCAGGCCGCCCTCGCGCACGACGCGCCGCCAGCCCTCCAGCTCGCGCGCGAGCTGCGCGGCCAGGTCCTCCGGCTTGCCGACGAACGGGTCCGCGCCTTCGTCCGTGAAGCGCTTCTTCATCTCGGCGCCCTGGGCCGCGGCGTTGATCACGCCGTTGAGCTTCGCGACGATGTCGGGCGCAAGCTGCGCCGGCCCGACGATGCCCCACCAGGTTTCGACGGTGAAGTCCTTCACGCCCGACTCCTGCACGGTGGGCACGTCCGGAAACAGCGGAGAGCGCCGCGCGGAAGTGGCCGCGAGCAGCCGCACCTTGCCGCCCTTCACCTGGCCGAGGATCGTCGGCACGGTCGCGAAGAACACCTGCGCCTGGCCGCCGATGAGGTCCATGGTGGCCGGGCCGCTGCCCTTGTATGGGACGTGGGTCATCTTCGCGCCCGTGCGCTGCACGAAGAGCTCGCCCGAGAGGTGGTTGATGCTGCCCTGCCCGGCGGACACGTAGTTGAACGCGTCGGGCTTCTTCTTGGCCGCGTCGATGAGTTGCTGCACCGACATGACCGGCAGGTCCTTGTTCACCACGAGCAGCAGCGGCCCGCGCCCGAGGAGCGCGATCGGCGTGAAATCCCTGAGGACGTCGTAGCTCAGCTTGCGGTCCGTCGCGGCGACCGTCACGAAGGTCGAGGTGATGAAGAGCAGCGTGTAGCCGTCCGGCTTCGATTGCGCGACCTGCGCCGCCGCGATGGCGCCGCCCGCGCCGCCGCGGTTGTCCACGACGACCGGCTGGCCCAGCTTGTCCTGCATGAGCTTCGCGAGCTCGCGCGCGAGGCTGTCGGTGCCGCCGCCGGGCGCGAACGGCACCACGAGCGTGATGGGGCGCGACGGATACGGCTGTGCTTGCGAGAGGGAGGGAAGGAGTGCGACGAGGAGGAGGGCGAGGATTCTCATTCTTTGCGCTGCGCTGGCTGTCCAGCTTTTCGCCGTAATTGTAGCCCGCAGGCGCAAGTAGAATGCGCGGCATGAAGATCGTCGTGATGCCGGGCGACGGCATCGGTCCCGAAATCGTCGCCGCCACCGAGCGCGTGCTGCGCCTCGCCTCCGCGCGTTTTTCCCTCGGCCTCGAATTCGAGCATCACGACATCGGGCTGGGCCCGCTGCAGGCAGTCGGCACGACGTTTCCCGCCGCGGTGCTCGAGCGCTGCCGCGAAGCCGACGGAATCGTCCTCGGCCCTGTCTCCCATGCGCAATACCCGCCGCGCGCGCAGGGCGGCATCAACCCGAGCGGCGAGCTGCGCATCCGGCTGGACCTCTTCGCGAACATCCGGCCCAGCCGCTCGCGCGCGGGCATGCCGCACTACGGGCGCACGCCCATGGACCTGGTGATCGTGCGCGAGAACACCGAGGGTTTCTATGCCGACCGCAACATGCACATGGGCATCGGGGAATTCATGCCGTCGCCCGACGTGGCGCTCGCGGTGCGCAAGGTGACCGCCAGGGCCTCGGAGCGCATCGCCCGCAGCGCCTTCGCCCTCGCGATGAAACGGCGTCGCAAGGTGACGTCCGTGCACAAGCAGAACGTGATGCGCATTTCCGACGCGCTCTTCCTGGGCGAGGTGCGCAAGGTCGCGGCGGCCTTTCCCGAGGTGGAGTACGACGAGCAGCTCGTCGATTCGATGGCCGCGCTGCTCGTGCGCGACGCCGCGCGCTACGACGTGATCGTCACCACGAACATGTTCGGCGACATCCTCTCGGACGAAGCCTCGGAGCTCGCGGGCAGCCTGGGGCTCGCGGCATCGATCAACGCGAGCGACACGCACTGCATGGCGCAGGCCTCGCACGGATCGGCCCCGGACATCGCGGGCAAGGACCTCGCCAATCCGGTGTCGCTCGTGTCGTCCGCGGCGATGCTGCTCGAATGGCTCGCGATCCGCCACCGCAACGACGCGTTCGCGCGCGCGCAGGCCCTCATCGAGGCGAGCGTCGATGCCTTGCTCGCGGATCCGGCGCGGCGCACGCACGACCTCGGCGGCCCCCTCGGCACGGGCGCGTTCACCGACGCGCTCTGCCGCGAGATGCAGGGCCGCTAGCGCGCGAGCCGCGCGGCGATGCCGGCCACGTGGCGCGCCTGGAAGCGCACGCCCTCCAGCTCGACCTTCGAGGGCTGGCGGCTGCCGTCGCCGCCCGCGATGGTGGAGGCGCCGTAAGGCGAGTTACCCATTACCTCGGCCACGCCCATCTGTCCCTGGAACGCGTAAGGCAGCCCCACGATCACGAAACCGAGGTGCAGCAGGACCGGGTGGAACGTGAGGATCGTGGACTCCTGGCCGCCGTGCTGCGTGGCCGACGAGGTGAACACCGAGCCCACCTTGCCCACGAGCGAGCCCTTCATCCACAGGCCGCCCGCCTGGTCGAGGAAATTCTTCATCTGCGCGGTCATGTTGCCGAACCGCGTTCCGGTTCCGAACATGATCCCGTCGTACTGCGCCATCTCGTCCACCGTCGCGACCGGCGCCTTCTGGTCGAGCTTGTAGCCGGACTTGCGCGCGATTTCCTCGGGGACCAGCTCGGGCACGCGCTTGACGACCGCTTCCGCGCCGGCTTCGCGCGCGCCTTCGGCCGCGGCGTAGGCCATCGTCTCGATGTGCCCATAGGACGAGTAATAGAGCACCAGGATGCGTGCCATGGGATTCCTCCTTCTTTCGGCTTGGAGGCGCCAGGACGGCGCCGGTGGTTACGACCGCCGCGGCAGCCGAACGTGCGCGTCCCGGTTCGAAGGAATCATGTCGCCGCCTCGCAGCGCGTGGCCGCGCGGATGCGCCGCAGCTCGTTCCACGCGGCGTGCGTGCGGGTCGCCTTGGAGAAGGCGAAGAAGACCTGCGTCCGCGCATCGCCGCACGGGCGTTGCGTGATCTCGACGTTCAGCGTGAGCGGCTCGCCCTTGGAGAACGCGTTCCACGTCCAGAGCCGCCCGCCGAGGCCCGAGCTCCACCCTTCCGGCGCGTTCATCGGGTGCAGCGAGACGGAGGAGACGGTGCCGGGATCGGCGATGTTGCGCGTCTTCGTGGCGAGCTCCATGAGGCCGTCGAAGTACACATCCATGGCGCGCTCGAGCTCCTGCGGCTCCAGCGGCGCGCGCTTCAGGTCCCAGAGCAGGATGTAGGTGAAGCCGTCGTCCGCGCCGAAATGCGTCCACGTGGGCGAGAAGCGCACGTGCTCGACGCCTTCGTACGGAATCGACGGCGCGAACTGCAGCGGGAACGGGAATTTCTGCGCGCGCCAATCCTCGGGCGCGGGAATCTGCGCCGCGGCGCCGAGCGCGGCGGCGCAGGCCAGCCAGGCGACCCATCGCATCGCTACTTCGCCCTGAGCCCCTTCGAGATGAGCTCCGCGGTGATCTCGTTGAGATCCATGCCGCGTTCCCGGGCTGCGGCGTGGATCTCGCGGACGAGGTCCTCGTGCAGCTTGCAGGCGAACGGCACCAGCCCCTGCTCGCGCTCGCGCTCGCGCTGCTCGCGCTTGTCGTGGACGCTCGACGCACCCTTGCCGAAGCGTTCCGCGGCGGCCCCGTAGCCGGCGCCCGTGATCTTCTTGCCCTTCAGCTTGTCCAGCTCGACTTTCTTCATGCCGCCTCCTCGAAGGCGCGATTATCACCGAGTTCGGGGCCGCGCCGCGAGAGGCCCAAAAAAAGACCGCCAGCGAGCTGGCGGTCTTTTCGAGCCGCGACCCCGAAGGGCTACGGCGTGGCGCGGGCGAGCGTGCCGAAGATCTTCACGGTGCCGTTGCCGTTGTCGTCCCCGCCCTCGTCCTTGCTGTTCTGGCGGCGGATCTGCACTTCGAGAGCGCGCCCGTCCTCGAGCTGCATCTCGATGTTGTTGTACACGCCGTTGAACAGGGCGTTCGAGCAGCCCGTGGCGGTGATCGTGCCGCCGGAGACGTGGCGCTGGCTGTCGCTGAACGTCACCGTGCCGGTGAGCGTGCAGCCGAGGCCGGAGCCCGTGACCGAGCCGTCGTCGTTGATCGTGAGCTGCAGCTTCTCGCCGTCGATCCGCACCGGCGTCGCGATGCCGCCCGTGGTGCGCGCGGTCGCGAGGAACGTGACGTTGCCTTCCCACGAGCCGGTGACGCTCGACAGCGTCGCCGTCGGCGGCGGGGGCGGGGGCGGCGCGTTTGCGCCCGGGGCGGCGACGAGAGTGCCCTCGATCTCGACCACGGCGCTGCCGGTCCTGCTCTTGAAGTCGATCTCGATGCGGCCGGCGTCCTCCGGGCGCACGCGCACGTCGGTGAACGTCGCGTTGAACAGCGCATTGTCGCAGCCGGTCGTCGTGATCGTGCCGCCGAAGCCCGCCTGGCCCGACTTGGTCGTGGTGAGCGTGCCCGTGACCGTGCAGCCGAAGCCGGACCCGGACACGGCGCCCGCCGACGTGATCGTGAGCGACAGCGGCTGGTTCACGGCGTTGCGGTTGTCGTCCGAGCCGTCCTTGCCTTCCTGCTTGGCGATCCAGCCCACGGTGCCGGTCCAGTCGCCGGCGACGCTCGAGAAGTCCCCGTTGGCCGTCGGCGCCGGCGGCGTCACGTTCGTGTCCGTGGTGAGCCGCGCCTCGATCTTGGCCTCGACCGGGCCCGCCTCACGCTTCATGTCGACCATCAGCGTGCCGGTGCCGAAGCGCTCGAGGTGCAGGAACTGGTAGCTGCCGTTGAAGCTGTCGGTCGTGCAGCCGGTCGCGCTGATCGTGCCCTTGAAGAGCGACCGGAAGCCGTCGCCGCTCGTCACGTTGCCCGTGAACGTGCAGCCGTTGCCGCTGCCGGTGATCGCGCCGGACGTATCGATGGTGAGCGTGAGCGGCGCGGTCGCCTCCGACTCGCCGCCGTTGCTCTCGGTCTCCCATTTCGCATCGCCGGTCCATGTGGCCGCGAGGCTGCCGAAGCTGCTGCTCGTCGGCGCGAGGTTCGCGTTGGTGCCCGTGCCCGACTTGGGTTGCGAGCACATGACCACGCCTTCGACGATCCACGAGCGATCCGCCATCAACGACTGCAGCTCGGTGCTGTCGATGAACCGGTGGTTCGATCCGGCGCCGTTGGCGAAGCCGTTGTTGTACGCGCGGCTGATCGGGACGGTGCCCGTGGCGCACTGGCCGGCAGCCGGCGCCTGGATGTAGAACGCGACGCCTTCGTACTGCCATCCCTTCACGGTGCCGCCTTGCGCGCGTTCGGTCGCCTCGAGCTGCCGCAGGCCGGCGCATTCGCTCGCGCTCGCGGTATAGAAGTGCGAGTTCGCGCCGCTCGAGTAGAAGCGGCACACGGGCTGCGCGGTCGCGGGCGCGGCGCTCTTGTCGATCCACGCGGGATACGAGCGCCCCGTGCGCTGCCAGCCGGGGCCGGCGGAGCCGCTGTCGATCGCTTGCGCCTCGGATGCGGTCGCGGTCACGAAGTAGTGGTTGATGAAGGTGTTGTAGAACTCCACCGCTTCGGTGTCGGGCGCTGCAGCCGACGCCGACAACGACACGGCGAGCATGGCCGGCACGGCGAGAGCACGTGGGATGCGAAGCATCGAAACCTCCTGGGTTGGCAAAGTCGAGGCAGCTGGGCGCAGGATCCATGCCACGAATTGCAAGCCCTTGTTTCGGTGACGCTTTACGCGCGTTTGTGAACCACGCCACAGCAGGCTCGAGCGGTCCTCGTGTCGCCGCCCGGAGACGGAATAAATGAGCCACCCGGAGTACGCCTTTGACCGCAAAGGCGAAATATTTGTCGCCGTGCGGCGACCGGGTCGCCCTCTATCGTCCCGTTGAGGCAGAATCGAGCGGATGCAAGGGAACGCCGTGAAGAGCGTGCCGCTTCGACGGCGTCTGCTCCTGCTCGCGGTCGCCGGCATGTTGCCCATCGCGCTCATGTCGGGCATCGCGCTCGTCGCGCTGTTCGAGCAGCAGCGCGCGCAGGCCACGCGCGCCGGGCTCGAGATCGCACGCGCCCTGTCCATCGCCGTCGACGCCGAGCTCAAGCGCTCGATGTCGGCCCTCGAGGTGCTCGCCAACTCCACGCGGCTCGACGCCAACGACGAGGAAGGTTTCCGGCGTGCCATCGCGCGCACGCTGCCGCAGCAGCCGGACTGGCGCGCCGTGATCCTTGCGGACCCGAGCGGCGCGCCGCTCGTGCACTCGGGCGTTCCCCACGGCAGCGCGATGCCGCCGCTGGCCGAGCGCGCGAGCTTCGAAAGGGTGCTGCGGGAGCGCAAGCCGGTCGTGGGTCAGCTCGCCTCGCAGTCCGGCGGCACATGGGTGGTGCCGTTACGGGTGCCGGTGATCCGCGACGGCGCGGTCCGTTACGTGCTCACCGCGGCGGTGCGTGCCGAATCGCTGCTCGGCGTGATTCGCCGCCAGCGGCTGCCCGAAGGATGGGTCGCGACCGTGCTCGATGCGCGCGGGAACCGGATCGCACGCTTGCCGGGCAACGAGCAATACGTGGGGACGCCGGCCACGGCGAGCCTGCTCGAGCTGATTCACGATTCCGCCGCGAGCGAAGGCATGGGCTTCGGCCCCACGTCCGAAGGAACGCCGGTCTTCAGCTCGTATTCGCGCGTGGCGGACTCGGGATGGACCGTCGCGCTCGGAATCCCGAAGAGCGTGGTGGAGGCGGGCGCGCGGCGGTCGATCGCGGTGTTCGGATCCGGCATCCTGCTGTCCATCGTGCTGGGCGTGCTCGCCGTGCTCTTCATCGCGCGCAGCGTCAACCGGCCGATCGCGCGGCTGCGCGACGCGGCGCAGGCGGTGGGCCGCGGCGAGCATCCGCAGCCGCCGGACACCGGCGTGCGCGAGCTTCGCGACGTGGCCGATGCGCTGGTGGCCGCCTCGGTCGAGCGCGCGCAGGGCGAGGCGGAGCGCGAGCATCTCCTGCGGCGCGAGCAGGCGGCGCGCGAGGCGGCCGAGGCGGCCAACCGCGCGAAGGACGAGTTCCTCGCCATGCTGGGCCACGAGCTGCGCAACCCGATCGGCGCCATCTCCAACGCCGCGGCGCTGCTGCAGCACCCCGCGCTCGACCCCGCGGGGAAGAACGAGGCGCTGGGTATCATCACGCGCCAGATCGGGCACCTCACGCGGCTCACCGACGACCTGCTCGATGCCGGCCGCGCGATCATGGGCAAGATCGTGCTGCAACGCGGGCCGCTCAACCTCGCGCAGGCGGCCGCGCAGGCGCTTTCGACCCTCAAGGCGGCCGGCCGCACCAGCCGCCATCGCCTCGTCGAGAACTACGAGCCCGTGTGGATCGATGCCGATCGCATTCGCGTGGACCAGATCATCTCGAACCTCGTCGTGAACGCGGTGAAGTACACGCCGCCCGGCGGCCGCATCCAGGTGGCCGTGCGGCGGCTGGGCGGCGAGGCGGTGCTGCTGGTGAGCGACGACGGCATCGGGCTCGAGCCCGAGCTCGCCGCGCGCGTGTTCGACCTCTTCGTCCAGGGCGATCGCGACCTCGATCGCGCGCTGGGCGGCCTGGGCATCGGCCTCACGCTCGTGCGGCGGCTGGCCGAAATGCACGGCGGCAGCGCAAC
>DASTGG010000145.1:0-3056 GCA_035719385.1 Usitatibacter sp.
TCCCGGCCCGTTGCTGCGATTGCAGCGGCCGGGATGACGGCACCCGGGGTGGCGAAAGCACCGGCGTCGGCGGCCTTCGACGCCATCACCGGTCGCGACATGGCCCGCATCTACATCGGCGCGGGACGCAACGCCGGCATCCGGCCGCAGGATCTCGTGGGGGCGATTGCCAACGAAGCGGGCGTGGCCGGTGCCCTCATCGGCGCTATCCAGATCGCCGACCGGTACTCCATCGTCGAGGTGCCGGAAGAGGTGGCGCAGCAGGTCATCAAGGCGCTCGGCAAGGCCACGGTCCGCGGCAAGAAGGTGCAGGTGCGGCCCGATGCCAGCGGCGAGGGGCGGCACGTGAAGAAGGTCGTGAAGCGCGCGCGCAGGTGATCCGCACCGCGCTGCTGAGCTCGTAGGAGGAGACGGCGATGGTCGATCTGGGCCGGCGATATTGCGATCTGGTCATGAAGGGCGGCATCACGTCGGGCGTCGTATTTCCCAAGGCCATCGCGAAGCTCGCCACCCAATACCAGTTCTGCAACATCGGCGGGACGTCCGCGGGCGCGATCGCTGCGGCCGGCGCGGCGGCGGCCGAATACCGGCGTGCCACCAGCATGTCGGTGCAGGAAGAGATGCAGGGCTTCCACGAGTTGTCCGCCCTTCCCGAATTCCTGTCCGAAATGCCCGCTGGAGAACGGTCGCGGCTCTTTCACCTGTTCGCGCCCGAGGCCAGGACGCGAAGGCATTTCGCGGTGCTCGCTGCCATGCTCAACCACGGCACGAAGTCGGGCCTCGCGAGCGGCGTCGCGGCGATGGTGCTGAATTTCTGGCTTGCGGCCCTCGTCGGCGCAGTGCCCGGCGGATTGCTCCTGCTCGCGCTCGATCGCTCGAGCAGCCTCTGGCTTCTCGCGACGGCGGTCGCCGTGGTGTTGTTGCTCTTGGGCGCCGTGCTGGGAGCGGCACTGCACGCCGGCTATTCGCTCGTGAAGGCGCTGCCCGAGCAGGCCTATGGCTTGTCGCGCGGGTACAGCGCGAGCACCTTCGCGCCCGGAGCGGCGGTTCCGCTCGTGAATTTCCTCCATGACTTCATCCAGCGCGTGGCCGGAAAGGGATCCGGGGAGCCGCTCACTTTCGGAGACCTGGCCGGCGTCGCATCGATGAAGGACCGGCCTGCCGGCATCGACCTGAGGCTCATGACCACCGCGCTCACCCTGGGCCGTCCATACTCGATCCCGTTCCGGGTGCGCGAGTTCTACTTCCGGCGCGACGAGCTGCTGAAGTACTTTCCCGCGGCCGTCATCGATTGGATGGAGAACAATCCCGGCGAGCGCCCGAAGTCGAACCAGGGCCGCGACGCGACGCTGAAGGAGCTGGGGTACTTGCCGTTGCCGGCGCAGGACACGCTGCCCGTCATCGTCGCGACGAGGATGAGCGTGTCGTTTCCCGGCCTGCTTTCCGCGGTGCCCTTGTACCGGTTCGCCTGGGAAGATCGCAGGAGCTCGCAGAAAGCGTCGGCCTCGAAAGTCGAAATTCCCGCCGATGACGCGGGTGAAGCGGGTGGCGATGAGGTGATGGACGGCTCGCCATCCGGGCGTTTTGCGGAAGAGAATATGCAACGCGTCCTCTTCAGCGACGGCGGCATTTGCAGCAATTTTCCGATTCAGTTGTTCGATTCCATCCTTCCTGCCTGGCCCACGTTCGGCATCAACCTGCGCGACGATCTCAAGGAGGGCGATCGCCGCGCGAACTTGCCGCCGCGCGGCGCCTCGCTGCCTCCCGAGCGATACACGATCGGGTCCCGAGGCTCGTTCGGCGACGTCGTCGAATTCATTGGCGCCATCGTTCGCACCATGCAGAATTGGCGCGACAACCTGCAGAGGGCGGCGCCCGGCTTTCGCGATCGCATCGTGACGGTGAGCCACACGCCCGGGGAAGGCGGCCTCAACCTCGACATGTCGGCGGAGGCGATCACCGATCTCGCGAGCTCCGGCGAGCTCGCGGCCGATGAGCTGATCAAGGCCTTCGCGATACCGGCCGCATCCCGCGACGACTATTGGACCTATCATCGCTGGGTGCGCCTGCGCTCGCTGTTGTGCGTGCTGCAGGGCGGCCTGAAGGAGGTCCACGACGGCGTGACGAGCACGGGGAACCTGCCCGCCTATCCCACGCTTATCGAGCACTCGCCCGATTACGTCGGGCGCAGCTATCCGCTGCGCGTCCACGAGCGGACGGCGGCGGCGGAGGCGCTCGATGCGATGTCCGAGCTCCACGATCTCGTGAACGGCACGGGCAGCGAGTTCTGCCGCCACGCCCCGAAACCCGGCGTAGAGCTTCGCATTCAACCCGCGCTGTGAGCGGCGCACCGGCAATGAGCGCGGCGCTCGAGGTCGACGGCATCGACGTCTTCGTGGAAGGCGAGGGCGGCGAATCGATCGTCATGATCCACGGCTGGCCCGACACCTGGCGCCTCTGGGACGCGCAGGCCGCCTTCTTCAGGGACCGTTATCGCTGCGTGCGCTTCACGCTGCCCGGCTTCGACATCGACAAGCCACGCCGCGCGTTCTCGTTCGCCGAGACCATGTCCGTCATCGGCAACATCGTCGATCGCACGTGCCCCGGCCAACGGGTCATCCTCATGCTGCACGACTGGGGTTGCGCGTTCGGCTACCAGTATGCGATGCGCAATCCGTCGCGGGTATCGAGGATCATCGGCGTGGACATCGGCGACACGGGCACGCGGCAACACGCGCGGTCGTTGAGCGCCACGGCGAAGGTGATGGCCTTCTCGTACCAGATGTGGCTCGCGATCGCATGGCGCATCGCCGGCCCGCCCGGCGATTGGATGACGCGCTGGCTGGCGCGCGTGTTCCGGGCCCCATCGGATCAGCGCTTGATCGACTCGCGCATGGATTACCCGTACTACATCGCGTGGTTCAAGGCGCACGGCTCGTACCGCGACATGGTCCGGTTCGAGCCGCCTGTGCCGATGCTCTTCGTGTACGGGAAACGCAAGCCGTTCCTCTTCCATACGCCCGCGTGGGCCGACGCCCTCGCCGCGCGGCCGGGCT
>DASTGG010000146.1:0-3660 GCA_035719385.1 Usitatibacter sp.
TTGTTCCCCGTGAGCACCTGCATCCGCGTCGAAAGCCCGTACAGGCGCGAGCCCCCGGTCGCGGGAGGCGGCGTGGAGGCCGCGCAGTTGCCGCCCACGGAGCCGCTGCCGTCGAAGCGGAAGCTCGCCGTCGCCGAGCACCCGGCGCTGATCGCGATGCGCGTCGGGCTGCCGTTGCCGAGCGTGAGCGGCGCCATGGCCACGCCGTTCACGTAGAGGGGCGGCTGGAACGACGGATCGCCCGGGTACGTGCCGGAATACGGGCCGACGCTCGATCCGCCGTTGAAATCGCTCGCGATAGCCTCCGCATGCAGGGTGTAGCTGCCGGGAGGCAGCAGCATCCTGAACGCGCCGTTGTTCTGCATCAGGTAATCCGAGACGCCGCTGAAGACGCGCCCGCTCGTCTCGTCGCGCGCCCAGATGTTGGCGCCGCGAACCGGGGTGCTGCCACCGGCGAGCGTGAACGTGCCGCTCAGCGTGCCGTAGGTGCCGGCGACGGTCGAGGCGGGATAGAGCGCGCTCACCGCGGCCACGTCGTCCTCGTGCAGCGTGGAGAGCGTCCGGTAGGCGATCGGGTACATCAAAGGGAAGTTCGACGACGCGAGGCCCTGGTCCGCGTCGAGCTGCGTGTGGTCGAGCCCGATGAGGTGCCCGAGCTCGTGCGCCAGGACGGTGGTCATCGTGGCATCGCTCACGGCGATCGCCCCGTTGATGACGGCGCGCCCCTCGGCGTAACGGCAGGTGGGTGCGCCGAACCAGCCCGAGCCCGCGAAGCCCAGGACGCTCTTGCTCGCGCCCACGCCGAGCAGCGTGTCGACGATGGAGCCGTCGGTGTCGTAGATGACCGGGTTCAGCCCGTCGCTCATGCTGTTGAAGTAGGTCGAGTAGTTCGCGACCGTGACGTCGACGGGCAGGTCGGTGCCGCGGCCCAGCGTGACGGTGGCCGTGCCGACGTTGGTCCAGCGCGAGGCGGCCGCGGTGACGATGGCGTCGGCCTGGGCTTTCGAGCGAGTGCCCAGCGTTCCACCGCCGTCGTAGTTCAGGTTGATCGTCCCGGGCGCGGCGTACGCGAGCGGCGCGGAATTGCACACGCCGAGCGGCCCGCCGGCTTGCGCGAGGCCCGCGGCGAGCGCGCATGCGACGGCGGCGAGGCACGAGGAGAGCTTCGACGGCCGCATCATTGCGCCACCGCCACGCGATTGCGCACGGTCTGCTTGAACTCCAGCAGGTCCATGTCCCGGACCGGGCCCTGCGCGTTCGCGAGAGCGGCGCGCGCCGAGGCCGGCATGTGCGGGCCGACGTGCGTGGCCATCTCGCGGAAGTCGCGCCCGTTGCCGACGCGCTGGCCCGGCTTCACGCTGAAGCGGCCCTGCGCGAGCCCGATCGGGCTGGAGAAGCCCGCCGAGGACACGCCGGCGAGGAACACCACGTAGTCCTCGCCGGGCGCGAACGTCGGCACGCCCGCGACGCGATACTGCATTCCGCCATCGGGCAACGTGCCGCCGACCTGCTTGATGACGTGGGTCGCCGCGACCGTGCCCTTCAGCACGTCGCGGACCTGGAACGTGGTGTAGGTCACGACCAGGTTCGTGGCGGGATCGCGTTCCGAGCGGTTGCCGACGCACGTGCCCTCGAAGGCCACGGAGGCGGTGTCGATCATCTCCTCCAGGTACAGCGGGAGGACGCTCGCGGCGTGCGCCGGCGCGGCGCAGGCGATCACGCATGCAAGCGCCGCGACGGCGTGCTTCAACGGGTTTTTCGTCATGGTCGTGGAAGGTCCCTTCATGGAGCGCTGAACACTTCGACGATGCCCACGCCGCTCTGGCCGCCGGAGCCGCTCACGATGGCGGTATAGGCGCCGGGGGCGAGCGTCACGAGGATCGCCGACTCGCGCGAATCGGACGGCGCGTAACCGCTCGCCGAGATCTGCGAGGCGTTGGGCGCGGACGCCCAGTCGTCGTTGACGGCCACCGTGGCGTTGTCCGAAGCGCGGATGAGTTGCAGCGTCGGATCCGATAGCGCGCCGGCGACGCCCTGCGAGGCGAGCGAGGGCCCGCGCGCGCGCACGATGACGGTCTTCGGGCTGCTGCCGGAGATGACGAAGCCGCCGATCATCACGTCGTTGCTCGCGAGCACCTGGCCGCGCGTCGAGATGCCCGTGACGGGAACTTCCGGATGGTCGACCTCGTACACCTCGACGATGCCGACGCCCGTCATGCCGCCCGAGCCGCTCACGATGGCGGTGTAGGCGCCCGGCGCCAGCGACAGCATCACCGCCGATTCGCGTGAATCGCCGGGCGCGAAGCCGCTGGCGGAGATCTGCGACGCATTGGCGGCCGTGCCCCAGTCGTCGTTCACGGCGAGCGTCGCGTTATCGCTCGCGCGCACCAGCTGCAGCGTCGGATTGGCGAGCGGGTTGGCGATGCCCTGTGCGGCGAGCGAGGGGCCGCGCGCGCGCACCACGACCGTCTTCGGCGACGAGCCGCCGATGATGAAGCCGCCGATGAGCACGTCGTTGCCCGTGAGCACCTGCATGCGCGTGGAGAGCGCGGACAGCGTGCCCGTGGACGTCGTCGCGGGCGCCGGCACCGTGCCGGTCGAGCCCGTGACGGTTTGCGTGATCGGGCCCGCTACTCCGGAACCGTACACCGAGTCGCCCGAGTAGATTCCGCGGATGGCATGGCTGCCGCCTGCGAGGCTCGAGGTCGTGCAATAGGCCTTGCCGCCCGACACGGGCACGCCGGTGCAGCCGTTGATCGGAAGCGTGTCGGAGGTGAAATTCATGCTGCCCGTCGGCGTGCCGGAGTTGCCGTACACCGACGCGGTGAACGTGACGCCCTGCCCCGCGGCGATGGTGTACGCCGACGAGTCCATGCCGCTGGAGGGCGTGGCGCTGCCCGTGCTTCCCGTCGAGCCGGTGCCCGTACCCGCGCCGGTACCCGTACCGCCGGTGCCACCGGTCGTGGTCGTGGTGCCCGCGCCGCCGGCGGAAGTGCCCGCGGTGGCCGCGGCGACACCGAACTTCATCGCGGGCGAACCCGCTTCGGCCGCGCCGACGTCGGGCGCCGCGCCGAGGAAGCCGTCGTTGAAGTTGGCGATGCGCACGCCCTGGTCGTAGCCCGGCGTGCCGGCGGCGAGCTGGTACATGCCGCCCGATTCGCTCTGCCAGCCGTTGCCCGCGGCGTACTGCGGCGTGGCGACGATGCCGCCCACCTCCGGCGTGGAGACGGCGTTCGTGAGGTCGTTCTGGAACGTGACGTCGTTGCCGATCTGGTAGAAGGCGCCGTTCGGCTTCCACAAGTGATAGATGTTGTTCATCGAGATCGTGTTCTGCACGAGCTGCGTGCTGCCCGTGCCGCCGATCCCCGCGCCGCCGCCCATGCCGTACTGGCAACCGGAGCACTGCGCCTGCAGCATCGTGTTGTGGAAGAGGTAGCGGCGGCCGTTCGCGAAGCTCGAGCTCGAGCCCGACTTGAACATCGGCTGGCGCTGGTCGCTGTCGTTGGCGGCGCCCTCGATGAACTGGTTGCGGTTCCAGACGTTGCGGAAGATGTAGACGGGGCCGACGGACGTGAGCGTGCTCGAGATGCCCGTGCCCGTGTTGTTCACGTAGTTGCCCCACACGCGCACGTTGTTGTTGCCGCCCTCGATCTCCAGGCC
>DASTGG010000147.1:0-3027 GCA_035719385.1 Usitatibacter sp.
CATTTCGTCGCGCAGGCGCTTTGCGTCGACGGCTCGCCCCGTCACGCGCAGCTCGCGGTCGTCGCCGAGCGCGACGATCGTTCCATCGGGCAGCGTCGTGGAAAAACCGATGCTCGCCTTGCGCAGCGGCAGGGATCGCGCCCGGTCCAGGCCCAGCCGGCGGAAGGCGTGGTCGATCAGGCCGATCAGCGCGAGATAGATCGCGCCGTCGTTGAACGTGTATCCATCGATGGTCGTCGTCGCGCAGCCGCCGCCGACCTTGTTGCTCGCCTCGAAGACCCGTGGGTCGAAGCCTCGATCGGCGAGGATTTTCGCGGCTGAAAGCCCCGCGACGCCGGCCCCGATGATCACGATCGTATGTCGCGATGCCATGGTTTCCTCGAGACCGCAATGTTACGCGCGCGCCGTTGAGGCCGTCCGAGGAGGCTCGACCGGCACGCGGCGC
Source organism: Usitatibacter sp. (assembly GCA_035719385.1). Taxonomy (GTDB): domain Bacteria; phylum Pseudomonadota; class Gammaproteobacteria; order Burkholderiales; family Usitatibacteraceae; genus Usitatibacter. The sequence continues at coordinate 446 of DASTGG010000147.1, forward strand.
GTTCCGGTCATAATATTTGCGCCGCCTCTCCCACACGCTCCGCCGTCACCGGTATGGATTACCTGCAGTTCCTGCGCGGGCTTCCGGGATTGTTCCTCGTCCTGGAGCCTGCGCCGCCCTTCAAGATCGTCGATGCGAGCGATGAATACCTTCGCGCCACGCAGACGGTCCGCGGGGAGATCGTCGGCAGGCCGGTGCTCGAAGTCTTTCCCGTGTCGAGCCTGTGCGCTTCCCTCGAGGAGGTCATCCGCACAGCGCGCCCGCATGCGATGGAGGCGCAGCAGCTACGTGGCGACTCGGAGCGCTGGTGGAACGCGGTGAATGCGCCGATTCTCGACGCGCAAGGCCGCGTGCAGCTCATCGTCCATCGTCTCGAGGACGCCACAGAGGTGGTGCGGCTGCGCAGGATGGAACAGGAGGCGCACGCGAGGATCGAGGCCGAGCGCGCGCGCATCGAGCACGACCTGCGCGCGAGCGAAGTCCTGGAGAGCATCACCGACGGCTTCTTCGCGCTCGACCGCGAATTCCGTTTCGAATACGTGAATCACGAAGCGGAGCTCATCCTCGGTATCGCGCGCGCCGATCTTATCGGCCAATCGATCTGGGATGCCTATCCTGGGCTGAAGGACACGGACTTCGGCCGCCTCTATCGCAATGTGATGGATACGCGCCAGCCCGGCTCGGCCACCGGGTACTACGAGCCGCACCAGCGTTGGTACGACGTCCACGTGTATCCCGCGCCGCGCGGGGTGGCCATCTATTTCCGCAACGTGACGGAGCAGCGGCGCGCGCAGGACGAGTTCGAGCAGCTCGCCCTCGAATCCGAGACGCAGCGCCGCATTTACGAGGTCGTCCTCAGCAATACGCCCGACCTCGTCTTCATCTTCGGGCTCGACCATCGCTTCATCTACGCCAACGAGTCGCTGCTGAACATGTGGGGCATTCCCCGGGAGCAGGCGCTCGGCAAGACCACCTGGGAGCTGGGCTATCCCGAGTGGGAGGCCGAGATGCACGACCGCGAGATCGAGGAGGTCGTCGCCACCCGCAAGCCCATCCATGGCGAGGTGCCGTTCGAAGGCACCACGGGGCGGCGCGTCTGGGATTACATCTTCGCGCCGGTCATCGGGCCGGGCGGCGATGTCGTCGCGATCGCGGGCACGGCGCGCGATACCACCGACCGGCGCACCGCCGAGGAGGCGATCGCGGCGCAGGCCGAGCGGCTGCGGCAATCCGACCGCGCCAAGGACGAGTTCATCGCCACGCTCTCGCACGAGCTGCGCAATCCGCTCGCGCCGTTGCGCAACTCGGTCGCGATCCTGCGGATGAAATCGCAGGGCGAGCCCGAGGCGGCACGGCTGGGCGAGATGATGGAACGCCAGGTCAACCATCTCGTGCGGCTGGTGGACGACCTGCTCGAGATCTCGCGCATCAATCGCGGGGACTTCGCGCTGCGGCGCGAGCGCGTCCGGCTGCAGGAGGTCGTGCGCAACGCCCTCGAGACGTGCGCACCGGCGTTGCAGGCGCGAAAGCACGTGCTGGAGCTCTCGCAGCCCGACGCGCTGGTCTGGGTCGATGCGGACTCCGTGCGCCTCGCGCAAGTCATCGCCAACCTCGTGGACAACGCGGCCAAGTACACGCCTGATGGCGGGCACATCGCGGTGCGCCTGTCGGTGCAGGAGCGCGAGGCGATCGTGGCCGTGAAGGACAACGGCGCGGGCATCTCGCCCGAGGGACTGCTCCATGTGTTCGAGATGTTCAACCGCGGCGACCGTGCCCCCATGCTTACCGATGGCGGACTCGGCATCGGGCTCGCGCTCGCCAAGCGCCTGGTCGACATGCACGGCGGCACGCTGGGCGCGACGAGCGAGGGTCTCGGCAAGGGGAGCGAGTTCACCCTGCGCCTGCCACTCTCGACCGCGGATGCGGCCGATGCCGGTGCTGCCACGCCGCAATCGGCGCTCGGCCGCAAGCGCGTCCTCGTGGTCGACGACAACAAGGACGCCGCCGATACGCTCGGCATGATGCTGCGCGAGATGGGCGCGGAGGTGCAGGTGGCCCACGATGGCAAGGAGGCACTCGACGCCTTCGCGCGCTTCCGTCCGTCGGCCGTGCTGCTCGACATCGGCATGCCGCGCATGAACGGCTACGAGGTCGCGCGGGAGCTGCGCGCGCGCTTTCCGGACGTGCCGGTCTCGCTCATCGCGCTCACCGGGTGGGGACAAGAGCAGGATCGCACGCGTGCCCGGGACGCGGGCTTCGACCACCACATCGTGAAGCCGGCCAACCTCGACGAGCTGCAGGCGCTACTCGCGTCCGTGTGACGCGCGCCGAGCGGCATTCGGCGGTACAGTTCCGATCCGAGCCATGCAGATCAGCGACATCCCCTTCGGCACCACCGACTGGTCCTCGATCGAGCCGACAGAGCATCGCGGCACGAGCGGCGTGGCTCTTTGGCGTACGCGGCAATTCGGCGCGATCCGCGTGCGGATGGTCGACTACTCGCCCGGATATGTCGCCGACCACTGGTGTGACAAGGGCCACATCCTGCTGTGCGTCAAGGGCGAGTTGCACACGGAACTGCG
>DASTGG010000148.1:0-6075 GCA_035719385.1 Usitatibacter sp.
CGCGGGCGCCGCGGGGCTGGTCGGCATGGAGATGGGCAAGAACTCGGCGCCCGACGGCTACACGCTGATCGCGGGCTCGCCTTCGGCCACGACCATCGCCGCCAACCTGCGCAAGAAGCTGCCCTACGATCCGCTCAACGACTTCGAGTACATCTCGATGTACGCGGAGCTGCCGAGCCTGCTCGTGGTGAACCCATCGCTCCCGGTGAAGACGTTGCCCGAATTGCTCGATTACCTGCGCAATGCGAAAGGCGACGTATTCATGGCCTCCGCGGGACCCGGCTCGCAGAGCCACCTCGCGGGCGCGATGCTGCAGCAGATGGGCAGGTTCCCGTCGGTGCACGTGCCGTACAAGGGTGGCGGGCCGCAGGTCCTGGCGGTGATGTCCGGCGAAGCGCAATGGACCATCACGCCCGCGGCGTCGGTCCTCGGCCACACCCGCTCGGGCAAGCTGCGCGCGATCGCCGAGAGCCTGCCGCAACGCACGCCGCTGCTGCCCGACGTGCCCGCGGTCGCCGAGACGGTGCCGGGCTACAGCTACAGCGCGTGGAACGGCCTTCTCGCGCCGAAGGGCACGCCGCCGGCGATCCTCGCGAAGATCCGCGCCGCGCTCGCGAAAGCCGTCACCAATCCGCAGGTCAGGGAAGGCTTCGCGCGCCAGGGCGCCGAGCCCGTGACGAACACGCCGGAAGAATTCCGCTCGATGGTGCACGCCGAGATGCAGAGCACCGCCGCGCTGGTGAAGGCGATCGACCTGAAGATCGACCGCTAACCCGGGGACGCACCCCGGGTCAGACGTTGAAGCGGAAGTGCATGACGTCGCCGTCCTGCACGACGTAGTCCTTGCCCTCGAGCCGCATGCGCCCGGCCTCCTTCGCGCCGTGCTCGCCGTCGAGGCGGACGTAGTCCTCGTACGAGATCACCTCGGCGCGAATGAAGCCCTTCTCGAAGTCGGTGTGGATCACGCCGGCCGCCTGCGGCGCGGTCGATCCCTTGCGGATCGTCCAGGCCTTCACCTCCTTCTCCCCCGCGGTGAAGTAGGTCTGCAGGCCGAGGAGGTCGTAGGTCGCGTGGATGAGGCGGTCGAGGCCGGGCTCGGTCATGCCCATGTCCGCGAGGAAGATCTGCTTCTCCTCGCCCTCGAGATCCGCGATCTCCGATTCCAGCTTCGCGCAGATGGCGACCACCGGCGCGCCCTCCTTCGCCGCGTACTCCTTCACGCGCTCGAGGAGCGGGTTGTTCTCGAAGCCATGCTCCTCCACGTTGGCGACGTACAACGCGGGCTTCGCGGTGAGCAGCTGCAGCGGCTTGATCAGCGCCATCTCCTCGGCGCTCAGGCCGAGCGCGCGCACCGGGTGCAGGCCGTCGAGCGACTTGTGCACCTTCTCCAGCACGGCCACGAGCTTCGCCATCTCCTTGTTGCCGGAGCGCGCGGCGCCGAGGTTGCGCTCGCGCGTGCGATCGACCGTGGCCATGTCGGCCAGCGCGAGCTCGGTGTGGATGACCTCGATGTCGGAGATCGGGTCGACCTTGCCCGCCACGTGCACGACGTTGTCGTCCTTGAAGCAGCGCACCACGTTGGCGATGGCGTCGGTCTCGCGGATGTTGGCGAGGAACTGGTTGCCGAGGCCCTCGCCCTTCGAGGCGCCGGCCACGAGGCCCGCGATGTCCACGAACTCGACGATCGCCGGCACGATCTTCTGCGGCTTCACGATGTCCGCGAGCTTCTTCAGCCGCGGGTCGGGCACCTCGACGATGCCCACGTTCGGCTCGATCGTGCAGAACGGATAGTTCTCCGCCGCGATGCCCGCCTTGGTGAGCGCGTTGAAGAGGGTGGACTTGCCGACGTTGGGCAGGCCGACGATGCCGCACTGGAGGCTCATGGTGATTTCTTGGGTGATTGGGCCCCGGCCTGCGCCGGGGTGACGCCCTTCTGCGCCGGGGTGACGTCCTTCTGCGCCGGGGTGGCGTCTTTCTGCGCCGGGGCGACGTCCTTCTGCGCCGGGGTGACGTCCGTCTTGGGCACCGTGTGCAGCCACGTCATCGCGTCGACGAGGCGGCCCGTGGCGATCCTGGGCAGCACGTCGAGGCTGCGCTCGAACGCCGGATCGATCAGCGCCTGCTCCTCGCGGCGCGCTTCGTGCAGCACGTAATCCGCGACGATGTTCTTGTCGCCGGGATGGCCGATGCCGATGCGCAGGCGCCAGAAGTCCTTCGTGCCGAGCACCTCGACGATGTCCGCGAGGCCATTGTGGCCGCCGGTGCCGCCGCCCTTCTTGAGCTTCACCGTGCCCGGCGGCAGGTCGAGCTCGTCGTGCACCACGAGCAGCTGCGAGGGCTCGATGCGGAAGAACCGCATGAAGGCGCCGACGCAGCGCCCGCTTTCGTTCATGTACGTCGAGGGCTTCAGCAGCGAGAAATCGCGGCCGCCCTCGGACACCTTGGCGGTCCAGCCGAAGAACTTCGCTTCCTTGCGCCACGCGCCGCGATGGCGCCCGGCGATCGCATCGACCCACCAGAAGCCGGCGTTATGCCGCGTGCGCTCGTATTCGCGCCCCGGGTTGCCGAGGCCGACGATCAGCTTGATGTCATCCATTCAAACAAAACGCCCGCCTGAAACGGCGGGCGTCCACGTTGCTCGAGAATCGAGCGGCAACTTGCTCTCCGCTCGAATGATCGCCCGGTGCTCGAGGATGGAGCGGCAACTTGCCGATCGCTCCAATGATCGCCCCCATGCTCGAGGAATTGAGCGGCAACTCGTTGTCCGCTCGAATGATCGCCCCGATGACCGAACTTGTTACTTCTTCTCCTTTTTCTCTTCCTTGGCGGCAGGCGCGGCCTTCTCGCCCTTGCCCGCGGGCGCTGCAGCAGCCGCTTCCTCTTCCTTGGCCTTCTGCGCCGTGGTCGGCACTTCCGCCGCCGACGGGGCGGCCGCAGCGGCCGCGGCTTCCGCCGCTTCCTCTTCCGCCGTCATCACGCGCGGGATCACGACCGTGGCCACGGTCGGATCCTCGCCCTTGGGCACGATCGCTTCCACGCCCGCGGGCAGCGGCAGCGACGAGAGGTGCAGCGAGTGGCCGGCCTGCAGGTCCTTGAGGTCCACCTCGATGTACTCGGGCAGGTCCTTCGGGAGGCAGGAGATCTCGAGGTCGTTCATCACGTGCTGCACGAGGCCGCCCGCGACCTTCACGCCCGGCGCGATGTCGGCGTTCACGAAGTGCAGCGGCACGCGCATGTGGATCTTGCGGTCCGCGGCGACGCGCTGGAAATCGGCGTGCATCACGCGCGCCTGGAACGGATGCATCTGGTAGTCACGCAGCAGGACCTGCGCCTTCTCGCTGCCCACTTCCATGTCGAGGATGGACGCGTGGAAGGCCTCCTGCTTCAGCTTGAAGAAGAGGTCCTTGTGGTCGAGCTCGATGGGCAGGGCGTCCTTGCCGCCTCCGTAGAGGATTCCGGGGACCTTGTCCGTGCGGCGCAGGCGGCGGCTCGCACCCGTTCCCTGCAGCTTGCGCGGTTCGGCTTTGATGGCGATCTTCATTTTCACTCCAGGTTGTTTCGATAGTCCGCGACCAGAGCTATCGAAGATTAGGCTCCGGCTTTCGCCGGGGCGAGAAACAGCTGATCCAATGACCACTACTCCACGAACAGAGAGCTCACCGAGCTCTCCTCGCAAATCCTTCTCACCGTCTCGGCCATCAACGCGGCGACCGAGACGACGCGGATCTTCGGGCACGCCTCGGCCTCGGCCTTGAGCGGGATCGTGTCCGTCACCACCAGCTCGTCGATCACCGACTTGGAGATGCGCTCCACGGCCGGGCCAGAAAGCACGGGGTGCGTGCAATACGCGACGACGCGCACCGCGCCCTGCTCCTTCAGCGCGCGCGCCGCCTCGCACAGCGTGTTCGCCGTATCGACCATGTCGTCCATGATCACGCAGGTGCGGCCATTCACGTCGCCGATGATGTTCATCACCGTCGCCACGTTCGGGCGCGGCCGCCGCTTGTCGATGATGGCGAGGTCGGTCTCGAGGCGCTTGGCGATCGCGCGCGCGCGCACGACGCCGCCCACGTCCGGCGAGACCACGACCTGGTTCTTGTACCCCATCGTGAACAGGTCGCCGAGCAGGATCGGCGTGGCGTAGACGTTGTCGACCGGCATGTCGAAGAAGCCCTGGATCTGGTCGGCGTGCAGGTCCATGGTGAGCAGGCGGTGCACGCCGGCCACGGTGAGCATGTTGGCGACGACCTTGGCGGAGATGGCCACGCGCGCGCTGCGTGGGCGGCGATCCTGGCGGCCGTAGCCGAAATACGGCAGCACCGCGGTGATGCGCGCGGCGCTCGAGCGGCGCAGCGCATCGACCAGGATCATGAGCTCCATCAGGTGGTCGTTGGTCGGCGCGCACGTCGACTGCAGCACGAAGACGTCCTTGCCGCGGACGTTCTCGAGGAGCTCGACCATGATCTCGCCGTCGCTGAACTTCGAGACGGTCGCGCGCCCGAGCTGGATGTTGAGCTGGCGGGCCACCTGCTGGGCAAGCCGCGGGTTGGCGTTGCCCGTGAACAGCATCAGGTTGTCGAAGGCCATCGTGTCGCTCTACTGGAGGGCTGCGCCGGTCAATCGGGGGCAGGGGAGGAAGGATTCGAACCCTCGTATGCCGGAATCAAAATCCGGTGCCTTAACCAACTTGGCGACTCCCCTACTGCTCACTGCACGCGCAACGGATGACGCTCGAGCCCGTGCGCGACGAAACCTTGCATGTCGCCCGGCAGCTGCCGCATCACGCTTTCGGCCGCCTCGCGACTGTCGAAGCCGGCGAAAACGCAGGCACCCGACCCCGTCATCCGCGCTTCCCCATGCTTGCGCAGCCACTCGAGATGCTGCCGGACCTGGGGGTACCGCGCGATCACCACGCGCTCGAGGTCGTTGTGGAAACGCCGATCCCCGGGCCGCGCTGAAAAGTCTTCCATTTTAAGGGGTTCCGTGTTGCGGGTCAATTCCGGAGACTGGAAGATCTCGCGCGTCGGCACCTCTACCGGGGGGGCCAGCACCACGTACCAGCGCGGCGGCAGCTCGATCGTCCGGAGCTCGTCGCCGGTGCCCTCCGCCCAGGCCGCGCCCCCGAAGAGGAAGAATGGAATGTCGGCACCGAGGCTGCCGGCGAGTTCCGCCAGCGCCTCGGGGCCGAAGCCGGTTTCCCAAAGGCGATCCAGGGCGAGGAGCGTCGTCGCCGCGTCGGTGCTGCCGCCGCCCAGGCCGCCGCCGATCGGAATGCGCTTGTCGATCTCGATGTCCGCGCCGAGCGGCGAGCCGCTCGCCTCCTTGAGCAGCAGGGCCGCGCGCACCGTCAGGTCCTGCTGCTCGGGAACGCCCCGGACCACGTTCACCCGATGCACCACGCCGTCGAGCCGCACGCGGAAGCGCAGCCGGTCGGCGCGATCGATGAGCGTGAACACGCTTTGCAGCATGTGGTAGCCGTCGGGCCGCCGCCCCAGCACGTGCAGGAAGAGGTTGAGCTTGGCGGGCGCCGGGTAATCGGGACCGGGCAGCTGCAAGCGGCTACTCCTGCAGCGCCTGGTACTCGTCCACCACGAGGCGCACCGTGACCTCGCCCCGCGTGGCCGTGATGCGGCGTGCCAGCGTCACCGCGCCGGCCTGCTGCGTCTCGTCGATGGTGACGCGCCAATCGCCCGGCGCATCGCCCGGCTTGTCGTGCAGCCACGCCGAGAGCGTCCGCGGGTCGAGCGGCACGCCGAGCATCTTCTCGGTGAGCGCCTCGAAGCTCGGCGCCTGCTCCGGCGGCGCGCCGGCCTGCGTGACGACGACGCCCGCGCGCCCCGACTCGATGCGCGCCACCTCGTTGCCGACTGGCGAGGCGATGGCCCAGACGTCGCGATCGGCGTGGTGGATCCAGCGCAGCTTCGCGATGTCGCTGCGATCCGCCTGCCGTATGGCGATGCGCCCGCTCATCTCGAAGGCCTCGGGCGCCCGCGTGAGCTGCGGCAACGGCGCGGATGGAGGAGCCAGCGTCGCGCATCCGGCGGCGAGCAGCGCGAGCAGGAAAATTGGGGTCGG
>DASTGG010000149.1:0-3039 GCA_035719385.1 Usitatibacter sp.
CCTCGTCGTGAAGCTGACCGTGCTTTTTGCCGGTGCTGTCGCCAGAACTTCCATCTTCGATATGTTGCAGGCGATCCTGGTGTTGAGCGCGCGCCACGTCGACGACATCGGGCGAGAGATCGCGTTCGGCCGCGAGCTCGTCGAGTAGCTTCATCGCCGCCTTCACCCCTTCCGACCGCGCCGCATATTCCTCGACGCGATACGCTTCGCGCTCCTTGCGCCCCGCATGCGCCAGCCCAAGGGTGCGGATGACCCATGGCAACATCAGGCCCTGACCGACGAGGGTTATGAGGATCACCGCGAAGGTCAGAAACAGGATCAGGTCGCGGTCGGGAAACGGCGCCCCGGTCGCCGTGGCGAATGGAATGGCGAGCGCCGCGGCGAGCGAGACGATGCCGCGGACGCCGGTGAACGACAGCACGAAGGGCCATTGCCAGGGCGGCGAGGGGTCCTTCCGTCTGATCGGCGGAAACAGCCAGCGCGGCAAATAGACGGCGGGAAAGACCCAGATGAACCTTGCGACGATGATCACGGCGGTGATGACCGCGACGGAGAGGGCGAGCTCGGACAGCGGGTAGTGGCCGATGCGGCTCACGACCGTGCGCGCCTGCAGTCCGGTGATGACGAACACCATGCCCTCGATCGCGTAGCTGAAGAATTCCCAGAAGAAGACCCCTTGCAGGCGCGTCGCGGGACTGATCAGCCGGGGACCGTTCCAGCTCGTGTAAAGCCCGGCCGTCACGGTGGCGAGAACGCCCGAGCCGCCGAGATGCTCCGGCACCCAAAAGGCGAGAAACGGCGTGAGGATCGACAGCAGGATCTCGATCATGGGCTCGTCGACCCACCGCCTCAAGCGCAGCATCACCCAGCCGACGCCGATGCCCCACAGGATCTCGCCGACGAAGATGGCGGCGAATGTTCCGGCCGCTTCGCCCCACGAGAACACTCCGAGGCTCACCGCGGCGACCGCGAAGCGGTAGAGGATGAGCGCGGTCGCATCGTTGGCGAGCGCCTCGCCTTCGAGCACGACGAGGATGCGGCGCGGGATCTCCATTCGGCGCGCGATGGAGAGGGGGGCGATGGCATCGGGCGGGGAGATGATGGCGCCCAGCACGAAGCCTACGGCCCACGGCAGATCCATGAGCCAATGCGCCGCTGCCGCGACCACCACCGTGGTGAAGGCGACGCCGCCGATGGAGAGCAGCCCGATCGGACGCAGGTTGAAGCGGAACTCCCGCCAGCTCATCTGGAACGCCGAAGTGTAGATGATGGGCGGCAGCACCAGCAGCAGGACGACTTCGGGCGCGAGCTCGACCGGCGGCAGGCCGGGCACGAGCGCGAGCAGGACGCCGGTGACGACCAGAAGAATGGACGGCGGGATCCTGAGCCGGTTGGCGACGATGGCGACCGCCGCAACCACGCTCAGCAGCAAGACGAGGATCTGGATCGTTGATGTCATCGGCGGGGCCCGGCCGGCTAGGGAAACGTCGCTTTCCCTCTCCAGTCAACCTCCATACGATTTCCTCTTCCTTTAGTGAGGGGCCCTTCGCCGGAACAATGCACAGCCTTTCGCCGTTTCTCCTCCAATCAGCAACGAATGTGAGGCAACGAACATGCGTGCATCGATCCTCGCGGCGCTTCTCGCCGCTGCTTTTATCTTGCCCGCCCAGGCGGCGGTTCACCCGGTCAAGGGCGCGGTCCACGGCACCACGGTCGCCGGGAAAAGCATCGCCCGCGGCACGGTGACGGCGGCGCGCGGCGTGGGCCATGGCGCGGTCTGCATCTTCACCCTCGGCACGCGCTGCTAACGCGCAAGGTAAGCAGAGCGCGGTAGCGCCCATAAATGTCTTAAATCGGCCTTGGCCGGGCTTTAGCCCCCTGTCGTCAACGCGCGAGAGGAGGGGCGAGCTATGGCAGAAGAGACACGCGACACTCCGGGCGTCATCGTCTTCCCGCCGCTGATTCTTCTAGCGGTGCTCGTGCTTGGGCTTTTGCTCGATTACTTGGTGCCGCTCAACGTCATCGACGCTTTGCCGCGCGTCCTTCGCCTCGTCGTCGGGCTCCTGCTCTTCCTGTTCGGCGCATCGTTCCCCATCCGCGTGCGGCGCGCCTTCGAGGCGGCCGGCACCAATATCCGTCCCGACCAGCCGACCAACGCGATCGTCACCACCGGCCTCTTCGCGCACGCGCGCAATCCCATCTATCTCGGCGGCCTGATCGCGATCCTCGGTCTCGCACTCATGCTCGGCTCGGACTGGATGGTGATCCTGACCGTGCCGGCCGTCCTCGTGCTGCATTACGGCGTGGTGCTGCGCGAGGAACGCTATCTCGAGGCAAAATTCGGCGCGCCCTATCTCGCCTACAAGCAATCCGTCCCCCGCTACGGCTGGAAGCTCTGAGCGGCGGCCATGCAACGCGCTCAACTAGCGCGAAGCGCGGTAGCGCAAAAAAGAGCGTTACCGCAACGCGCAGTGCTCGCCCGCCAAGGGGCACGCTCCCGTCGCGAGCGGCTGCCCGTTCGCGCCCACATAGCCCACATGGCTCGCGCGCCCGAACAGGAACGAGATGCGCACGGAGCAGGATTGGCCGTCGGGATATGACCACACCTCGGTGTCGCCTTCGGTGGATTTCTGCACCGGTGCGCCGAGGCAGGAGGAGATCTGCTTCTCGGTCAAGCCGAGCATGTTCGAATGCATCTCGGGCTCTGGCGCGCTTTGCATGGAGCAAGCGGCCACCGCGAGCGAGCCGATCAGCGCGGCGCAGAGGACCGTCATCCTGAGCGAGCGCATCTGCGCTAAAGTCGCGTGAGCGGTAGCGCGTCCAGCGAAGATGCGCGTCTCGAAGGAGAGGCGGCTCCTTGCGTCTTTGCTCATCCGCATCGACCGGCGCTTTCTCCTTAACTCATGACAAAATGTTCATGTTTGAGGGGGTTGTTCTCAACGTCCCGAGTGCTATGCAAGAGCCTCGTGACGGCTTCCCTCCCGTCACAATGTTCCCCCGAGGAACCGAAGAAGCCCCGTCCCCCCGTCGGGGCTTCTT
>DASTGG010000150.1:0-11216 GCA_035719385.1 Usitatibacter sp.
CCCCTTTGGTTTGTTGCGTGATTGGCGAAAAAAACCTTGAGCGCGGGATGCGCCTTTGGCATCATGCGGGTGGCTTCTCAATAAGAATTGGGAAAGTGGCAAGAATCCGGGGCCAAAATCCCCTCGAGGTTTTCCTAAGAAAGCGCTCAAGTAATCAAAGGCCTCACTTCAACAAAGGAGATTCTGATGAATAAGAAACTGCTCGCTTTGGCTGTTGCTGGCGCGTGCGTGGCGCCGGCTGCCATGGCGCAGACCGCGAACCCGGTGACCCTATACGGGCGCGTGTACGTCATGTTCGAGTCCGTCGAAGCGAAGGGCGGCCCCTCGAACGCGACGCCAGTTCCCCGTCGGCAGCGCGTGACCGACGAGTCGTCGCTGCTCGGCGTGCGCGGCACCGAAGATCTCGGCGGCGGCCTCAAGGCCTTCTTCCAGCTCGAGACGGTGTTCCGCGCGGACCAGAACAACTCGACGTTCGCGAACCGCAACAGCGGCGTCGGCCTGCAGGGCGGCTTCGGCAGCGTCGTGCTCGGCCGTTGGGACATGCCGTGGAAGGTCGCGACCATCGCGGTCGACCCGTATGGTGACCTCACGCTCGGCGGCATCACCGGCACGTTGAGCGACGGCGGCAACTTCGACCGCCGCGACCAGAACGTCGTGCAGTACTGGTCGCCCACGATCGCCGGCTTCGCCGCGCGCCTCGCGGTGACCGCGAACGAGAACAAGACCACGACGGCCAACCCGCGTGACTACGGTGCGAACGTCACCTACACCGGCGGCCCGCTGTACGCGTTCCTCGCGTACGAGAAGCACAAGGACCAGCTCGGCGGCGCCGGCGGCGGCGTGGGCAACCCGGTCCCGACGCCCAGCCCGATCGTGTCCGGCACGGACGAAAAAGGCTGGGCGGCTGGCGCCAGCTTCGTCTTCGGCCCGATCAAGCTCGGCGGCCAGTACCAGCGCATCGAGAAGAGCAGCCGCAGCGACCAGAAGAACTGGATGGCCAACGTCGTGTGGACGCTCGGCAACAACCAGTTCATCTACCAGTACATGCAATCGAAGGACGGCGGCCTGAACAGCGCCTCCGAGCAGCCGGATTGCCGCTCGCACGGCCCGGGGTACCAGTACAACTTCACGAAGCGCACGTTCCTGCTCGCGCAATACGTGAAGGTCGACAACAAGAACAACGCGTCGACCTGCAACTTCGGTGCGGACCGCCTCGCCATCAGCGGTGGCCAGGATCCGCAGGGTGTCGCGGTCGGCATCCGTCACGTGTTCTGATCGCGCAAGCGATTCGCGGCAAAATAGGGGCGCGGCATCTGCCGCGCCCTTTTTCTTTCCCACCATCATGAAGCGCCGCTACGGTTTCCTGGACCAGGTCCTCATCGCTGCCGACGAGGCGCTGCGCACGCTTGCCGGCGGCCGGTCCGCCGCCCGTCCGTCTCCTGCGGCCGACCTGCCCGAGGCGCCCGATCCGGGAGAAGCGGCGCGGCTCATGCGCGTGAACCACACCGGCGAGGTTTGCGCGCAGGCGCTCTACAGCGGGCAGGCGCTGTTCGCGCGCGACGAGCGCGTGCGCGAAGCGCTGCAGACGGCGGCGGCGGAAGAGCGCGACCATCTCTCGTGGTGCCGCAAGCGGCTCGAAGAGCTCAACTCGCATGCGAGCGTGCTGGATCCGCTCTGGTATGCGGGCTCGTTCGGCATGGGAATGGTCTCCGGGCTCGCGGGCGACCGTTGGAGCCTGGGCTTCCTCGCCGAGACCGAAGCGCAGGTCGAGCGCCATCTCGAGGGCCACCTCGATCGCCTGGCCGAGGGCGATGAGCGCTCGCGCGCGGTGCTCGAGCAGATGCGCCAGGACGAGAACCGCCACGGCGCCATGGGGCGCTCGCTCGGCGGTGAAGAGCTGCCGTTGCCCGTGAAGATGGCGATGCGCATGGCCTCGAAGGTCATGACGCGCACCGCCTACTGGGTCTAGCGCGCGCTACGCCTCACGGATCTCGTAGTCGTACGTCACCTCGGCGGTGTGCGCCATGATCGCCGTGGCCGAGCAGTACTTCTCCTTCGAGAGCTTGATCGCGCGCTCCACCTGCGCGGCGGCGAGCGCCTTGCCGGTGACGACGTAGTGCATGTGGATCCTGGTGAAGACCTTGGGGTCTTCCGTGGCCCGCTCGGATTCCAGCTCGATCACGCATCCCGTGACCGCCTGCCGCGACTTGCGCAGGATGTGGACCACGTCGATGGCGCTGCAGGTGCCGGTGCCCATGAGCACGAGCTCCATCGGGCGCGCGCCCAGGTTGCGGCCGCCGACATCGGGCGCCGCGTCGACCACCACCGCGTGGCCGCTCCCGCTTTCCGCCACGAACGTCATGCCATCGACCAGCTGCACTCTCGCTTTCATGTCGCTTCTTTCGGCACCTTGAGCCATGTTTTCGTCACGTTCCAGCCGACCGCAAGCAGCGCCGGTCCCACGAACAGCCCGATGAAGCCGAACGCGATCGCGCCGCCGAACACCCCGAGCACCACGAGCAGCATCGACAGGTTGCCCGCGCGGCTCATGAGGATCGGCTTGATGAAGTTGTCCACGGAGCTGATCACCGCGGCGCCATAGACGACCATGAAGATCGCCCACCCGGTGCGGTCCTGCGTGTAGAGCCAGGCCGCTGCGCCGCCCCAGATGAGCACCGGGCCCATCGGCACCAGCGAAAGCACGAATGTGAGCGCGCCCAGCAGCACCGCGCCGGGCACGCCGGCGATGACGAAGCCGACGAGCGCCACGGCCGCCTGCGCGAACGCGGTGCCGAGCAGGCCGTAGACGACGCCACGCACCGCGCTGAGGGCCGTGCTCGCGAGGGCGCTTCCCTGCTCCTCGCCGGCCAGGCGCGCCATGCCCTCGAGCACGATGCCGCGCACGGTGTCGCCATCGCGATAGAAGAAGAACGCGCAGAAGAGGGCGATCAGGATCTGGACCAGGCCTTCGCCGATGGCGGCCCCCATGGCTCCCAGCATCGCCTTGGCGGGATCGGCCAGCCGCTTCGCCAGCGCGATGAGCTCGTCGCGGCTCTCGAGCAGCAGCCGGCTGTACTCGCTCAGCCAGCCGCCCACGAGCGGAATGCGCGCCACGAAGTCCGGCACGCCGAGCTCCGAGCGGCGCTCGAGGAAGCCGCGGACAGCCTCCACCATGCTCGCGGAATTCAGCACCAGGCTCTGGGCGACGAGGGCGAAGGGCAGGACCAGCGCCAGCGCCATGGCCAGCACGAGCGCGAGCGCCGCCAGCGTACCGCGGCCGCGCCAGCGATCCCTCAGCCAGACGAACGCCGGCCACGTCGAGAAACACAGCACGCCGGCGAAAAGGATGGCCCCCATGAAGGGGCGCAGCACCAGGATGCAACCCAGCACCAGCAGCGCTACGGCCGCGAGGCGCGCGTACTGCTCGAAACGGCTGGATTCCATGACGACCCGGAGGCGAGGTGGGATTCGGATTCTAGCCGACGCCGCTTTTGACACAAAGTTCTGATTCCCTTATAATTTCGGGCTCGCAGTTCCCTTTAAACAAAGCGGCCAAAATATCGGGGCCCGACGGGCTTCCCGGCATCCAGGGTCGCGTAAAGACAGGAATCACCATGAAGACCTTCTCGGCCAAGCCGGAAGAGGTTCGTCGTGACTGGTTCGTCGTCGACGCCACGGACAAGGTCCTGGGGCGCCTGGCGGCCGAAGTCTCGCGGCGCCTTCGCGGCAAGCACAAGCCCGAATTCACCCCCCACGTCGATACCGGCGACTACATCGTCATCGTCAACGTGGAGAAGCTTCGCGTCACCGGCGCGAAGGCCCAGGACAAGAAGTACTACCGCCACTCGACCTACCCGGGCGGCATCTACGAGACGAACTTCACCAAGCTGCAGTCGAAGCATCCCGATCGCGTGCTCAAGCTCGCGGTGAAGGGCATGCTGCCCAAGGGGCGCCTGGGCTACGCGATGATCAAGAAGCTCAAGATCTACGCCGGCCCCACGCATCCGCATACGGCGCAGCAACCCAAGGCCCTCGAGATCTAAGGAGCGACGATGATCGGGAAATACAATTACGGTACGGGCCGCCGCAAGAACGCGGTGGCGCGCGTCTTCATCAAGCCGGGCAAGGGCGACATCGTCGTCAACGACAAGCCCGTCGACGTGTTCTTCTCGCGCGAGACGGGCCGCATGATCGTGCGCCAGCCGCTCGAGCTCACCAACCACCTCGGCACGTTCGACATCAAGGTCAACGTGTTCGGCGGCGGCGAGTCGGGCCAGGCGGGCGCGGTGCGCCACGGCATCACGCGCGCGCTGATCGAGTACGATCCCACGCTCAAGCCGGCGCTTTCGAAGGCCGGGCTGGTCACGCGCGACGCGCGCGAGGTCGAGCGCAAGAAGGTCGGCCTGCACAAGGCGCGACGCCGCAAGCAGTTCTCGAAGCGATAGTCGGAGAGATCCGGTTGCATGCAAGCACAAAGCCGCCTCTCGTGGGCGGCTTTGTCGTTTGAGGCGCGTTGTCGTCGGATAGCAACGGAGGAAATGGATCGATGATCAAGGTGGGCGTCGTCGGCGGCACCGGCTACACGGGCGTGGAGCTGCTGCGCATCCTCGCGGCGCATCCGGACGTGGAGCTCGTCGCCATCACCTCGCGGGGCGAAGCGGGCGTGAAGGTCGCGGACTACTTCCCGTCGCTGCGCGGGCGCGTGGACCTCGCATTCTCCGACCCGGCATCGGCGCCGCTGAAGGGTTGCGATTGCGTGTTCTTCGCCACGCCCAACGGCGTCGCGATGAGCCAGGCGAAGGCATTGCTCGATTCCGGCGCGCGCATCGTCGACTTCTCGGCGGACTTCCGGCTCAAGGACCGGGCGGTCTGGGAGAAGTGGTACAAGGTGAAGCATGCATCGCCCGAGCTTCTCTCCGAGGCGGTATACGGGCTTCCGGAAATCAATCGCGAGCGCGTCCGCAAGGCCCGCCTCGTGGCCAATCCCGGCTGCTACGCCACCGCCGTCCAGCTCGCGCTGCTGCCGCTCGTAGAGACCGACCACGTCGATCATCGGCACCTCATCGCCGATGCGAAATCCGGCGTGAGCGGCGCCGGGCGCAAGGCCGAGGTCGACATCCTCTTTTCCGAGGCGTCGGACAACTTCAAGGCCTACGCGGTGCGCGGCCACCGGCACCATCCCGAGATCCTCGAGAGCCTCACCTCCCTCGAAAAAGCCTCCGGGCGCCAGCTCGGCCTCACGTTCGTCCCCCACCTCGTGCCGATGGTCCGCGGCATCCTCGCGACCGTTTACGCGCGTGTGACTTCCGACACAGACTTCCAGCGGCTCTTCGAGCAACGCTATGCGGGTGAGCCGTTTGTCGACATCCTTCCCCCGGGGTCGCAGCCGGAGACGCGCTGGGTGCGCGGCACGAACCAGTGCCGCATCGCGGTGCATCGCCCGTTCGACGGCGACACCGTCGTGATCCTGGCCGTCGAGGACAACCTCGTGAAGGGCGCCGCCGGGCAGGCGGTGCAGAACATGAACCTGATGTTCGGCGTCCCCGAGACGAGGGCGCTCGACCAGATCGCGGTGGTGCCCTGATGCGGGGCCTCGCCCGTCGGCTGAGGAGCAACTTCAGCATCGGGTCGTCGAGGATGGCGATCCGCTCGCAGAGGGCCTGGTATTGGCGCTGGCTGCTGAACGTGCTGATGATGGCGGGCGTCGCCGCGATCGTGTGGTGGCTGGTGCAGAACAGCTACCGCATCACCGGCCTGGATGCGGAGGACGCGAAGCGGCGGATCGAGGCGCTCACCGAGGAGAACACCCGCGTCCGCCACGACATGGATGCCATGCGCACGCTGCTCATCGAGCGCGACCGGCAGCTGCAGGTGGAGCGCGCCTCCCAGGGCGAGCTCGCCCGCGCGGTCGCGGGCCTGCAGGAAGAGAACGCGAGCCTCAAGGAGGACCTGGGGTTCCTGAGGAAGGTCATGTCCTCCGGTGCGACGGCCGAGGGCATCGGCCTGTCGGACCTCAAGATCGAGCGCGACGGCGGCCCGAACCAGTACCGCTACCGCATGCTGCTCACCCAGGGCGGGCAGCGCAAGCAGGACTTCCGCGGCAAGGTCCAGATACTTGCGAGAGTCGCCCAGGGCCCCAATATGACGACGTATACGTATCCCGAGCCGGCCTCGCCGGAGGCGGCCAACGTGGACTTCCGCTTCTACCAGAAGGTCGAGGGCCGGTTCGCGGTGCCCGACGGCGGCCAGCTCAGGAGCGCCGAGGTGAGGATTCTTGCGGTTCCGGGGGGACAGGTTAAACTGTCCCGTACGGTCAACGTGCCGTAGGGAGAAAAGAGCATGTTCGGCAAGACGAACAAGCCCAGCCCGATCGACAGCCTGATCGGGACGGGGACGACCATCGAGGGCGACGTGAGCTTCACGGGCGGCCTTCGCATCGACGGCCACATCAAGGGCAACGTGCGCGCGACCGGCAGCAAGCCGGGCACGCTCGTGGTCTCCGAGCTCGCGAAGGTCGAAGGCGAGATCGATGTGGCGCACGTAGTGATCAACGGCACCGTCGCGGGACCGGTGCGCGCCACGGAGTACGTCGAACTCCTCCCGAAGGCGCGGGTCACAGGCAACGTCTCGTACAAATCCATCGAGATCCACGTCGGTGCGATCGTGATGGGCCAACTGGTCTACGAGAGCGCGCAGAAGAGCGACAAGGTCGTCGAGCTGAAAGCCGCGTCCGCCGACTGAACGGATTCACAGGAGAAATCGCAATGAACGACTTGGCCACCGCAATGCCGGATCCGCTCATCTTCACGGAGAGCGCGGCCAACAAGGTAAAGGCCCTCATCGAGGAAGAGGGCAACAACGAGCTCAAGCTTCGCGTCTTCGTGACGGGCGGCGGCTGCTCGGGCCTGCAATACGGCTTCACGTTCGACGAAGTGGCGAACGAGGACGACACCGTCATGCAGAAGAACGGCGTGAGCCTGCTCATCGACCCGATGAGCTACCAGTACCTCGTCGGCGCCGAGATCGACTACACCGAGGGCCTGGAGGGCGCGCAATTCGTGATCAAGAACCCGAACGCGAGCTCCACCTGCGGCTGCGGGTCGTCGTTCACGGTCTGATCTTCGCGCCTCGCGGCGCGGGCGAACGGGGAAGCCTCGGCTTCCCCGTTTTGTTTTCTACGCCGGGTAAACGGCGCCGAGGATGCGCGGGCCGTTCGCCCCGGTGGCCGCGGTGAGGTCCACCGGCTCGCGCCGCACGCATTTCATCGCGAGCCACGCGAAGGCCATCGATTCCACGTGCGAGGTCGGCACGCCGAGCACATCGGTGGGCGCGACCGGCCTTCCGCTGGCGAGCGCCTTGATGCGCGAGACGAGCGCGCCGTTGCGCGCGCCGCCGCCCGCGAGATAGATCTCCTGCGTATCCGCGCAGAAGCGGTCGATCGCGCCGATGATCGCGTGCGCGGTGAAGTCGGTCAGCGTGGATTGCACGTCGGCGGGCGCGAGCTGCGCGGACAGGCGGCGCTCGAGCCACTCCAGCCGGAAGAGCTCGCGGCCGGTGCTTTTCGGCGGCGGCGAGCGCAGGAACGGCTCGTCCAGCAGCCGCTCGAGCAGCGCCGTGTCGGTCCGGCCGCGCGATGCCCACGCGCCGTTCTCGTCGTAATGCGCGCCGATGTGCTTGCGCGCCCAGCCGTCGAGCAGGACGTTTCCCGGTCCGCAATCGAAGCCGACGGTCCTGCGCGTCGCGGGCAACCACGTCACGTTGCTGATGCCGCCGATGTTCACCACCGCGCGCGACGTCTTCTCGTGGCGGAACACCGCTTCGTGGAATGCCGGGACGAGCGGTGCCCCCTGCCCGCCGGCGGCCATGTCGCGGCGGCGGAAGTCGGCGATGACGTCGATGCCGGTGAGCTCCGCAAGCCGCGCGGGATCGTTCAGCTGGATGGTGAAGCCGAGGTCCGGCCGGTGCCGCACCGTCTGGCCGTGGCAGCCGATCG
This sequence comes from Usitatibacter sp., assembly GCA_035719385.1. Lineage (GTDB taxonomy): Bacteria > Pseudomonadota > Gammaproteobacteria > Burkholderiales > Usitatibacteraceae > Usitatibacter. The sequence goes on from DASTGG010000150.1 coordinate 7,994, forward strand.
CCACGATCGCCTTGCGGTCGATGCCGCCGCCCGCGATGACGCCCTCGACCGCACGCGCATACAGGTCGGCCAGCTCCAGCGAGACCGTGCCCGACAGCTCGAGCGAATCGCGCCCCGGCTCGGAGAGCGCGAGGATGCGCTCGCGCAGCTCCACGGGAAACGGCACGGTGGCGAAGGCGAGCGTGCGTGGGAAGCCGGCGCCGAAATCGATGAGCGCGGCGTCGGCGCCATCGAGGCTGGTGCCGGACATGAGCCCGACGAAAAGCGAGCTCACTACTCGAAGCGGGCGGGGGTCGAGTCGCTCACGCGCTCGATCGCGGAGCGGGCTTGTGCCGCCACCTGCATGAACTGCGGCTTGAGCTGCGCGGGCACGGGCTGCGCCTTCGGAAGCGCGACCTTCATCGGGTCCTGCAGGGCGCCCGCGATGCGGAATTCGTAATGCAGGTGCGGTCCGGTGGCGAAGCCTGTCATGCCGACGTAACCGATGACCTCTCCCTGCCGCACGTGCGCGCCGGCGCGAATGCCGCTGGCGAATGCCGAGAGGTGCCCGTACAACGTCGTGATGCCGCCGCTATGGCGCAGCTCGATCGCGTTGCCGTAGCCGCCGCGGCGGCCCGCCGAGACGACGCTGGCATCGGCCGTCGCGAGCACCCGCGTGCCCTGGGGTGCGGCGAAGTCCACGCCGGTGTGCGCGCGCCAGTTCCTGAAGATCGGATGCAGCCTCGAGCCGAAGCCCGAGGAGATGCGCGTGAACTCCAGCGGGGAGCGCATGAACGACTTCGCGCGGTTCGTGCCGTCGAGCGAGTAGTAGTTCTCCTCGCCGTCTTCGCCCTTGAAGAGGACGGCATCGTACACGCGGCCGTCGTTGACGAACTGCGCGGCGAGGATGCGGCCCGGCGCGACGACTTCGCCGCCCTCGTAGATCATGTCGTAGACGACGGAGAAGCGGTCGCCCTTGCGCAGGTCCGTGTGGAAATCGATGTCGGTCGCGAAGACGCGGGTGATCTGCGTGGCGATGGCGTCCGGGATGCCGGCCGCATCCGTGGCCGCGAAGAGGGAAGAGCGGATGGTCGCCGTCTTGTAGAAACGCCTTGGTTCCTCGGTCACGGCGCGTTGCTTCGCGGTGAAGCCGTCGCCGCTTCTGACGACTTCAAGGAGGGACGAGGAGGAGAGCATGTAGCGCAGCGACAGCAGCTCGCCCTGGCCGCCCGTCTCCGCCTGCAGCGCGCGACCGGGCACTAGCTGCCGGAACAACGTGCGGCCGGTGGAGTCGGCCTTCAGGAATTCGAGCGCCTGCGGGTCGCGTACCCCGAGCCGCTCGAACAGCGCGGCGACGGTATCTCCCCGCAGCACACGGTCCTGGCTGGAATAGCGCTCCTCGCGCGGCAGGTCGGCCGGAAGCCGGAGCTCGCCGAGCCGCTGCTCGATGAGTCGCGCATCGGACATCTCCACGTCGGTGCCCGGCGCGATGCCGAACGCGGTGATCACCGCGAGCGGGGGCAGGGCGAGCAGGAGAGTACCGAAGATGATGCGACGCGCCCAGCCGGTCCGGGCTGGGCGCTGCGATAGAATGTCGGCTTTTTCGTCGCCCATGCGAACCTGTAGCTGCGTTTCGACGCAGTATATCGGAAAACAGCTACAGCGCGAGTGAAAATTGGAATCGAATCAATGACTCAGTCTCAGTCCAGCGACATGGACGTGATCCGCCGCGGCGCCGACGAGCTGATCCTCGAGGAGGACCTGCGGCGCAAGCTCGCGAAGGGCAGGCCGCTGCGGGTCAAGGCGGGTTTCGATCCGACGGCCCCGGACCTCCACTTGGGCCACACCGTGCTCATGAACAAGATGCGCCAGTTCCAGGAACTGGGGCACCACGTGATGTTCCTCATCGGCGACTTCACCGGCATGATCGGAGACCCGTCGGGCCGGAACGCGACGCGCCCGCCGCTCACGCCCGAGCAGATCGCGCAGAACGCGGAAACCTACAAGGCGCAGGTCTTCAGGATCCTCGATCGCGACAAGACCGAGATCATGTTCAACTCGACATGGGCCTCGCAGCTCGGCGCCGCCGGCATCGTGAAGCTCGCGGGTTCATGCACCGTCGCACGCATGCTCGAGCGCGACGACTTCGCGAAGCGGTTTGCGGAGCAGCGCCCGATCTCCATCCACGAATTCTTCTACCCGATCATGCAGGGGTATGACTCGGTGGCGATGAAAGCCGATGTCGAGCTCGGCGGCACGGACCAGAAATTCAACCTGCTCATGGGGCGCGAGCTGCAGAAGCAGTACGGCCAGGAGCCGCAGGTCATCCTCACCATGCCGCTGCTCGAGGGGCTCGACGGCGTGAACAAGATGTCGAAGTCGCTGGGCAACTACGTCGGCATCACGGACGCGCCCAACGACATGTTCGGCAAGCTCATGTCGATCTCCGACGACCTCATGTGGCGCTACATCGAGCTGCTGTCGTTCGAGCCGCTCGAAGCGATACGGGGCTGGAAGCGCGAGGTGGAGGCGGGGCGCAACCCACGCGACATCAAGGTGCGCTTCGCCCAGGAAATCGTGGCTCGCTTCCACGACCGGAAGGCCGCCGACGCGGCGCTCGAGGACTTCGAGGCGCGTTTCAGGCACGGCGGCGTGCCCGAGGACCTGGTCGAGCAGTTCATGGAGGTGCCCGGGGCCGACGCCGCCATCGCCCAGGTCCTGAAGACGGCCGGCGTGTGCCCATCCACGTCGGATGCGCACCGAATGATCGAGCAGGGCGGCGTGCGCGTGAACGGCGAGAAGGTGAGCGACAAGTCGCTGCGGCTCGCGGCGGGAACTACCTATGTGCTGCAGGTGGGCAAGCGCAAGTTCGCCAAGGTCACCCTTCGCAAGGCGGCCTGATCCCGGGCAAAAACTTTGGTGTCCATTGCCACGCGGCGCGAAAACTGCGTATAATCCTTGGCTCTGCTGCTGATTCATCAGCCACCGCCTTCAGGGGCGGTTTTTTGCGGGCGGCGGATCGCTCTTTAACAAGTTACAGCCGATAGAGGTGGGTGCTGGGTATTCGCACTCGCGGGGAGAAGTTGTGTTCCTGCGGGGTCAGGTAATACTGCAGTGCTCACTTGGATCCAAGTGATTCGAGTTGAGTTAGGTAACTTTGAAGGATTGAACTGAAGAGTTTGATCCTGGCTCAGATTGAACGCTGGCGGAATGCTTTACACATGCAAGTCGAGCGGCAGCGCGG
>DASTGG010000151.1:0-14211 GCA_035719385.1 Usitatibacter sp.
GCCTTCTACAAGCCGAGCGGCCGCTTCAACCAGCATCCCGAATACACCGACATCAGGACCGGCGACGTCCACATTGCTGACATCCTTTCGCGGCTGGAGGCGAGCCCACAATGGCCGCGCATGCTCGTCATCGTCACATACGACGAGAACGGCGGCTTCTGGGATCACGTTGCGCCGCCCGCGGGCGAGGGCTGGGGCGACCGCTGGGGTCCCGGCAACCGGGTTCCGACGATCATCGTCTCGCCCTTCGCGAAGCGCGGCTTCGTCGATCACACGGCGTACGACACGACGTCGATCCTCAAGCTCATCACGGAGCGCTTCGGGCTGGAGCCGCTGCCCGGCGTGCGGCGCAACATGGGCGACCTCACGAACGCATTGGAGCCCGCTCCCTAGCCCCGCGGCGCTGGACCGCGTACGCGCGTTCGCGAGCAGCACGAGCCGCCCTGCGGCGGGGTGCATCCCCGGGGTGCGTCCCCGGGGTGCGTCCCCGGGGTGCGTCCCCGGGTGTCGCGTCAGCCGCGGCGGCCGCGGCGCGGCGCCTTGCGCTTGATCACGGGCGCGGCGCGCTCGCCCGCCGAGCTCGACGCGAGGCAGATGTCGATCTGCTCGAGCGCCTGCGCATAGCGGCGCGGGCCGTCGTGGAGGTCCTGCGCGCGCTGCTGGAAGAACGCGGCGAAGTCCTGGCGATCGCGGCGCGAGCACAGGCCGCCTAGCGGCTCGAGCAGCCAGCCGCCGGATTCGGACGGGATCTTCTTCAGGATCCCGTCCCAATGCTCGCGCAGGAATGCGAACGCGGGGGCGCGATTGGCGTCGTCGCGAAGCGCGTCCTGCAGGAGCCCGAACGACTCGTGCGGGTCGAGCCCGCCGCTCGATGGATCGCGCAGCGCCATGTCGAGCGCGCGTGCGCGCAGGGAGGGATCGCGCGCGGCGGCGAGCGCGGCGATGAGCCGCGACCGGTCCCGCGCGCCTTGCGTTCGCGCGAGCGCCCCGGCAAGGCGATCGAACGTCGCCGTATCGGCGAAACGTCCCGTGGTGACGAGCACGGCCGCCACGCTGGAGGCAGGCAGCGCCTCGGGGTTGTCGATCCAGCGCATCGCGAGATCATTGGCGCGCGCGCGGAACCTTTCGCCGCCCGGCATGCGCGCCGCGTACGCCATCACGAGCGCCCGCAGCTCGCGGGTGCCGAGGTCGTCGGCCGCATGGTCCAGCCACCCGAACGAGCGCGCCATCGGGAAGACGTAGCTCACGAGCAGCGCCTGCCGCGCCTGGCGTTGGGCGGCGCTCAGCACTTCGTCACGCTGGCGCTCGAGGAAATACATCCCGCCGTGGCGCACGCCGAGCGCCGGATGCCGCAGCAGCGAGTTGGCGAAACGCAGGCCCTCGTCGCGCGACACGAGGCCGGAGCCCACGAGCAGCGTCATGTCGCCCGCGAACGCGACCGCCTCGTCCTCCGGCAGGTCCACGACCGCGTTCGCGAGCTTGCCCAGCAGCGGCGCATCGTAGCGCGCGATCCAGTGCCCCGCGCCATCGGCATTGCCGACGATCCAGTCCGGGCACGTCGCCACGCCGAGCGGAATCGTCGCGTCCGAAGTGACCTCGGTGCACTGCTTCGCGAGCTTGCCTTCGCTGCGATAACGGAAGCATGCCGGCGTCATCCAGCGCTGCGGCGGCGCAGTGTGCCCGGCCGCGGCGAAACGCCGTTGCGCGACCTTGAGCGCGGGCAGCCGGCCCCCGCCGCACGCGAGCGACACGTCGACCAGCGGCAGGCCCGGCTGCTCGACGAAGCTGCGCAACGCCGCGGCCGCCTGCTCGCCGCGCCCGCCGGCCTCGCCCACCGCGCGGAAGAAATCCTCCGTCGTGGCGTTGCCCCCGGCGTGCCGCGAGAGGTAGTTGCGCACGCCCTGGCGGAACGGCGCCTCGCCGAGCCACGACTCGAACATCGAGAGCACCTCGGCGCCCTTGCTGTACGTGATGCCGTCGAAGCCGCCGTAGATGTCGTTCTTGTCGACCACCGCGTTGCGCACCTGGCGCGCCGAGAGCAGGTGATCGGCCTGCAGCGCGCGGCGCCGCTGCTCGCCGTGCCGCCAGCCGCTCTCCCATTCCGGGCGGAACTGGCGCACGGTCTTGCGCGCCATCCACGTCGCGAACGCTTCGTTGAGCCACACGTCGTCCCACCACGCGAGCGTGACGAGGTCGCCGAACCACTGGTGCGCCATCTCGTGCGCGCCGACGGAAACGTATCCGCGCTGGAACTCGGGCGATTCCTCGCGCGCCGTGGCGAGCAGCAGGCGCGAGTCGTACGTGATCATGCCGGCGTTCTCCATCGCGCCGAAGCGCGTGGTGCCGGGAATGGCGACCGAATCGAGCTTCCCGAACGGGAACGGCGTGCCGAAATACGCTTCCAGCAGCTGCAGCACGCGCGGCGTGGCGCTGCGTGCGAAGCGGGCCTCGGCGGCGCGCCCTTCGGGCGCGACGAAGCGAAGCGGCGTGCGGCCCTCGCCCGCCGTGCCGCCATCGGCCGTCGCGAAGGGGCCCACCGCGAGCGCGACGAGATAAGTGGGGAGCGGCTTCGTGCGCGCGAAGCGATGGCGTCTCCAGCCGGGCCGATCGGCGATGTCCTCGGCCGCGGCTTCCGCCGCATTGCTCACCGCGGCGTCGGCGGCCGGCGCATCGATGGTTATGTCCCAGGGCGTCTTCCAGCCGGGCTCGTCGAAGCTCGGGATCGCGCGGCGTGCGTCGATCGCCTCGAATTGGCTCATCACGTACGGCTTGCCGCCCTCGCTCACGTGGAAGAGGCCGTGCGTGGCGCTGGGCTCGAGCTTGCCGCGATAACGGATCGCGGCGGTCGTCGTGCCGAAGACGAACTTGTCTCCCACCGCCTCGAAGCCCACGCGGTCGTCGCCCGCGCGTTGCACGCGCACCTCGATCGGCTTCTCGCCCTGCACGAACGTGGCCTGCTCGATGTCCAGGTCCTTTGCGTTGAGCCAGATGACATCGGTCTCGCGGTTCACCAGGAGCGTGATGCGCACCTCGCCGGTGAAGCCGGGCTCGGCCGGATCGATGGCGAGGCGCAGCTCGTAGAGCTGCGGCGAGGCGGCGTCGCCGAGGCGAAGCGCGGTGGGCGCGACATCGGCCGCGCTCGCGGTGCTCCATGCGACAGCCAGGGCTGCTGCGAGTGCCCTCATGACTGCAGCAGCGCCACGGCGCCCAGGCCGCCATCGGCACAGATGGAAACGACGGCGCGCTTGCCCGGGCCCATCGCCGCGAGCTCCTTCACCGCCAGCGACAGGATGCGCGCCCCGGTCGCGCCGAACGGGTGCCCGATCGCGACACTGCCGCCGTTGGGGTTGAAGCGGTCCCACGGGAACCGGCCGGGCGCCGCGTCGACCTTCGCTTGCTCGCGCACGAACGCCTCGCTCTCGAGCGCGGCGACGTTGCACAGCACCTGCGCCGCGAACGCCTCGTGGATCTCCCACAGGTCGATCGCCTCGAGCGACAGGTCGTTGCGGCGAAGCAGCCGCGGGATGGCGTACGCGGGCGCCATGAGCAGCCCTTCGTGGAAGATGTCGACGGCCGCCAGTTCGAAATCGACGAGGCGCGCGCGCGGGCGCGAGGCCGGCAGCCGCGCGAGGCCGGCGTCGCTCGCGACCCAGACCGCGGCCGCGCCATCGGTGAGCGCCGAGGCGTTGCCGGCGGTGATGGTGCCCTTGCCGCTCGTGCGATCGAACGCGGGCTTGAGCGTGGCGAGCTTCGCCGCGGAAGTATCCGCGCGCGGCAGCCCGTCCCGCGTCGTGCCCTCGACCGGCACGATGAGATCGTCGAAGAAGCCGTTCGTCATCGCCTGCACCGCGCGCTGGTGCGAGAGCAACGCGATGCGGTCCTGGTCGGCGCGCGCGACGCTCCACTGCTTCGCCATCTCCTCGCAGTGCTCGCCCATGCTCTTGCCGGTGGCGCGGTTGGTCACGCTCGGGACGTGCAGCCGCACGTCGCGCCACCGCAGCTCGGCCGCGCGATCGATGCGCTCACCGACGGTGCGCGCCTGCGTGAGGCGGCGAATCCAGTCCGACAGCCCTTGCGTGAGGCCGAGCTGCACGCGGCTCATGCTCTCCACGCCGCCGCACAGGGCCACGTCGACGCCGCCGCCCAGCATGCCCGAGGCCTCGAGCACCGCCGCCATGCTGGTCGCGCAGGCGAGCACGGTGGAGAACGCCGGTGTCGAAGGATCGAGCTTCGCATCCAGGACCACTTCGCGCGCGATGTTGCTCACGCCGAGGCTCGGCATGACCGTGCCCCAGACCATGAGGTCGGGGCGATCGCCCGCCGCCAGCTGCGCGGCCATCGCCTGCGCGACGGGCACCGAGAGCGCGACGGCATCGAGCCGGCGCAGCGGTCCGTCCACGCGCGCGAAAGGGGTGCGCAGGCCCGCGACGAGCCACGTGTGGGAGGCCATAGGGCCGAATGATACTGGTGTCCGGGCCGGGGCTATTTCGCGGGATCGTCGGGCTCGCCCGGCACGCCGAGCCGCGGCTGGCCGAAGCCCTCGCGCGCGCGCCAGCCGGGGTACTTGAGGACGAGGTTGTCCAGGGTGCCGCCGGTGTCGTAGTCGAGCGATCGCCCGGGGTGCTTCGCGCGCCACTCGGCCATCAGCGTGCGGCCGTCCTTGTACCACGGCACCTTGAAGATCCATGCCTTGAGGCTGGCATAGCGCCAGCCTTCGTCGCGGATTCGCGGCCAGAGCTCATCGGCGTGGCGGATGTTCTCGCGCTCGTCGAGCAGCCACATCTCGTGCCCCACGATGTCGCCGAAGATGAAGAGGCGCCCGTCGCGGATCTCGAATTGCGTCGGGTCGCTGCCCAGCTTCACCGCGTACGCGGCGCCGTCGGAGCAGAAGCCGCCGTATTGCGGCTCGTATCTCACCGGGGCGGCGGCGAAGGCCGCGCGATGCTCGGGCGATGCGAAATAGTAGGTGCGGCCCTCGTGCTGCGCGGCGATGGTGTGCCTGCCGCGCACCGGCTTGCCGTCCGTGAAGTAGGCCACGGGATCGAAGCCCAGCAGCATGAGCTGCTCGCCGCGGCTCGTCTCGACGGTCGCGTGCGTGGTCCCGCAGCCTGCCAGCAGCGCGCAAGCCGCCAGCACGACCGCCACGAGCATGCCTTTCATGCCGGGATCCTCCAGGTAAGACTCCTTCATCGCCAGCCTCCGCCGTGCTCGCGCTCGAAGCGCTCGCGGTCGCGCGCGAAGCTCTGCTCGAGCTCCTCGCGGCCGGCCTTCGCCGCGGCCATGTAGCGTGTCTCGTCCTCGTACACCGCCATCTGCGATTCGACCGTGGCGAGGTTGTGGCGGCGGAACGCGTCCGCCATCTCGCGCGCGCGGAACCGGTCCACGCCCAGCGCCTCCAGGGCCGCCCGGCCCGCCCGCAGCGCCGACTCGAACGTCTCGCGCTCGATGACCGTCACGCCGCGAAGGCGCAGCTCGAGGTAGTGCGAGACGTTGCGCGCGCGGCCGATGATGGGGAGGTCCGGAAAGTTGGCGCGCACGCGGTCCACCAGCGCGAGGCTGTCCTCGATGCCGTCGATGGCATTGACCAGCAGGCGTGCCCGCGCGGCGCCGGCGGTCTCGAGCAGGTCGAGGCGCGTCGCGTCCCCGTAGAACACGCGGTAGCCGAACTTGCGCACCGACTCGACCTGGTCGGCGTCGTGGTCGAGGATGACGGGCCGGATGTCGTTGGCGAGGAGCAGGCGCCCGACGATCTGCCCGAAGCGGCCGAAGCCGGCGATGATCACGGGCCCGGTCGCCTCGATCGTGTCGGCCGCGCGCTCGCTGCGCGCGCGCCGGCAGATCCAGCGGTCGTGCGCGATGAGCAGCAGCGGCGTGAGCGCCATGGACAGGGCGACCGCCATGATGAAGAGCGCCTCCCATTCGCGCGAGATGACCTCGGCGGTGCGCGCGGAGGCGAACACCACGAAGCCGAACTCGCCCGCCTGCGCGAGCAGGAAGGCGAAGAGCAAGCGCTCTCGGGCGCTGATGCCGATGACGCGCGCCACGCCCCACAATGCCGCGACCTTCACGACGACGAACCCGCCCACCAGCGCGCCCACGAGCAGCGGCCGGCTCGCGAGCAGCCCGAAATCGATCGTCATGCCCACCGAGATGAAGAAGAGGCCCAGCAGCAGGCCCTTGAACGGCTCGATGTCGCTCTCGAGCGCGTGGCGGAATTCCGAATCCGCCAGCAGCACGCCGGCGAGGAAGGCGCCCAGCCCCATGGACAGGCCCGCCATCGAGACCAGCTCGGCGACCCCCAACACGAGGAAAAGCGCGAATGCCGTGAAGAGCTCGCGGATGCGGATCCTCGCGACCAGGCGCAGGACCGGCCTCGTGAGGTAGCGCCCGATCACCACGACGCCGGCGATCGCGGCCGCGGCGATGGCGAGCTTCTGCCACAGCGGCTGCGAATCGACGCGATCCACGTGGCCCAGCAGCGGCACGAGCGCGATCAGCGGGATGGCGGCCATGTCCTGGAAGAGCAGGATGCCGAACGCCGTGTTGCCCGTCGGCGTCCTGAGCTCGTTGCGTTCGACCATCGCCTGCACCGCGACCGCGGTCGAGGACAGCGCCAGCGCGAGCCCGCCGATCACCGACGCCTGCCACGGCAGCCCGATCGCGAGCAGGAACGCCGCGAGCGCCGCGCCGCACGCCGCCATCTGCAGCGTGCCGTAGCGGAACACCTCGCGGCGCATGGCGCCCAGGCGGCGCGGATCGAGCTCGATGCCGATCACGAAGAGCATGAGCACCACGCCCAGCTCGGCGAGGTTCTGCGTGGCGCCCGCGCCGTCGATGAAGCGCAGGCCCCACGGCCCGATGGCCGCACCGGCGAGCAGGTAGCCGAGCACGGAACCGAGGCCCAGGCGCGCGGCGATCGGCACGCACACGACGGCGGATGCGAGGAAGATGAGGGCCTCACGCATTCGCCGGGCTCCGCGCCACGAGCCGCTCGCGCAACCGCGCCGCGGCGCCCGCCAGCTCCTCGTCGGAAACGATGTGCGCGCCATGCACGATGAAGGGATCGAGCCAGCGCATGCCGCAGTAACGCGCGGTCTGCTCGACCACGGGCATGAACGCCTCGAAGGGATGCGCATGGCGCCCGGCCTCGCTGTAGGCCGCATCGTCCCCGCCGCTCGTGGCGACCCAGAGGCAATCCTTGCCGCGCAGGCCCGTGGCGCCCTCACCGTACGCCCACCCACGCACGAGGACCTGGTCGAACCAGTGCTTCAGAAGGCCCGGCGTCGTGTACCAGTAGATCGGGTGCATGAAGACGACGAGCTCCGCGCCCTCGAGCGCCCGTCGCTCGGCCTCGGCATCGATGTCGAAGTCGGGATAGAGGTCGTAGAGCGAGCGCACGCGCACTCCGGGCAGCGGCGCGATCGCCGCCAGCAGCGCCGCGTTCGCGCGCGAGCGGCTCGGGTACGGATGGGCGTAGATGACGACGATCACGCCGCGCGCAATGCCTGGTCGATCGCGATGCCGGCGAAGACCGCGGCGCCGAGCCAGTTGTTGTGCCGGAATGCCTTGAAGCAGCCCTCGCGGCTGCGCGTGCGGATGAGCGTGTAGTGGTAAGCGGCGATGGCGGCCGCGGTGGCGAGGCCCGCGTAGTAGGCGACGCCGTAACGCTGCCAGATCCCGATCGCCGCCATGGCGCCAATGAAAAGCGCGTACGAGGCCATCACGGCGGCCACGTCGTGGCGGCCGAAGAAGATCGCGGACGTATGGATGCCCGTGCGCAGGTCGTCGTCGCGGTCGACCATCGCGTATTCGGTGTCGTACGCCATGACCCAGAAGAAGTTCGCGGCCACGAGCGCCCAGGCGAGCGGCGGCACCCAGGCGAGCTGGGCGGCGAACGCCATCGGGATGCCGAAGCTGAAGGCCACGCCGAGCCACGCCTGCGGGATGGAGAAGAAGCGCTTCGTGAACGGGTAGATCGCCGCGATCGCGAGCGCCGCGAACGACAGCTCGATCGTGAGGCGATTGAAGTACAGCACGATGCCGAAGGCGGCGAGGGCGAGCACCGCGGCCACGACCAGCGCCTCCCAGGGACGGATCGTGCCGGCCGCCAGCGGCCGCATCTTCGTGCGCTCCACGTCGCGGTCGAACCGGCGGTCGGCGAAGTCGTTGATCGCGCAGCCGGCCGAGCGCATGACCGCGGTGCCCATCACGAAGAGCCACAGCACGAACGGCGCGGGCATGCCCTTGCGCGCGAGCCACAGGCCCCACAGCGTGGGCCACAGCAGCAGCAGGATGCCGATCGGCTTGTCGAGGCGCACGAGCTTCTCGTACGCGTCGAGGCGGGCGAGGACGGGGTTCATGCCTTGAGGAAGAACTGGCGCGAGCCCAGCCAGCGCTCGACGTGATTGGCGACGGCATGCGACTTCGACGCGATCAGCTCGTCGGCGACGCCGCGCGCCGCCTCCATCAGGTCCGTGTCGCGCTCGATGTCGGCGAAGCGCAGCAGCGGCGCGCCGCTCTGGCGCGCGCCGAGGAACTCGCCCGGGCCGCGCAGCAGCAGGTCCTGGCGCGCGATCTCGAAGCCGTCGTTGTTCTCGTAGATGATCTTCAAGCGCGCTCGCGCCGTCTCCGACAAGGGCTGATGGTAGAGCAGGATGGCGAGGCTTTGCTGCGAGCCGCGCCCGACGCGCCCGCGCAGCTGGTGCAGCTGCGCCAGGCCCATGCGCTCGGCGTGCTCGATCACCATGAGCGTGGCGTTGGGCACGTCCACGCCGACCTCGATCACCGTGGTCGCGACCAGCAGCTGGATGCGGCGCCCCTTGAAGTCCTCCATCACCTGCGCCTTCTCCGCGGGCTTCATGCGGCCGTGGACGAGGCCCACGGACAGGTCGGGGAAGGTGGCGCGGATCGTCTCGAACGTCTCGATCGCGGTCTTCAGCTGCAGCGTCTCGGACTCCTCGATGAGCGGGCAGACCCAGTAGGCCTGCGCGCCCTCGCGGCAGCTTTCGCGCACGCGCGCGATGACCTCGTCGCGCCGCTCCTCGGAGACGAGCTTCGTGATGACCGGGGTGCGTCCCGGGGGCAGCTCGTCGATGACGGTCACGTCGAGGTCGGCGAAGTAGCTCATGGACAGCGTGCGCGGGATGGGCGTGGCGCTCATCATGAGCTGGTGGGGCTCGCCGCCGCCCTTCGCCACGAGGGCGAGGCGCTGCTCGACCCCGAAGCGATGCTGCTCGTCGACGATGGCGATGCCGAGCCGCGCGAATTCGACGCCTTCCTGGAAGAGCGCGTGCGTGCCGATGGCGAGCTGCGTCTCGCCCCGCGCGATCGCCTCCATGGCGGCCTTCTTCTCGCGCGGCTTGAGGCCGCCGGCGAGCCAGGCGAGGCGCACGCCCAGCGGCTCCAGCCAGTGGCGCAGCTTGAGGTAATGCTGCTCGGCGAGGATCTCCGTGGGCGCCATCATCGCGGCCTGCCAGCCGTTCTCGATGCACTGCAGGGCGGCCAGCGCCGCGACGAGCGTCTTGCCGCTGCCCACGTCGCCCTGGAGCAGGCGGCGCATCGGATGCGGCTGCGCCAGGTCGCGGGCGATCGCCTGCTGCGCGTGCTTCTGCGCGCGCGTGAGCGCGAAGGGCAGCGACTTCACCAAGGCGTTGGTGAGCGTGTGCTGGTCGGGCAACGCCGGGGCGGTCTTGCCGCGGCGCTCGCGATAGGCGATGCGCATCGCGAGCTGCTGCGCGAGGAGCTCGTCGAACTTCAGGCGCCGCCAGGCCGGGTGGGTCCTGTGCTCGAGGCTCGCGGCGTCGACGTCCGGCGGCGGGCGGTGCAGCAGCAGCACGCTCTCGCGAAAGGGTGCCAGCCCGAGGCGCTTCGTCAATGACGCGTCGAGCGTGTCGTCGAGCGCGAGCGAATCGAGGGCGCGCTCGATCAGCGCCCGCAGCGCCGCCTGCGAAAGCCCCGCGGTGGCCGGGTAGACCGGCGTGAGCGACCTGGGCAGCGGATCGCCCTTCTCCACGACGCGGTAGCGCGGATGCACCATCTCGTCGCCGAAGAAGCCCGGGCGCACCTCGCCGAAGAGCCGGAACCGCTTGCCGGGCGCGAACTGCTTCACCTGGCTCGGATAGAAGTTGAGGAACCTCACCCAGAGCATGCGCCCGCCGTCGTCGGCGAGCTTCACGACCAGCGTGCGGCGCGGCCGGTATTTCACGTCGGAATCGACGACCTCGGCCTCGACCAGCGCGGGCTCGCCCGGCCGCACCTCGGCGAGCGGTGTGAGCCTCGTCTCGTCCTCGTAGCGCAACGGCAGGTGCAGCGCGAGGTCGCGCTTGTTGCGGATGCCGAGCTTCGCGAGGCGCGCGTCGAGGGTGTCGCTGTCGCCTTCGGCCCTGGGGCGGACGCGGGTGGCGGTCAAGAGCCGAGGTAGAGGACCGCGTCGATCTCGACGTCGGCGCCGCGCGGCAGGGAGGCCACGCCCACGGCGGCCCGCGCGGGGAACGGCTCCCTGAAGAACGTCGCCATCACCTCGTTCACCTTCGCGAAGTTCGCGAGGTCCGTGAGGTACACCGTCACGCGCACGACGCGGTCGAAATCGCCGCCGGCGGCACGGCACACCGCGCGCAGGTTCTCGAAGACACGCCGCACGCGGTCCTCGAAGGCGCCCTGCACCATCTGGCCGCTCGCCGGATCGAGGGGAATCTGTCCCGAGAGGTACACGGCGTCGCCGGCGCGCACGGCCTGCGAGTACGTGCCGATCGCGGCGGGCGCGTCCTTCGTGCTGATCGCTTTCGTCATGGCTGTTTCTTCTTGAGGCGCGTGATGCGCACGACCTCCGGGATGCGGCGCAGCCTGCGGAACACGTGCGCGAGATGCATGCGGTTGCGGACCTGGATCGTGAAGACCACGGTCGTGAAGGCGGGGCTCTGGCGCTGTTCCGTCTCGATGTGGTCGATGTTGGAATCGGCTTCGGACACCTCCGCCGCGAGCCGCGCGAGCACGCCGCGATGGTTGTTCGCGATGAGGCGCACGTTCACGTCGAAGAGGCGGTCGGCCGACGGGTCCCACTGCACGTCCACCCACTTCTCCGGGTCGAAATGGAACGGGTGGATCGCGGGGCAATCGTGGGTGTGCACGACGAGGCCCTGGCCCTTCTTGATCTGCGCGATGATCGGGTCGCCGGGAATGGGACGGCAGCACGGGGCGAACTGGATCGCCAGGCCCTCGGTGCCGCGGATGGTGATCGCGTCGAGCCGCTGCTCGCCGTCGGAAGCCGGCTCGCCGATCGAGAGCAGCTTCTTCGCCACGACGACCGCGAGCCGCTTGCCCAGGCCGATGTCGGCGAGCACCTCCTCGCGGCTCTTCGCCGCGTCGCCCTTGAAGAAGCGCGTCCAGTGCGCGTCGCCGACCTCGTCGGGATTCGCCTTGAGCGAGCGCAGCGCCTGCACCAGCAGCAGCTCGCCCACCTCGGCGGACTCCTGCAGCTGCATCGTCTTCAGGTAATGGCGGATGTGCGAGCGCGCCTTGCCCGTCGCGACATAGGACAGCCACACCGGATTCGGCCGTGCGTGCTCGTCGGTGACGATCTCCACGCGGTTGCCGTTGCGCAGCACCGTGCCCAGCGGCACCGGCTCGCCGTCGACCTTGGCGGCCACGCAATGGTTGCCGACGTCCGTGTGCACCGCGTAGGCGAAATCGATCGTGGTCGCGCCCTTGGGCAGCGCGAAGATCTTGCCCTTCGGCGAGAAGACGTAGACCTCGTCGGGGAAGAGGTCGACCTTGATGTGCTCGAGGAATTCGAGCGCGTCGCCGGACTCGCTCTGGATCTCGAGCAGCGATTGCAGCCACTGGTGCGTCTTGAGCTGGACGTCCTTCGTGTCGCCCTCGGCCGTCTTGTAGATCCAGTGCGAGGCCACGCCCGCCTCGGCCACCTTGTGCATTTCCTGCGTGCGGATCTGGATCTCGATCGGCATGCCGTAGGGGCCGAAGAGCGTCGTGTGCAGCGACTGGTAGCCGTTCGCCTTGGGGATCGCGATGTAGTCCTTGAACTTGCCGGGAATCGGCTTGTAGAAGGTGTGCAGCGCGCCCATGGCGAGGTAGCAGCTGGCGACGTCCGGCACGATGATGCGGAAGCCGTAGATGTCGAACACCTCGGAGAACGAGATGTTCTTCTCCTGCATCTTCTTGTAGATCGAGGAGATGTGCTTCTCGCGGCCGGTGACCTGCGCCTCGACCTTGAATTCCTTCAGCCGGCTCTGGATCGCTTCCTGGATCCGGCCCACGGCGTCGCGCCGGTTGCCGCGCGCCTTCTTGAGCGCCTTCTCGAGGACGCGGAACCGCGTCGGGTGCAGGTAGTGGAAACCGAGGTCCTCGAGCTCGTAGTAGATCGAGATGAGCCCCAGGCGGTTGGCGATCGGCGCGTAGATGTCGAGCGTCTCGCGCGCGATGCGCTCCTGCTTCTCCGGCGGCACCGCCTCCAGCGTTCGCATGTTGTGCAGGCGGTCGGCCAGCTTGATCAGGATGACGCGCACGTCGCGCGCCATCGCGAGCAGCATCTTGCGGAAGTTCTCCGCCTGCGCCTGCTGCAGCGTCTGGAACTCGATGCGGTCGATCTTCGACACGCCGTCGACCAGGTCGCCGACCGGCTTGCCGAACGAACGCGAGATCTCCGCCTTCGTGGTGGCCGTGTCCTCGACCACGTCGTGCAGCAGCGCGGCCATGAGGGCCTGCGGGTCGAGGTGCCAGTCCGCGAGGATCTTCGCGACCGCCAGCGGATGCGTGATGTACGGCTCGCCGCTCTGGCGGTACTGGCCCGAATGGGCCTGGCGCGCGACCTGGTAGGCGCGCTCTATCTGCTCGACATCCGCGGGCTTGAGGTAGCCCAGGACCGCGGTGAGCTCTTCCGGTCCGGGACCGGGCAATGAGACGCCCGTGGCCTTGGTGGCTCCTGCTACGGTCTGGAGGCCGAGCGCGGGGGTCATGGGGTCCTGTCCGGGATCACGGAACTTCAATTGTGACCCCGGCGAAGCCCGGGCGGTTTCAGATCACCGGGGGCGTGGGCGCGGGCGGATTCAGCAGCTCGCGTCCGACCTTCGCCTGCGCGATCTCGCGCAGCGCGATCACGGTGGGCTTGTCCTTGTTGGCCTCCACGAGCGGCGTGGCGCCGAGCGCGATCTGGCGCGCCCGGTTGGTGGCGGCGAGCGTGAGCTCGAAGCGGTTCGGGATGTACTTGATGCAGTCGTCGACGGTGATGCGGGCCATGAGGGGTCTCCGGTTACTTGAATTCGCTCACGAGCTTTTCGAGGCGCACGGACTGCTGTGCGCGCGACACCCGCGTCGCGCGTACGACGGCATGCAGGTCGGTGGCGGCCGAATCGAAGCTCTCGTTAACAATTATATATTCAAATTCAAGAACATGCGAGATGTCATCGCGCGCCCCCGCCAGGCGCCTCTCGATCGTCTCCGGCGCGTCCTTCCCGCGCCTCTGCAGGCGCCGGCGCAGCTCCTCGATCGAGGGCGGCATGATGAAGATGCCGACCATGTGCGGGAAGAGCCTGCGCACCTGCTGCGCGCCCTGCCAATCGATCTCCAGGAGCACGTCGTGATCGCCCGACAGCTGCTGCTCGATCCAGCGGCGGCTGGTGCCGTAGTAGTTTCCGAACACGTTCGCGTGCTCGAGGAAGTCGTCCGCGGCGATCATCTTCTCGAACCGCTCGCGGTCCACGAAGTGGTACTCGCGGCCGTTCAGCTCGCCTTCGCGCGGCGGGCGCGTCGTGTACGAGACGGACAGCCGGATGTTGGGCTCGCGGCTGAGCAGGTCGTTCACGAGGCTGGTCTTGCCGGCGCCGGAGGGGGCGACGACGACGAACAGGTTGCCGCTCACGGCGTCGACCCGGGGTGCGTCCCCTATTCAATGTTCTGCACCTGCTCGCGCATCTGCTCGATGAGCACCTTGAGCTCCACCGAGATCCGCGTGATCTCGTTGGCCACCGACTTGGAGCCCAGCGTGTTGGCCTCGCGGTTGAGCTCCTGGCAGAGGAAGTCGAGCCGCTTCCCGCAAGCGCCGCCGCGGTCGAGCACGCGGCGGAATTCGGCGATGTGCGCGACCAGGCGCTGCAGCTCCTCGTCCACGTCGATGCGCGCGGCATAGAGCACGACCTCCTGGTTCAGCCGCTCGTCCGAGGGCGAAGCGCCGGCCTCCGTGAGCTACGCCGTGAGCTT
>DASTGG010000152.1:0-5436 GCA_035719385.1 Usitatibacter sp.
ACGACCGCGAGTTCCTCGACGCCGTGGCGGGCGTCATCGTCCACATCGACGCGCAGCGCCTCGAGACCTACGCGGGCAACTACAGCGCCTTCGAGTCGCAGCGCGCCGCGCGCCTCGCGCAGCAGCAGTCGGCGTACGAGCGCCAGCAGCGCACCATCGCGCACCTCGAGTCGTTCATCGACCGCTTCCGCGCCAAGGCGACGAAGGCACGGCAGGCGCAGAGCCGGCTCAGGGCCCTGGAGAAGCTCGAGCGCATCGCCGCCGCCCACGTGGACGCGCCGTTCAGCTTCCGCTTCGCGGCGCCGCCGCAGATGCCGCGGCAACTGTTCCGGCTCGAGGAGGCGACGGTCGGCTACGGCGAGCGCGCCGTGCTCGCGAATGTCGAATGGAGCGTGCTGCCCGGCGACGCGATCGGGTTGCTCGGGCCCAACGGCGCCGGCAAGTCCACGCTGCTCAAGTCCATCGCGGGCGAGTTGCCGTTGCTCGCAGGCAACCTGTACGCCGCGCAGGGGCTGCGCATCGGCTACTTCGCGCAGCACCAGGTGGACCGGCTGCGGCTGGAGGAATCGGCGCTGTGGCACCTGGGGCGGCTCGCGCCCGGGGAGCGCGAGCAGGCGCTGCGCGATTTCCTCGGCGGCTTCGACATCCGCGGCGACCAGGTGCTGCAGCCCGTGGGCGCATTCTCGGGCGGCGAGAAGGCGCGGCTCGCGCTCGCGCTCATCGTGTGGGAGAAGCCGAACCTGCTGCTCCTGGACGAGCCCACGAACCACCTGGACATCGAGATGCGCGAATCGCTCGCCGAGGCGCTCGTGGACTTCGAGGGCGCGCTCGTCGTGGTCGCGCACGATCGCCACCTGCTCGCCGCGGCCACGGACCAGTGGATGCTGGTCGCCGACGGCCGCGTCGCGCCGTTCGACGGCGACCTGGACGACTACAAGGCGTGGGCGGCGCAGCACCGCGCCCGCAGCGGGTCCGGAGCGCGCGAGGACGCTTCGGGCGGGCTGCCGGCCGTGAGCCGCAGGGACGAACGCCGCGCCGAGGCCGCCGCGCGGCAGAAGGCGGCGGCGGTGCGCAAGCCTTTCGAGAAGCGCATCGCCTCCCTCGAGGCGGAGCTCGAGGGCCTGTCGCGCGAGGCGGCTGACGCGGAAGACTGGCTCGCGTCGCAGGAGGCGTACGCCGAGGCGAACCGCGAGCGGCTGCAGGCCACGTTGCGCCGCCGCGCCGAGCTCGCGAGCCGCATCGCGACGCTCGAGGAAGACTGGCTCCGGGTGCAGGCCGAGCTGGAAAAGGAGCTCGAGCGCGCCGCTAGAGGATGAGCACGGCGACGCTCGCCGTGGCGAGCACCTCGGCCAGGGCCACGCCGCCGCCGCGCACCGTGTGGTCGCGCCCCGCGACCACGTCGTGCACCACGTCGCCTTCGTCGAGGAACGGAAGGTCCACGCGCGTGTCGCCCCAGACCTCCGGGCCGCAGGGTGCGCGACCGGGCGCGATGCCGAACCCCGCCATGAGCCGCGGCACGATGGTCACGCTCGCCTGCCTGGAGTGCCGGCGCGCATAGGCGACCACGCTGCGGGCGCGCGCGCCGGTGGTCCTGAGGCCCGTGTAGCCGCCACGAAGGAAGAGCTCCTCGCGCTGCCGGCGCAGCTGCAGCAGGCGGTGCGTGAGGAACAGCTTCGCGCGCCCGTCGGCGAGATCCGCGAAGACGCCGGCGATGCGCGCATCCGCGGGCTCGAACGCGGCGAGCTCGTCCAGCATCCGCCGGCGCCGCTCGTAATCGACCGGCCGCCGGTTGTCCGGGTCCACCAGCGAGAAGTCCCACGTCTCGTTGCCCTGGTAGCAGTCGGGAACGCCCGGTGACGTGTACTTGATCGCGACCATGGAAAGGCTGTTGAGGAAGCCCAGCCACATGACCGGCGCCACCGCCGAGCGGAAGTCCTCCAGGAAGGCGTTGCCGGGCACGTCGTCGAGGAGCGCGTCCACGAAGCGCTGCGTGGCCTGCTCGTAGGCGCGGTTCTCGTTGGCCCAGCTCGTGTGCAGCTTCGCCTCCCGGGCGGCCTTCAGCATGTAGGCGTGGATGCGTCCGCGCCAGGAGGCCAGGGCCTCGCCGCGCGGATCGTCCTCGGGATAGCTGCCGAGCAGCACCTGGTACAGCAGGTACTCGTCGTTGCGCGAGGGCGCGAGGGCGCCGTCCACCTCGACCTTGCGGTCGAGGTTCATGCGATGCCACTTGCGCAGCTGCAGGCGCCAGGCCGACACCATCTCCGAGAGCACGTCGATGCGCGCGCGCACGTCCTCGGAGCGCTTGTTGTCGTGCGTCGAGGTCGCGAGCATGGTGTGCGGCCAGTGGCGCGCGCGGTTGGCGCTCGCGCGGTGGAAGCGCTCGCGCGGCATGCCGAACTCCGAGGGATCGCCGCCCACGTCGTTGAGGGAGACGAGGCGGTTGTAGATGTAGAACGTCGTGTCCTCGATGCCCTTGGCCATCACCGGCGCGGTGAGCTGCTGGAACTTGCGCGCGAAATGCCGCACCGCCACGGCGAGCGCGGGCGAGCGCGTCGGCAGCTCGCAGGTGAGCGCGTCGCGCAGGAAGTCGAACACGCCCACGTCGGCGGCGCGGCTCTGCGAGCGCGCCCGGGTGACCGCCCATTCGATGTAGCGGCGGTCTTCCGGCCGGACGTGGTCGTCGATGTAGGTGCGGTAGACGGGGAACGACGCGATCACCTCCGCGAGCCCGTCGCGCAGGGTCGTGAAGGTGAAGTCGCGGGTGTTGCGGTCGGAGCGCGCGATGCGCGCGAGCCGGCTCGTGAGCACCGTGAGTTCGCTCGCCAGCGCCGTGCGCAGGATGAGGCGGCGCGAGCGGCGCGCGCATTCCGCGAAGTCGGTCTCGTCGCCGATGAACGAGTGGTACGTGCGCGTCATGCGCGCCTCGGCGGTCGGATCGACGAACAGGCCGTTCACGACGTTGGCGAAGCGGTATCCCGTCGTGCCGTGCACCGCCCACTCCTCCGGCAGGTTCTCGAACGGGGCGACGATCTTCTCGACCGCGACGTAGGTGGGCCGGCCGCACGCCTCCTGCAGCTTGCGGAAATAGGCCCGCGGGTCGAAGAGGCCGTCGGGATGGTCGATGCGCAGCGCCTCGACGACGCCTTCCTTCACCAGCTGCAGCACGAGGCGATGCGTGGCGTTGAACACCGCGTCGTTCTCCTGGCGCAGCGCGGCGAGGTCGTTGATGTCGAAGAAGCGCCGATAGTTGATCTCGTCCTGCGCCACGCGCCAGTACGCGAGGCGGAAGGGCTGGCGCTCGAGCAGGTCGTGCAGCGCGTCGAAGCTCGTCGGGTCTTCCGACTGGCCGTTCAGCGAGTCCACCGCGCGGCCGATCGCCTCGAACACGGGCACGCTCGCGCGCGCGAGCTGCGCGAGCCGCCCCTTGGCGATCTCCTTGTTGAGGTTGCGCTCGTCGATGCGGGCCTGCGCCGTCTCGCTGCGCCGCGGCAGGCGCGCGAAGCTCTCCATGATCGAGCGCAGCGCCTGCGCCTGGTGCACGCGGTCGGGGCCGGCCGCCTCGAGCTCGCGCACCGCCGGGGCGAGGATGCGCGGGTATTCGCGCGGATCGACCGGCAGCCGGTGCTCGAAGTACTTCACCGCGAAGGAGCCGGCCTGCGGCTCGAACCCGAGCGACAGCTTGCCGCCCGAGAGCTCGACGCCGTAGTGGTCGCCCAGCACCGGCAGCAGCACGCGGTTGGCGAGGTGCTCGTTCGGCGGGTGCCAGTCGATGTCGAAGAACCCGGCGAGCGTGGAGGCCGGCCCGTTCTCGAGCAGGTCCTGCCACCACGCGTTGTCCGCCGCGAGCACGCCCATGTGGTTCGGCACGATGTCCATGAGCTGCGCGAGGCCATGGCGCCGCATCTCCGCGACGAATGCGTCGAGGTCCTCGCGCGTGCCGATCTCGGGGTTGAGCGCGTCGTGGTCCACGATGTCGTAGCCGTGCTTGCTGCCGGGGCGCGCGCGCAGGTAGGGCGAGCAGTAGATGTGGCTCACGCCCAGCTTCGCCCAGTACGGCACCAGCGCCGTGGCGTCGCGGAACGTGAATTCGCCGTGAAGCTGGATGCGGTAGGTCGCACGCGGGATGCGCGCCTTCTCCAGGCCCGCGGGCACGTCGCGCCGCTGCTTGCGCCCGCCGCGGATCGACGCGAGCCGCTTGGCCACGCGCCGCAGGCGCGGGTCGCGCCGCCATTCCTCGAGCGGCAGCGGCAGCTTGCGGCGCCAGTTCGGATGCTGGTCGACCGTGCCGGGCAGGTTGGCCTGCTCGAGCTCGCCCAGCACGTCCTCCATCTGCACGACCATCACGGCCGAGGGCGTGTGCGCGAGCATTTCCTGGACGGCGTCGCAAAGCTCCTCGGTCGCCGGGCCGTCGGCGGGCGCGTCGTCCGGGACCAGACGCTCGGTCTTCAGCGTGGTGATGAGCGCCGCGCGCGCCGCGGCCCGATCGTCGCGCTCGCGCTGCGCCTGTTCGGGCGTGAACATGGCGAGCTGCTCGCGCATGGCGATGTCGCGGCCGGTCCACCAGCCCGTGAAGGTCGGCAGGTCGTGCGTGGACCATGCGACGAGCGCGCGGAAGGGGAACTGGTGCGGCGAGCGGAAGCGGGCGCCATCGCGCTCGAACATGAGCACGCGGTACGAGAGCACGTCGGCTTCGGCGAGCTTCGCGCGCAGCTCGTCGGGCACGGTGCCGAGGTCCTCGCCGATCACGAGGCAGCGCTCGCGGTGGCTCTCGAGGGCCACGATGCCGAGCAGGTCGTCCACGGGGTAGCGCACGTACGCGCCCTGGTCGGCCTTGATGCCGGCCGGCACCCAGTACAGCCGCGCGAGCCCCATCACGTGGTCGATGCGCAGCGCGCCGGCGCGCGCCATGTTGGCGCGCAGCGTGGCGATGAAGGGGCCGTACGCGGCGTCGCGCAGGCGCTGCGGCACGAGCGGCGGCAGGCCCCAATCCTGGCCGCTGCGGTTGAAGTCGTCGGGCGGCGCGCCGACGCTCACGCCGAGCGCGTAGAGACGCTGGTTCGCCCACGCCTCCGAGCCGTCGGGGCCGATCGAGATCGCGAGGTCGGCGTACAGCCCCACCGACATGCCGAGCTCGCCACAGCGCGCGTGGGCGGCGGCGAGCTGCTGGTCGGCCTGCCACTGCAGGTACTCGTGCAGCCCGACCTTCTCGGGGTGCTCGTCGCGGAAGGCGCGCGCCGCCTCGCCCTGCGGGTCGTGGTACTCGGCGGGCCACTGGCGCCACGGCGCGTCGAAATGCAGCTCCAACGCCTGGTGCAGCGCGTGCCGACGCAGCGCCGGTCCGCGCACGTCGCGGAACTGCAGGAAGGCGCGCGCGCGCGGCGTCGCGTTGGCGAGGTGCGTCTTGCGGAAGTGCTCGTAGAGGCGCGCGAAGATCTC
>DASTGG010000153.1:0-53649 GCA_035719385.1 Usitatibacter sp.
CTCGCCGCTCGCGCTCACGTTCGTGCGCTGGGTCGTGGCCATCGCGGTCATGCTGCCCTTCGCGTGGCCGCAGATCCGCGCGCACTGGCCGTCCATCCGCCGCCACTGGAAGACGATCACGTGGCTCGGCGCGTGGGGCACGGGCCTGCAGAACGTGTTCACCTATTTCGGCCTCCACTACACGACCGCGACCAACGGCGTGGTGCTGAACAGCGCCATCCCGGTGATGATCATCGTGCTCGGCTGGGCGATCTACCGCGACACGATCACGCGCGTGCAGGGCTTCGGCGTGGCGGTCTCGCTCGCGGGCATCCTCGCGATCGTCAGTCACGGCGACCTCTCGGTGCTGGCGCAGCTGCGGCTCAACAAGGGCGACCTCATCGTGCTCGTGGGCATGCTCCTGTGGGCCGCGTATACCGTGTTCCTGCGCATGAAGCCCGCCGACCTGCCGGGCCTCGCGTTGCTCACGTGCTGCGGGATCGTGGGCGCCGTGCTCCTGTTCCCGCTCTTCCTCGTCGAGATGCTGTTCTTCGACGGCGTCGTGCGTTTCACGCCCGGGACCGTGGCCGCCATGGTGTACGTGGGCATCTTCCCCTCGTTCGTGGCCTACATCTTCTGGAATCGCGGCGTCGCGGAAGTGGGCTCGAACGTCGCGGGCATCTTCATGCACCTCATGCCGGTGTTCGGCGCGCTGCTGGCGTGGTTGTTCCTCGGCGAGCGCGTGCACATGTTCCACCTCGTCGGCATGGCGCTGATCCTCATGGGAATCACCCTCACCACCCGGGGGCATCGCGTGGTGCCCGAGGCGGGACCGGAGTGAGGCGATGGAACTGATCCTTTGGCGCCATGCCGATGCGGAAGATGCCGGCTCCCAGGGCGATGCGGCGCGGCGGCTCACGAAGAAGGGGCGCAAGCAGGCCGAGCGCATGGCCGAATGGCTGAAGACGCGGACCAGCGACGAATGGCGCATCGTGGTGAGCCCCGCGAAGCGCGCGCTCGAGACCGTGGCGCCGCTCGACCGCGCCTTCGACGTCTCGGAGGAGGTCGGCACGGGCGCGAGCGTCTCCAGCGTGCTGCACGCGGCCGGATGGCCCCATGGCGAGCGGCCGGTGATCGTCGTGGGGCACCAGCCGACGCTGGGCGAGGTCGCGGCCGAGCTCCTCGGCGCGGAGGCCGGGCTTGCGATCCGCAAGGGGGCGGCGTGGTGGTTCGTCTCGCGCGGCGGCGAGACGGTGCTCAAGGCGGTGATGAATCCCGAGCTGCTGGAGGAGCAGGATTGAGTGCCACGCGCGTGGCGATCGCCAGCAGCATGCCGTTGATCGCCCAGAAGGTGAGCGAGCCGGGCCGGTAGAAGAAATCGTCGGTCTGGTTCTTCGTGACGAACGTGGCGATCATCGCGAGTCCCGCGATGGCGATCGGCGCGCCGAGCTGCGTGCGACGCATGCGTGCGTGCGCGTGCACGAGCGTGGCGAGCAGCGCCACGAAGATGGCGAAGCCCAGGGCGCCCAGCTGCAGCGCCACGTCCAGGAAGACGTTGTGGCCGTGGCGGATGCGCGGCTGCCGGCGATCCTCGGGCAGGCTGCGCTCGATGCGGTCGCCGACGATTTCACGGCCGAACCCATGGCCGAGGAGCGGGCGCTCCTCGAAGAGCGCGATGGCCGCGGCCCAGACGCGCGGGCGCTCGTCCATCGAGAGCGATTCCACCGTCGTGGCGGCCTTCGGGTAGTAGCGCGCCACCTTGTATTCCCAGCTCGCGGCGATGACGAGCGCGATCACGGCGAGCGTGGCGAGCAGCACGCGCCGCAGGCGCGTGCGGTGGCGGTCCGGCACGGCGCCCGCCTGGAAGACCACGAAGGCGACGACCGCGCCCGCGGCGAGCGAGAGCCAGAGCATGCGGTTCTCCGTGGCGAGGCCGGAGACGATGAGGCCGATCGCGAGCAGCGCGATCGTGCGCGGCCGGGCCGCCATCCCGACCGGCCCCGGCCAGGCGATCAGCGCCAGCAGCGGCGCCACGATCGCCAGGTGCGTCGAGAACGAGCCCTGTGCCGCCTCGTATTTCACCGCGCGGGGCAGCCACGGGAAGAGCTGCCGCACCCATTCGAGCGCTCCCATCACGAGCGCGCCGGCGATGAGCGCCTTCACGCCGATGTGCAGGTCTCGCGGCTCGCGCGTTCCCGCGTAGAACACCACGAACGTGAGCACGCTGTAGAGCAGTTCGCGGCGCAGCTCCTCCGAGGTGTACCAGCCGACGTCCGTCCACGCGAGCGATGCGACGCAGAGCGCGACCCACCCGAGCGCCGCGACCGTGAACTCGCGCGGCAGGCTCGCGAGCCCCAGGCCGCGGCGCCCGGACAGGGCGAGGAACGCGAGCGCCGAGGCCGCGATGAGCAGCATCGCGGTGCGCCAGCCCGCGGTCGAGGGGAAAGGCGCGATGAAAAGCGAGATCGCGGCCGCCCACGTGTAGAGGCGGTGCGGTACGTTGCGGTGCGTCGGCTGGGCTTCGATCGGCGTGCGCTCGGGGGCGCCGTTCGGGTCGCGGCGCGTGGGCCCGATTCTAAGGCAGAATTGGGGCATCCCCGGCATTTGCCACGAAGGAGGCGCCATGAAGCTCTCCCCCGCAGAGATCGCCCGGTTCGAGCAGGACGGCTACCTCTTCTTCCCGGGCCTGTTCAAGCGCCAGGAGATCCAGCCGCTCGCCGACGAGGTGCCGCGCCTGTACGCGATGCGGCGGCCCG
Source organism: Usitatibacter sp. (assembly GCA_035719385.1). Taxonomy (GTDB): domain Bacteria; phylum Pseudomonadota; class Gammaproteobacteria; order Burkholderiales; family Usitatibacteraceae; genus Usitatibacter. The sequence continues at coordinate 2,736 of DASTGG010000153.1, forward strand.
AGAACGTGCGCGAGAAGGGCAGCGACGCGGTGCGCACGAATTTCGCGGCCCACATGTACAGCGAGCCCTTCGCGCGGCTCGCGCGCCACCCGCGCATGGTCGAGCCCGTCATGCAGGTCTTCGGCGAGCCGGTGTACATGCACCAGTTCAAGGTCAACGGGAAGATGGCCTTCGACGGCGACGTCTGGCAATGGCACCAGGACTACGGCACCTGGAAGAACGACGACCTCATGCCGGAGGCGCGCGCCATGAACGTCGCCGTGTTCCTCGACGACGTGAACGAGTTCAACGGCCCGCTCATGTTCATCCCCGGCAGCCACAAGCTCGGCGTGCTCGACGCGGAGCACGACACCAGCACCACGAGCTACCCGCTCTGGACGATCAACCACGACACCATCCGCAAGCTGGTCGAGCGCGGCGGCATCGTGGCGCCCAAGGGGCCGGCCGGGTCGATGATCCTGTTCCACTCGTGCCTCGTGCACGCCTCCACGTCGAACCTGTCGCCGTGGAACCGCGTCGCCGTGTACCTGAGCCTTTGCGCCGTCTCCAACCACATCCGCCGCTTCAAGCGGCCGGAGTACATCGCGCATCGCGACTTCACGCCCATCACCTGCCTGCCCGACGATTGCCTGCTGAAGCCGTATCCCGTCGAGCTGCCGTGGAAGGACGGCGTGCCGGCTTGAGCCGGAGCGCGCTGCGGACGGTCCGCACGCCCCTCCTGGACGTCGCTTACGAGAGCACGGGGCCGGAGAACGCGCCGGCCGTTGTGATGCTGCACGGCTATCCGTACGATGCGCGCGCGTTCGATGGCGTGGTCGAGGCAATCGCCTCGAAGGGCTTGCGCACGCTGGTGCCCTATCTCCGCGGATACGGCGCCACGCGCTTCCTTTCGGCGGAAACGATGCGCTCGGGCGAGCAGGCCGCCGTGGGGCAGGACCTGAAGGACTTCCTCGACGCGCTCGCCCTGGACCACGCCATCCTGGCCGGCTTCGACTGGGGCGCGCGGGCCGCCTGCATCGTCGCCGCGTTGTGGCCGGAGCGCGTTCGCGGGCTCGTCACGTGCGGCGGCTACCAGGTCCAGGACCTCGCCAATGCCGCGAAGCCCGCGGAGCCGGAGCAGGAGCAGCGCTACTGGTACCAGTACTACTTCCACACCGAGCGCGGCCGTGCCGGCCTCGAGGCCAACCGGCGCGAGCTCTGCCGCCTGCTGTGGCGGCTTTGGTCGCCCACGTGGCAATTCGACGAGGCCACCTTCGGGCGCACGGCGGCCTCGTTCGACAATCCCGACTGGGTCGACGTGGTCGTGCACTCCTACCGCCATCGGCACGGCAATGCGCCCGGCGATGCGCGTTACGGAGCGATCAACGCGACGCTGGCCGCCATGCCCCGGATCGGCGTGCCGACGGTCGTGCTCCACGGCGCGGACGACGGTGTGATCCCGGCGAGCGCGTCCGAGGGCCACGAGCGCTACTTCGACGGCCGCTACGAGCGCCGCGTGCTCGCCGGTGTCGGCCACAATCCGCCGCAGGAAGCGCCCGCGGCCTTCGCCGATGCGGTCCTCGACGTCCATGCCGGGTAGCGGCAAGACCCGCGGCACTGCCTCGGCGCAGGCGAGGCGGTCATTCGCTACGCGGACCGACATGCGAGGACCGATCGCCTGAGCATTCGTCTCGAGCCTCACGACGCCGCGTGGAGCGCCTTGTTCCAGGCCGAGCGCGATCTGCTGGCGCGCACCATCGGCCCCTGGCTCGCCGGCCCCATCGAGCACGTCGGCTCGACGGCGGTGCCGGGCCTGCCCGCGAAGCCGGTGGTCGACATCATGGCGGCGGTCGAATCTCTCGAAGCGTCGAGGCCCGCGATCGAGCGTCTTGCGGCGATCGGCTATTGCTACGCGCCGTACCGTTGCGAGGTGATGCACTGGCTGTGCAAGCCGGGCCCGGACATGAGGACGCATCACCTGCACCTGGTGCCGTTCGGCAGCGAGCTTTGGCAGGAGCGCCTCGCCTTCCGCGATCTCCTGCGCCGTGACGCGGGAACGGCGCGCGATTACGCGGCGCTCAAGCAGCGGCTCGCGGCCATGTACTCCGAAGACCGCGAGCGCTATACCGAGGAGAAGGGGCCCTTCGTCCGCGAGGCGCTGCGGGCGGCGGGCTGGCTCCCGGTCCGGCTCGCGCCCTATTCGCACGATTGGCCCCGGCAGTTCGAGTCGGAGGCCGCCGCGATCGCCGAAGCGTTCGCGCCGGAGCCCGTCGCGCTGGAGCACATCGGCAGCACCGCCGTGCCGGGCATGGCCGCGAAGCCGGTCGTGGACATCCTGCTGGGCGCCGCAAGCCTCGAGGCGATCGAGCGGCGCATCGAGGTGCTCGGCCGGCGCGGATACCGTTACGTGCCCGAATTCGAGGGCGAGCTGCCGCAGCGGCGTTATTTCGTGAGGCCGGCCGCGGGCGAGGCGCAATTCCACCTGCACGCGGTGCAGAGGGAAGGGGATTTCTGGCGCGGCCATGTCGCCTTTCGCGATGCGCTGCGCGCTGACCGGCGTGCCTTCGACGAATACCTCGCGTTGAAGCGCAGGCTCGCCGCCTCCGGCATGGGGCGCGCCGCGTACACGCAGGCGAAGGCGCCGTTCATCCGCCGGGTGCTCTCCGGACTCGTGCGATGATTCCGCCATGGAACGCCCGACGCACCGCAAGCCCAGGTCGCTCGACGAGCACATCGCCGAAATGCTGCGCGAAAGCCAGCAGAGGGGCGAGCTGCAGCGCGCGAAGGGCTGGGGCAAGCCGTTCGATTTCGGCGACGGCTACGAGGAGACGCCGGCCGACCTGCGCATGGGGTACAAGATCCTGAAGGACGCCGGCGCGGCGCCGCTCGAGGTGGAGATGCTGCGCGAGGTCGACTCGATGGAAAGGCAGCTCGCGCGCCTGGAGCCGCGAAGCGATGCCGCGACCGCGTTGCGGCAGAAGATCGCGCAGCTTCGCGTCGAGGTCGCGTTGCGGATCGAGGCGCTGGCGCGGCGGCCGAAGGGCTAGGGAGACGGAATGAAGCTCACGTTGAAGGCGACGATCATCGGGGGAGTGATATTCGCGCTCGCGTGCCTCGGGGTGGCCGTGACGGGGTTCACGTCCCTGGGCGGGATCACCGAGCCGGCGCAGCTCGCCGATGCGAAGGGGTTCGCGTGGTTCTGGATGTTCCTCGCCGTCGTGAGCGCCGCGCTCGCGGCCCTGGCGTGGTGGATGGCGCGGCCGCGCCCGGGCGACGAGCACGAATAGGAGGACGCATGCACGACGCGCCGGATCCGGAGGAGATCGCCAGGGTCGGCAAGTGGTTCGCGATGGAATGCAACAACCGCGCATGGGCGCTCGCGGCCTTGCAGCTGCGCACCGCCGCGGACGACGACGAGATGCTCACGGCCGCGCACGCCTCGGCCTTCCATTGGCGCGAGGTCGGCAACGAGACGAACCGCGCGCTCGCCGCGATGTTGCTTGCGGAGGTGCACGCGCTCATCGGGGATGCGTCGCGCGCGCGTCGTTACGCGCAGGAATGCTTCGATTTCGTGACCTCGCGCGAGAGTCCCGCGTGGCAGGTCGCGTTCGCGCATGCGATCCTCGCGCACGCGGCCGCGGTCGCGAACGATGGCGCGCTGCACGCGACGCACTACGAGGCCGCATCCAGGGTGGCGTCTTCACTAGCCGAGGGCGACCGCGCCGTCTTCGACCAGACGTGGCGCATGGTCCCCCCGCCGCTCAGCCGCGCTTGCCCTCCAGCTCTTCCCACCGCGCCAGCAGGCGAGTGAGCTCGGCGTCGATCGCGTCGTGCCGCCGGTTGAGCGCGGCGACGTCGATGCTGCGGTCGGCGTAGGTCGCGGGATCGGCGAGCTTCGCCGCGAGGGCAGCCTGTTCCCGCTCCAGCGCTTCCAGCGCCGCGGGCAGCGCCTCCAGCTCGCGAGCCTCGTTGAAGCCCAGCTTGGCCGGGCGCCGCGCGGCCGCCTTTTCCTGCACCGGCTTCTTCTGCGCCTCGGCCGCGGGGGCCTGCTCCGCGGCGAAATTGCGCGCCCGCACCCAGTCGCCGTAGCCGCCCGCGTACTCCTTCCAGCGGCCGTCGCCTTCGAACGCGATCGTCTGGGTCACGACGTTGTCGATGAACGCGCGATCGTGGCTCACCAGCAGCAGCGTGCCGTCGTAGTCCTGCAGCAGCGACTCCAGCAGCTCGAGCGTCTCGATGTCGAGGTCGTTCGTCGGCTCGTCGAGCACCAGCACGTTGGCCGGCCGGCTGAAGAGGCGCGCGAGCAGCAGGCGGTTGCGCTCGCCGCCCGACAGCGACTTCACCGGCGCGCGGGCGCGCTCGGGCGGAAACAGGAAATCGCCCAGGTAGCTGATGACGTGCTTGCGCGTGTTGCCGATCTCGATGGTGTCGCTGCCGGGCGAGATCGTGTCGGCGAGCGTGGCTTCCTCGTCCAGCGCGGCGCGGAACTGGTCGAAGTAGGCCATCTCGACCTTCGTGCCGAGGCGCACGCGGCCGGCGTCGGGCGCGATCTCGCCGAGGATGAGCTTGAGCAGCGTGCTCTTGCCGCTGCCGTTCGGCCCGATGAGGGCCACCTTGTCGCCGCGCATGATGCGGGTCGAGAAATCCTCGACCACGCGCTTGCCGCCGTAGCGCTTGGTCACGTGCTCGAGCTCGGCCACGAGGCGCCCCGAGCGCTCGCCCGCGGTCACGGCGAGCTCGACGTTGCCCAGCCGGACGCGGCGCGCCGCGCGCTCGAGCCGCAGCGCTTCCAGCCGGCGCACGCGGCCTTCGTTGCGCGTGCGCCGCGCTTCGACACCCTTGCGGATCCACGCTTCCTCCTGCGCGAGGAGCTTGTCGAACTTGCGGCTCTCGACGGCTTCCACGGCGAGCTGCTCGGCCTTTCTGGCCTCGTAGGCGCTGAAGTTGCCGGGATAGTCGAGCAGGCGCCCGCGATCGAGCTCGACGATGCGCTGCGCCACGCGGTCGAGGAAGCGCCGGTCGTGCGTCACGAAGAGGACGCTGCCCGCGAAGCCCACGAGCAGCTCTTCCAGCCACTCGATGGCGGTGATGTCCAGGTGGTTCGTGGGCTCGTCGAGCAGCAGCAGCTGCGGCTCGCCGACCAGCGCGCGGGCGAGCGCCACGCGTTTCTTGAGCCCGCCCGAGAGCTCGCCGACGCGCGCATCGGCGGGCAGGGCGAGGCGTGTGACGGTCGCCTCGACGCGGTGCTCGAGCGTCCAGCCGCCGTCGGCCTCGAGCGCTTCCTGCGCGGCCTGCAGGCGCTTCATGCGGGCTTCGCTCGCATCGGTGGCGACGCCCTGGGCGGCGTGGTGGTAGTCGATCAGGCGCTGCGCCGCGGCGCCCACGCCCTCGGCCACCGCATCGAAGACGCCCTGCTCGGGCGTGAACACGGGCTCCTGCGGCACGCTCGCGAGCCGCAGGTCCGGCGCCCTCCATACCTTGCCGTCGTCGGGTTGCGCGCGGCCTTCGATCACCCTGAGCAGGCTCGACTTGCCCGTGCCGTTGCGGCCGATGAGGCCCACGCGCTCGCCGGGCTCGATGACGAGCTCCACGCGGTCGAGCAGCGGCACGTGGCCGTAGGCGAGCGAGACGCCCGAGAGCTGGAGCAGCGGCAAGGCTAGTCGAGGGTGATGTGGTTCTTGCGGATGATCGGGCCCCAGCGCTCGAGCTCCTCGCGCATGTAGGCGGCGAACTGCTCGGGCGTGTTGCCGACGGGCTCCATCATCTGCTGCTCGAGCGCATGCCGCATGCCGGGCGTGTTCAGCACCCGCACGATTTCGCCATGCAGCCGCGCGAGGATCGCAGGCGGCGTCTTCGCCGGCGCGACCACGCCGATCCAGGCGTTCGCCTCGAATTCCGGCAGGCCCTGCTCGGCGAGCGTCTTCACGCCCGGCAGCAGCGGCGAGCGCTTCTTCGCGGCGATGCCGATCGCCTTGAGGCGTCCCGACTTCACGAGCGCCGTCACCGCGGCCGGCGGCATGCAGCCCAGGTTCACGTCGCCGGAAACCAGCGCCTGCACCGCCTGCCCGGAGCCGGGGTAGGGCACCTGCACGATCTCGGTGCCGCTGCGCGCGCCGATCATCTCCATCGACAGGTGCGCCATGGTGCCGGTGCCGAGCGACGCGTAATTGAACTTGCCCGGCTGGCGCTTGAGCTCCGCGATGAGCTCCGGCAGCGTGTCCGCGCGGAAATCCTTGTTCGCCACCAGGATGCACGGCTGGTTCACGCCGAGCGTGATGGGCGCCAGGTCCGTGAACGGGTCGTACGCCATCTTCCGGTAGAGCAGCGTGTTGTTCACCAGCGGGCCGGTGATGCTCACGCCGAACGTGTAGCCGTCGGGGGGCGCCTTGGCGATCGCGTCCGTGCCGATCATGCCGCCCGCGCCGGGCTTGTTCTCGACCACGACCGGCTGCTTGAGGTCGGCGGCCATGCGGTCGGCCAAGAGGCGCGCGAAGATGTCCGGCGTCGAGGCGGCCGCGAACGGCACGATGAGGCGCAGCGGTCGCGCGGGCCACTCCTGCGCGAACGCGGTGGTGCAAAGAAGAAAGATAAATGGGGTCAGACTCCATTTTCGATGGGCTTGCATTCGGCTCATGGCTTTTCCTGAATTATCGAAAATGGAGTCTGACCCCATTTATTTGCCCAACTATCTTGCCAGCCAGACGCCGTCGGATTGGAGGGCGCGCTGGAGGGCGGCGATGTCGATGTCACGCGGTATTTTGCCGGAAGCGAGCGCGAGTGCCGCGGCGGTGCCGGCCGCCTGGCCCATGACGAAGCACGGCCCGGACACGCGCGCCGCGGACTGGCCTTCGTGCGTCATGCCGGCGCAGCGGCCCGCGACGAGCAGGTTGTCGAGGCCCACGGGCCGGATCATGCGAAACGGCAGCTGGTTGAAGCCGCGCGATTCGGGAATGGCGGGCCAGATCCATTTCACGTCGCCTGCGACATGGATCTCGAGCGGCCAGCCGTTCACGCCGATCGTGTCGTCGAAATCGCGGCACCCGATCACGTCCTCGCCGCTCACCATGTAATCGCACGTCACGCGGCGCGTCTCCCGGATGCCGAGCTGCGGCGCGATGTCGACGATGTAGGCGCGCTCGAATCCCGGCACGCGCGACTTGAGGAAGCGGAAGTAATCGACGACCTGCCGCCGCCCCTCGCGCTCGGCGCGGCTCAGCTGCGCGGCATCCGTGCCGTCCACGGGCGAGCCGTCGGGGTTGGCGAGTTGCGTCACGTTCACGCGCCATTCGACCGGATTCTTCTGCGGGCGCACGATGACGCTCTTGCGCGGAAAGGAAAATTCGCCGCTCGCCCGCGCTTCCTCCATGAGCCGAGGTATCGCCTGCGGCGCTTCCCGCGCCCGCTCCGGATCCACGCCGTTCACGCGGAACATGAGCGTGGGATAGAGCATGTGGCCGGCGCCATCGCCCTTCTCGGTGCGCGCGCCCGCGAGCGCCGCGAGGTCGCCATCACCCGAGCAATCGATGAAGCAGCGTGCGCGCACCGCGCGCCGGCCGCCCTTCGTCTCGAGCACGAGGGCAGCGATGCGGCGTTCGTCCTCCTTCACGACCTGCACGCCATGTGCATGGAAGAGAATCTCCACGCCGGCCGCGGCGAGCAGCTCGTCCGCGGCGCACTTGTAGGCCGGCATGTCGTAGGCCTGCGCGAGCGTCTTGCCGAGGACCGCGTGCGGCTCGTTCAGCCCGCCCAGGTGCGCGATGCGATCGAGGAGGTCGCTCGCCACGCCATGGACCACGCGGCGCATCTCGCCGCGCACGTTCGCGTGCAGCCCGCAGAAATTGGTGACGCCCGCGGCGGTGCCCATGCCGCCGAGGAATCCGTAGTGCTCCGCGAGGAAGGTGCGCATGCCGCGACGCGATGCCGAGACGCTCGCGGCGATGCCGGCGGGGCCGCCGCCGAGCACCACGACGTCGTATTCGCCGAGCAGCGCAATGCGCCGCGGCGGTTCTTCGACGAACGGCGGAAACGAGGGCATCCCTGCATGATAATGGGGCGATGAACCCGCGTTCCGGCCGTACACCCGCGCTCGCCGCCGTCGTCTTCCTGTCGATCCTCTCGATCCTCGCCGGATGCGCGGCGCCGTGGCAGGCGCCGGAAGGACGCGTGATGACGGCGGAGGAGGGGCGCGCGCTGGTCGCGCGGCACTTGCCCGCACGGCTGAAGGACCGGGAGGGCTGGGCGACGGACATCCATGCCGCCTTCGCTTCGCTGCAGATTCCCCTCACGGCCGCGAATGCCTGCGCCGTGATCGCGATCACCGAGCAGGAATCCGGCTTCCAGGTCGATCCCGCGGTCCCGAACATGGGCGCCATCGCGTGGAAGGAAATCGAGCGCCAGCGCGAGCGCCTCGGCATCCCGAAGCTCGCGCTGCAGGCGGCGCTCGCGCTGCCGTCGACGAACGGCAAGAGCTACAGCGAGCGCATCGACGCGTCACGCACGGAGAAGGACCTGAGCGACATCTTCGAGGACTTCATCGGCCGCATCCCCCTGGGCCGGCGCCTCTTCGAGGACCGCAACCCGGTGCATACGGCCGGTCCCATGCAGGTGAGCATCGCGTTCGCCCGCGAGCAGGCCGCGAAGTCTTATCCCTATCCCATGCGCGGCTCCATTCGCGACGAGGTGTTCACGCGGCGCGGCGGCATGTACTTCGGCATCGCGCATCTCATGGGCTATCCGGCGCCCTACGACGACGTGATCTACCGCTTCGCCGATTTCAACGCGGGCCGTTATGCGAGCCGCAATGCGGCGTTCCAGGCCGCGGTGAGCAGCCTTTCGGGCGTTCCGCTGGCCACCGACGGCGACCTCGTGCGTTTCGAGTCGGGCCACCCGGCGAAGGAGCCCGGCGCGACGGAGCTCGCGACGCGCGTGCTCGCGAGCCGGCTGGGCCTTTCGCAAGCGGACATCCGGCGCGACCTGGAGACGGGCGAATCCGACGAGTTCGCGAAGACGCGGCTTTACGAGCGCGTGTTCGCGCTCGCCGATCGCACCGGAAAGCCGGCTGCGCGCGCCGTCATCCCGCGCATCGAGCTGCACAGCCCGAAGATCACGCGCAAGTTCACGACGGAGGCTTTCGCGAGGCGGGTTGCGCAGCGTCATCGCGACTGTCTCGCGCGAGGCTAGGATGGGCCGTGGCTTGATCGGCGCGCGAATGTGGGTGATGCTAGCGATGCGTTACGCGACAACCCACACATCGATCGGAGGGTGAACGCATGGCCCGGAAATACGGCAAGAAAGCGAGCAGCAAGGTGAAGCGCGCGATGCACGAGCGCAAGACGGGCAAGCTTCGCAGCGGCCGCAGCGGCAAGAAGGTGAAGAGCCGCAAGCAGGCGATCGCCATCGGCCTGTCGGAAGCGCGGCGCTCGGGCGCGAAGGTGCCGAAGAAGAAAGGCGGCAGCAAGCGCAAGTCGTCTTCGCGCAAATCGCCGTCGCGCAAATCGTCGTCGCGCAAGTCCTCGTCCCGCAAGTCGACGAAACGCAAATCGACGAAACGCAAGTCGACGAAACGCAAATCGGCCAAGCGGAAATCGTCGAAGAAGACCCGCTAGCCGCGCGAAACCCCGGTGCCGGTGGGCGGTCCAATGAGATCCGCGGTGAAATCGGAGGTCAGCAACATGAAACTCGCTCTTCTATTCCCCGCAGTGGCGCTCGCCGCCGCCGGTTGCGCCACGACCGGCGACAGCGACCAGCTCGCCCAGGCGGACGACTGCAAGGTGGTGCCGGCCAAGACGCAGAGCTTCGCGGGCGTGCGCCAGGCGCCGAGCACGGAGCTCGAGCGGCGCGAGGCGGAGATGCGGCTCGCCAACTCGGACTTCCGCCGGCGCAACCTCGCGCGCGAGCCGATCACGGGCAACACGACCGAGCAAGCGCTGCGCGACTGCGCGACCACGCCGAGGCGCTGATTCGGCCTCAGGCGGTCATCTCCTCCGCCACGCTTTCGGTGACGACGGGCTCCTGGGGCCGCGGGAGCTCGCGCATCGCCGATAGCGGCGACAGCCACGCGAGCAGCGGCGCGAGCAGCAGCGCGCCCGCGCCCGCGAACATCATCGCGACGCGCAGCCCGAGGTGGTCGCCGATCCACCCGCCGGCAAGCCCGCCCAGCGGCGCCGTCGCGACTGTCAGGCAGATCATCGTCGCCGTCACCCGCCCGAGCAGCCGGTCCGGCGTCACCGCCTGGCGCAGCGACAGGTAGTTGATGAAGAAGATCATCGCGGCGAGGTCGAGCAGGAACAGGCCCGAGCCGAAGAGCAGCGACGCGAGCCAATAGGGGCCCGTCGCCGATCCCATCACGATCCAGGCGAGGCCCGTGCCGCCGATGCCGCCCAGCATCGTGGGTCCCATGCCGAAGCGCGCGTTGAGCCGCGTCGTGAGCTGCGCGGCGCCGAACGAGCCGATGCCCGCGCACATGAAGAGCGCGCCCACGTGTCCCGCGGAGAAGCCGAGCTCGCGCGCGCCGAAGAGCACGACGATCGCGATGAACGCGTGCCGGAAGACCTGCCAGATGGCGACCGACCACACCAGCGCGCGCAGCGTCGCGTTGCGCCAGATGATGAGCAACCCCTCGACGATCTCCCCACGCACCGAGCGCGCGACGGCCTTGGGCACGTCGGTCTCCTTGGGCGGAATGCCGCGAAGCAGCCACGCCGAGAAGAAGAACGAGAGCGCGTCGAAGAGGATCGCGAACGGCGCCGTGAGCCACTGGATCAGCGCGCCGGCGAGGCCGGGGCCGACCAGCTGCGCGGCGGAGTCGGCCACGCCGATCTTCGCGTTCGCCTCGACGAGGTTGTCGCGGCCCACGCGCTCGGTCATGAAGACCTGGTATGCCGGCCAGCCGAGCACCGTCATCGCGCCGATCATGAAGCCGACGACGTAGAGGATCGCCATGTTCAGCACGCCCGCCCAGGCGCATGCCGGGACCGTGAGCAGCGCGAGTCCGCGGCCGATGTCGGTGGCGACGATCAGCGGCAGCTTCTTCGCCCGGTCGACGATCACGCCCGCGAAGAGCCCCAGGATCGGGTAGGGAAGCGCCTCGAGCGCCGTGAGGATGCCGACCTGGAACGGGGTGGCGTCCAGCGCGATGGCGGCCGTGAGCGGCAGCGCGAGGAACGTGATCTGGCCGCCGAAGTGCGTGACCGTGAGCGAGCTCCACAACTTCACGAAGTCGGGATTTCGCCACAGGCCGTTCAGCCAGCGGTTCGGATGGAGCACGGAAATCAGTTCGTTCATGGTCGTTCGGGTCCGTTTCGAAGGGGAACGCACCGGGTTCACGGTTGCGCCTGGCGCAACCGGCGCCGGGGTGCGTCCCCGGGTTCATCGAGGCGGAAACGGAGCGGGAATTCCTTGCCGATCGTTGCCGCCTCGAAACCGGCGGGCGGATCGGCCCGCGGGACTCAGGTTTCGCGGAAGGCGATTTCCCCGAGGACGCGCACCGACGCGCCGCGCATGGCGCGGCAGGCGTGGAAGCTGATGTCGATGGTGCGCATGGGGAAATCGGTTGGACCGGCGGATCGAAAAGTGCCCGCATTATATCGCCTCGCGCGAGCGCGGTATATGCCGGTTTGTTACACTCGCGCCTGCAACTCGCCACCAGCCAGGACATCCCATGTTTGGCCGCCTGCTCCCCAAGGAAGGTCGTTTCTTCGACCTGTTCAACGCCCATGCCGCGCAGGTCGTGAAGGCCGCGCACGAGCTCTCCGCGCTGATGCAGAACTACGAGAACCGCGAGCAGCACGCGCGCGCCATCGACGAGGCCGAGCACGCCGCCGACCGCATCACCGCCGAGGCGATCCGGCTGCTGCACAAGACGTTCATCACGCCGCTCGACCGGGATCACATCCACGCGCTCGTGAACGCGATGGACGACATCTGCGACCTCATCCAGGACACCACCGAGACGCTCACCCTGTACGACCTGCGGCGCATCACGCCCGAGGCCGCGCGGCTGGCCGACATCGCGGTGAAGTGCGCCGAGCGCGTGCAGGAGGTCGTGCAGCTCCTCGCCAAGCAGGACGACAGCGGCGACGCGCTCACCAAGACGTGCGAGGAGATCGACCGCCTCGAATCGGACGCCGACCGCGTGCTGCGCTCGGCGATGTCGCGCCTGTTCCGCGAGGAGCAGGACGTGCGCGAGCTCATCAAGCTCAAGGAGATCTACGAGCTGCTGGAGGCCATCACGGATCGCTGCGAGGACGTGGCGAACCTGGCCGAAGGCATCTCCCTCGAGAACGCCTGAGCCGCCGCGCATGGACATCACGGTCGGCGTGGTGATCTTCCTGGTGGTGCTCGCGGTCGCGTTCGACTTCATGAACGGGCTGCACGACGCGGCCAACTCGATCGCCACGGTCGTGTCCACCGGCGTGCTGAAGCCCCACCAGGCCGTCGCGTTCGCCTCGCTCTTCAACTTCGTCGCGATCTTCATCTTCCACCTGAAGGTCGCGGCCACGGTCGGCAAGGGCATCGTGGACCCGGGCGTGATCGACCATTACGTGGTCTTCGGCGCGCTCGTGGGCGCGATCGCGTGGAACGCGATCACGTGGTGGGGCGGGCTGCCGTCGTCCTCGTCGCACGCGCTCATCGGCGGCCTCATCGGTGCGGCGGTGGCCAAGGTCGGGTTCGGCTCGCTCGTCTCCGAAGGCATCGTGAAGACCGTGGCCTTCATCTTCCTGTCGCCGATCATGGGATTCGTGCTGGGCGCGCTGATGATGGTGCTGGTGTCCTGGGTCTTCCGGCACACGCGCCCCGCGCGGGTGGACCGCTGGTTCCGGCGGCTGCAGCTCGTCTCGGCCTCGCTCTACAGCCTGGGCCACGGCGGCAACGACGCGCAGAAGACGATCGGCATCATCTGGGCGCTGCTCATCGCGGGCAACTTCATCGGCCAGAAGGCGACGGTGCCGGCGTGGGTCATCATCATCTGCTACGTCGCGATGGCGATGGGCACGTTCTTCGGCGGCTGGCGCATCGTGAAGACCATGGGCCAGCGCATCACCAAGCTCAAGCCCGTCGGCGGCTTCTGCGCGGAGACGGGCGGCGCGATCACGCTCTTCGTGGCGACCGCGCTGGGCATCCCCGTGTCCACCACGCATACGATCACGGGCGCCATCGTGGGCGTCGGTTCCACGCGCAAGGTCTCCGCGGTGCGCTGGGGCGTGGCCGGCAACATCGTGTGGGCGTGGATCTTCACGATTCCCGCCTCCGCCTTCATCGCCGCGATCTTCTGGTGGATCGGGACGCTGGTCCTCTAGCCCGGCGCAGCCTGATTGCTACGCGTGGCGCGGATCGAGCGCATCGCGCAACCCGTCGCCGAGCAGGTTGAACGAGAGCACCAGCAGGAAGATGGACAGCCCCGGCCAGATCGCCATCCACGGCGCGTTCTCGACGTAGTTCTTCGCGGTGTTGAGCATGCTGCCCCAGCTCGGCGCCGGCGGCTGCTGGCCGAGCCCGAGGAACGAAAGGCTCGCTTCGGCGATGATGGCCGCGGCGATCGCGAGCGTGGCCTGCACGATGAGCGGCGCCACGATGTTCGGGAAGACGTGCCGCAGCGCGATGCGAAGCCGCGAGTTGCCCACGGCGCGCGCGGCCTCGATGAAATCCTCGACCTTCACCGCGAGCACCTGCGCGCGCGTGAGCCGCACGAACACCGGCGTGGCGGCGATGCCGATGGCGATCATCGCGTTCGTGAGGCTGGGCCCGAGGAACGCGGCGAGCGCGATCGCGAGGATCAGGAAGGGGCAGGCGAGCATCGCGTCGGTCACGCGGGAGATCAGCATGTCGGTCCATCCGCCGAGGTAGCCGGCGGCGAGCCCGATCGGAACGCCGATCGCGAGCGAGATGCTCACGGAAATCACCCCCGCGAGGAGCGAAGCGCGCGAGCCCCAGATCACGCGCGAGAGCACGTCGCGGCCGATCTCGTCGGTGCCGAAGAGGAACTGCGCGCTCGGCGCCTTGCGCACGGCGCTCCAGCTCGTGGCGAGCGGGTCGTGCGGCGAGATCCACGGCGCGAAGAGCGCGAGCGCCACGAAGAAGAGGATCACCGCCAGCCCCACCATGGCGCCGCGCCGCCGCCACAGGCGCCGCAGCGCCCGCTGGCCCGGCGTGAGCTCGCGCGGGGCGAGGTCGGCGACGGTGATCGCGGCCATCAGCCGCGCAGCCTCGGGTTCACGGCGAAATACGCCAGGTCCGCGAGCAGGTTCAGCGTGATGTACACCGTCGCGGTGAAGAGCACCACGCCCTGCACGACCGAGTAGTCGCGGTTGAAGACCGCGTCCACGATGAGCTTGCCGAATCCGGGGATGGAGAACACCTGCTCGGTGAGCACGGCGCCCGAGAGCAGCGTGCCGAACTCGAGCGCGCCCAGCGTGATGATCGGCACGAGCGCGTTGCGCAGCGCGTGGTGCATGACCACGACCTTCTCCTCGAGGCCCTTGGCGCGCGCGGTGCGCACGTAATCGGACCCCAGGACCTGCAGCATGGCGCTGCGCGTATGGCGCATGAGCACGGCCGCGATCGCGTTGCCCAGCACGAAGGCCGGCATGATCATGCCCTTCAGGTTCTCCGCGAGGTCCTCGAACGGGCTCACGTACCCGGAGGCCGGCAGCCAGCCCAGCTTCACGGAGAAGAGCAGGATCAGCAGGATGCCCAGCCAGAAATTGGGCGTGGACAATCCCCACAGCGCGAAGACGTTGGCCGCGTAATCCCATTTCGTGTCGCGCCATACCGCGGAGGCGACGCCCGCGCTGATCCCGATGACGAGGGCGATGGCCATCGCGATGGCGGCGAGCTCGAGGGTGACGGGCAGCTTCTCCAGGATGAGGTCGGTCACCGGCTGCTGGATGCGCACCGATTCGCCGAGGTCGCCGTGCAGCGCATCGCGCAGCCAGTAGCCGTAGCGCACCGGCAGCGGCTCGTCGAGGTGGAACTTGCCGCGCAGGTAGGCGATCACGTTGGGGTCGCGTTCCTCGCCCGCCATCGCGATCGCGGGATCGCCCGGGAGCAGCTGCTGCAGGCCGAAGATCAGCACCGACACGAAGAAAAGCGTCGGCACGATCGCGGCCAGCCGCTTGACGAGGAACGCCCCCATCGCGGCCGCCTTACTTCGCGAGCTTCACGTTCTGCAGGCGCATGAGCCCGTCGGGCACCTTGGCGAGCCCCGACAGCTTGTTCGTGTAGGCCCACAGCCAGTGGCGGTGGTAGAGGTACACGACCGGCCGCTCGCGCGCCTCGATCGCCGCGGCCTCCTCGAAGAGCTTGAGGCGCCTGGCCGGGTCGATGGTCACGCGCGTCTCGTTGATCGCCTTGTCGAAGTCGGGATTGCAGAAGCCGGCGTAGTTGAGCGGCTGCTTGCACACGAGGTGGCTGTACACGTTGCCGTCGGGATCGGCGCGGCCGCTCCAGGCGAGCACGTACGCCTCGTAGTCGCCCTTGTCGGCGAGATCGAGCGAGGTGGAGAACTCGGTGCTCTGGATCTTCACGTCGAAGCCGGCCTCCTTGGCCATGGCCTGCACGACCTGCGCGAGGCGCTGCGCGTCGCTCGTGGTGGGCGTCATGAGCGTGAAGGATGGGTTGGGCACGCCCGCCTGCTGCAGCAGCTGCTTCGCCTTCGCGACGTCGCGCTTGGGCATGGGCACGTTCTTCGCGTACCAGCTGTTGGTCGGCGCCACCCACTGGTTGCCGGGCAGGGCCTCGCCGTCCATCGCCACCTGCACGATGGCCTGGCGGTCGAGCGCGAGCTCGAAGGCTTCCCGCACGCGCGGATCCTTGCCGATCGGCGTCTGCTTCGCGCGCTCGCTCTTGCCGATGTTGATCGTGATCCCCTGGTAGCCGATCTCGACGATGGGCAGCACGCGGAAGCGCGAGTCCTTCTTGACCGCCGGCACGTCCGAGGGCGCCAGGCGCTCGATGAGCTCGAACTGCCCGCTCTGCAGGCTCGCGAGCCGGGCGGTGGCGTCCACGATGGGCAGGTACACGACGCGGTCGAAGTGGATCGCGTCCTTGTTCCAGTAGTTCGGGAAGCGCTCGAACACCATGCGGCCCTGCTTCACGCGCTCGACGAACTTGAAGGGACCGGCGCACACCGGGTGCTGGCCGAACTTGTCGCCCGCGGCCTTCGCCGCCTTGGGCGAGACCATCATGCCGGCGCGGTCGGCGAGCTGCGCGAGCAGGGGCGCGAAGGGCGCCGAGAGGTTGAGCCGCACCGTGAGCGGGTCCACCACGTCCACGCCCGAGACCGGCGCCAGCTCGCCGCGGCGGTTCGAGCCCTGCATCGTCTTGTGCCGCTCGATGTTGTACTTCACCGCCTCGGCGTCGAACTTCTCGCCGTCGTGGAACGTGACGTTCGGCCGCAGCTTCATCGTGAGCGTCTTGTAGTCCGGCGACCACTGCCACGACGTCGCGAGCTGCGGGACGATCTTCAGGTTCTCGTCGATGTCCACCAGCTTGTCGCAGACGGCCGCGAACACGATGCGGCCCACGAAGGTGCGCGCGAGCGTGGGATCGAGGACGTCGGGGTCCTCGGCGAGGCCGATGCGCAGCGTCTGGGCCGAGGCGGCCGTCGCGAGCGCCGCCAGGGCGAAGGCGGAAACGAAGCGTCGGAAGCTGGATTTCACGGGGCTGTCCTTTCGGTGGGTCGGAAGGCCGCCTGCAAGGCTTCGAGGCGGGTATTGGCGGGCATGGTAGCCGCATCGGGCACGAGCGCGGGAGGGGGCGTGATGTCGCGCCAGAAATGGCAGGCCGTCGCGTGGCCGCCGTCGGCTTCCAGGGGCGGCACCTCGCGGGCGCAAAGCTCCTGCGCGTGCGGGCATCGCGTCCGGAAGCGGCAGCCCGAGGGCGGATCGATCGGGCTGGGAACGTCGCCCTGCAGCACGATGCGGGTGCGCCTGATGCGCGGCTCCGGCACCGGGATCGCCGACAGCAGCGCCTGCGTGTACGGATGGCGCGGGCCGGCGAAGAGCTCGCGCTTGCCCGCCATCTCCACGATGCGCCCGAGATACATCACCGCCACGCGGTCGGCGATGTGCTTCACGACCGCGAGGTCGTGCGCGATGAAGAGGTACGAGAGCCCGAGGCGGCGCTGCAGCTCGCGCAGCAGGTTCACGACCTGCGCCTGGATGGAGACGTCGAGCGCCGAGACCGGCTCGTCGCACACGATCACGCGCGGCTCGACCGCGATGGCGCGCGCGATGCCGATGCGCTGGCGCTGCCCGCCGGAGAACTCGTGCGGATAGCGCTGCGCATGCTGCGGCGCGAGGCCCACCAGGGACAGCACTTCCGCGACGCGCTCGCGCCGGCGCCGCGGCGCGACGCCGTGCAGCATCAGCGGCTCGTCGAGCATCTGCGCCACGGTCATGCGCGGGTTCAGCGACGCGTACGGGTCCTGGAAGATGATCTGCAGCGCGCGGCGCGTCGAGCGCAGCTCGCGCTCGTCGAGCGCGAGCAGGTCGCGGCCCTCGAACCACACGCCGCCCGAAGTGGGCTCGATGAGCCGCAGCACGAGCCTCCCGGTGGTGGACTTGCCGCAGCCGGATTCTCCGACGAGCGCGAGGGTTTCTCCCGAGGCGAGCTCGAAGCCCACGTCGTCGACGGCGTGCACCACCTTCTCCTGGCGAGAGAACCACCCGTTGCCCACCTTGAAGTGCTTGACCAGCCGTTCGGCGCGCAGCACGGGCGTCGCGCTCATGCGACCCTCGCGGCGGAAGGCTCGATCGGCGCATACCAGCAGGCGGCCTCCTGGCCGGGCACGACGTGCAGCAGCGGCGGGTCCTCCTTCCGGCATCGCGCCGTCACGAACGGGCAACGCGGCGAGAAGCGGCAGCCGGCGGGCATGGCGAGCGGGTTGGGCACCTGGCCCTCGATCGCCGGCAGCGCGTCCTGCTCGAGGTGCAGCTTGGGAATGGAGCCCAGCAGGCCGATGGTGTACGGGTGCTGCGGCGTGTCGAACACCTGCGCCACCGCGGCCTTCTCGACGATGCGCCCGGCGTACATCACGGCCACTTCCTGGGCGAGCTCCGCGACCACGCCCAGGTCGTGCGTGATGAGGATGATCGCCGTGCCGGTCTCATCACGCAGCATGCGCATGAGCTCGAGGATCTGCGCCTGGATCGTCACGTCGAGCGCCGTGGTGGGCTCGTCGGCGATGAGCAGCCGCGGCTTGAGGGCGAGGGCCATCGCGATCATCGCGCGCTGGCGCATGCCGCCCGAAAGCTTGTGCGGGTAGTCGTCGAAGCGCCGCTCGGGCGAGGGGATGCGCACGCGCCGCAGCATCTCGATCGCCTGCTCGCGCGCTTCCTTCCGCCCCACCGCGCGATGGCGCAGGATGCCTTCGACGATCTGCTCGCCGATGCTGAACGCGGGGTTGAGCGAGGTCATCGGCTCCTGGAAGATCATGGAGATGCGGTCGCCGCGCACGTCGCGCATCTCCTGCGGCGCGAGGCGCAGCAGGTCGCGGCCCTCGAAGAGGACCTCGCCGTGCACCTCGCCGCGCGGGCGCGCGATGAGGCCCATGATGGATAGCGCCGTGACGCTCTTGCCGCAGCCTGACTCGCCGACGAGGCCCAGCGTGCGGCCGGCCTCCAGCGTGAAGCTCACGTCGTCGACCGCGTGGACGACGCCGGCGTCGGTGGCGAAGGAGGTGCGCAGGCCCCGCACGTCGAGAAGCGCGCTCACGCCTGCCCCCGGCGCTGCGCCTGGAACCGCGCGATGCGCTCCTCGATGATGGCGCGGTCCGTGATGCCCACCGGATCGTCGTGCCGCGCAAGGCAGGCGGTGAACGGCTGGAAGCGCTCGAGGCTCACCTCGTAGAGGCGCCGAAGCTCGCGCAGCGGCTCGGGATGGTCGTCCACGCGCAGGTCGAGGAACGGGTACTCCTCGGTCGTGTGGATGAGGAGGGCGGCGGCCTGCTTGCCGCGCTTGTCGCCGCCGGCCGCCTCGCCCGCCTGCATGGCCATGATGAGACGCTCGGCGAAGGGGCGCTGCGCCTCCTGCTCGTAGACGCGTGCCGTCTCCTCGAGCACCTGCGGACCGGCGAGCATGTTGCCGGCCAACGAATAGTGGATGCCCGCGCGATGGCCGCACCACTCGATGCAGGCGCGGCCGGTGTGCGCCGCCGTGCGCCCGTCGCGGTCGACCACATGGAACTGCCGCGATTCGCGCCCGGCGTCCGCCGCCGTCATGCGCGCAACCACCTCTTGCGCGCTCGCGCCTTCATCGAGGGCCTTCAGGCTAGCGCAAGAATACCGTGGGTTGATCAGCGCCTGCGTCGACAGCGCCCCCTTTCCGTTCCGCACTGCGGGACAAAGGGCGCCCACGGCAAAAAAGCGGCTGGCCACGGCCACCCCGAACGCCCCGGAGGGGTCGCGGGCCACGATCGACCACGTCATGAGGTTTTATTCCTCCGCTCCTGAAAAAGTTCTTTTGCTGGTGACTTTTGTCACGTTATAGCATCCGCGGGCCTACCAAAGAAGGCGTCCTCCAAAACCAGAAGGAGAGTCCGATGGCACACGCACCGAAGGTCCTTGCCGCCGCAGTCGCTGCCGCAGTCCTGCTCCCCGCCACCGCCGGCGCCCAGACGGCCGCGCGGGGCGAGCGCATCGAGGTCACCGGTTCCTCGCTCAAGCGCATCGACGGCGAGACCGCGCTGCCGGTGCAGATCCTCAAGCGCGAGGATATCGAGAAGGTCGGCGCGACGACCACGGAAGAGCTCCTCAAGCAGATCACCGCGGTCACGACGTTCGGCAGCATCCTCGTGGCGCAGGCGAACGGGACGATCACCACGTCGCAATCGACCGTGTCGCTGCGCGCGCTGGGCAGCACGCGCACGCTCGTGCTCATCAACGGGCGCCGCTTCACGGTCTTCGGCGGCACGACGAGCACCGCGGTGGACGTGAACAGCATCCCGATCGGCGCCATCGACCGCATCGAGGTGCTCAAGGAAGGCGCATCGTCGCTCTACGGCAGCGATGCCATCGCCGGCGTCGTGAACTTCATCCTGCGCACCAACTTCCAGGGCGGCGACATCTTCGCGAGCTACGGCGCGCCCACGCGAAGCGGCGGCGGCAAGGACTACCAGGCGTCGGCCTATCTCGGATACGGCGACCTCGAGCGCAACCGCTTCAACGTGAACCTCGGCGTGGGCTACCACAAGCAGGAGGAGATCCAGGGCAAGGACCGCGCGTTCGCACGCCAATTCAACGTGGGCGAGGGCAACGACCTGAGCTCGACGATCGCCTTCCCGGGCAACATCCTTTTCGGGCCGACGTTCACGCGGCTCGCGAGCCCGGCGTTCCCGGACTGCGGGCCGACCTCGGTCGTCGTGCCGCTGCAGACCAACCCGGCTTCCTCGCGAGCGTGCCGCTTCGAGAACAGCCCCTTCCTCTCGGTGCAATCGGGCATCGAGACCAAGAGCTTCATGTTGAACGCGCGCTACGCCCTGTCCGGCACCACGCAGGCTTACCTGGAATCCGGCTTCACGCGCAACGAGGTCTCGTACACGACGCAGCCGGTGCCCTTCGCGGAAAACACGGTGCTGGTCCCGCAGAACCCGTACAACGCGTTCATCCGCAACCTCATCCGCACGCAATACCCGAACCTGCCGGCGCCGCTGCAACGGCTGGTCAACGTGAACGGCGCGGCGCTCTTCCTGCTGCCGCCCACGAGCCCGTTCTTTCCGCGCGCGTTCGTGCAATCGCTCGGGCTCGATCCGAGCCAGCCCATCGCGTTCCGCTATCGCGACTTCGCCAACGGCCTGCGCCACAGCCGCGACGACGACGACAGCTACCGGCTGGTGGCGGGCGTGAAGGGCTCGATGGCCGCGTGGGACTTCGACAGCGCCTTCAGCTACAGCGAGAGCAAGGCGCAGTCCAATCTCCTGGCCGGCTACCCGCGCAACTCGCTCTTCCTCGAGCTGCTGGACACCGGCACGATCAACCCCTTCGGGCCGACGACGGATCCGGCGGCGCTCGCGGCGGCCCAGGCCACCGAGTTCCACGGCGCGGTCTACAAGTCCAAGACCTCGAGCACCGGCCTCGATGCCAAGGGCACGCGCGAGCTCTTCGACCTGCGCGGCGGCCCCGTGGGCCTCGCGGTCGGCGGCGAGGTGCGCGAGGAGCGCTTCAAGTTCGATCCGTCCGAGGAGTTCGTCCTCGGCGACATCGGCGGCTTCGGCGGCAACGTCCTGCAGATCGACCGCAAGCGCCACATCGCGTCGGTGTACTCGGAGATCGCGATGCCGTTCTTCCGCTCGTTCGAGGCGGACCTCGGCATCCGCTACGACAATTACCAGCGCACGGGCTCGACGACGAATCCGAAGCTGTCGGTGCGCTGGCAGCCCACGAGCCAGTTCCTGGTGCGCGGCTCGGTGGGCTCGGGCTTCCGCGCGCCGTCCCTCACGGACCTCTACACGCCGCAGGCGCAGAGCGTCACGCCGAACGGCACGCGCGACCCGGTGCGGTGCCCGAATCCTGCGACGGGCTCCCCGGCGGACTGCAACAACCAGTTCACGACCCTCACCGGCGGCAACCCGGACCTCAAGCCCGAGAAGTCGCTGTCGCGCACGCTGGGCATCGTCTTCGAGCCGGTGCCCGCCCTGTCGGTCGGCGTGGACGCGTTCTGGATCTCGCTCAAGGATTCGATCGTGATCGGCGGCCTGGGAGCGCCGTTCCTGCTGCAGAACGCCGCGACCGCCACGCAGTTCTCGAACTTCATCATCCGCGGCGCTCCCGACGGCAACGCGAGCGGCGTGGGACCGATCGTGGGCATCGTCTCCACCACGTCGAACCTCTTCAAGCAGAAGGTCGAGGGGGCGGACGTCGACGTGCTCTATCGCGTGCTGAATGGCGGCGGCCAACGCCTGGTGGCGCGTCTCGACGGCACGTACCTCTGGCACTTCGACCAGCAGAATCCGGACGGCTCGTACACCTCGGGCCTGGATCGCGCGGTGCGCGCGGGCGGCGGCATGGTGCCGCGATGGAAGCACGTCGCCAGCCTCACGTACGGACGCGGGCCGTGGGAAGCGACCGTGATGCAGAACTACCAGAAGCACTACACCGACCAGCTTGCGACGTTCGCGCCGGCCGGCTCGCCGCCGCGCACCGTGGGCTCGTACGAGACGTACGACCTGCAGGGCACGTACCTGCTGATGAAGAGCCTGCAACTGGCGCTCGGCGTGAAGAACGTGTTCGACCGCGATCCGCCGTACACCAACGCGGGCGGCCAGTTCGCGGCGGGCTACGACATCACGTACGCGGACGTGCGCGGGCGTTTCGTGTACGGGTCGGTGCGCTACCGCTTCTAGCGCTCAGGCGATGCCGCACAGCTCCTCGGCGAGCGCAGCGGCATCGTGGATCGCGCGGACCGATTCCGCATCGAAGGTGACGATGGGCGGGTCGACGTACTCGTCGCGCTCGTCCATCGTCATCCGGTTCCAGTCGCCGTGCTGGTAGTACGACCGCGCGAACTGGAACAGGTACTCCGTCTGCGCCACGCCGTCCTCTTCGCGCTCCTGCGTGCCGATGAAGACGTAGGTCTCGACGATGGGCTGGTCGCGGCGCCCGTCGGCGTGGAAGAGGGCGAAGTAGGTCTTTCCAGGCTGCAGGTTGGCGGCGCCCATGGCTATTCGCCTTTGCGCATGGCGCTATTCGCCCAGCGCCTTGACGATGCCCTGCTGGGCGCACTTGGCGTCGTGCTCGCCGCCGCCTGCGCTCGCGGGCGTCCCGGAGACGCCGACCGCGCCGATCAGGTGGGCGCCGATCTTGATCGGCAGCCCGCCCGCCGCCGTCGTGATGTTGGGCAGCAGCTGCGGCCCGATCGCTCCGCCGCTGTCCTTCGCGCGCTTGCCGTAGTCGGCGGAGGGCATCTTGTAGGAGAGCGCCGTGTACGCCTTGCGGAAGCTGTGCTCGAGCGTGTGCGGCGCCGCCCCGTCGTCGCGCACCTGCGCCTTCACGCGGCCGGACTGGTCGATGACGCTGATGCTCACCTTCTGGGCGTCGGCGCGGCAAGCGGCGAGCGCGGCGCCCGCGACCTGCATCGCCGCATCCGTCGTGATGCTCTGCTCGGGCAGCATGAGGAGCGGTTGGTCGGCGGCCGTGCCCGCCACGGGCAGCACGAGGATTGCGATCGCGGCCATTCGATTCATTGCGGGCCTGCCTTTCTTTTCATGGCGCCTGCCATGAGGCGCTCGGTGAGGATGACGGCGCGCGTGTGCTCGCCTTCGCCGATGAGCCCGGCGTCGTCGTAGGCCTGCACGCGGAAGCGGTGCAGCTTGCCTTCGGGCCCGGCATAGGTGGCGACCGCCCGGGCGCGGCCGCCCAATGGCGTGGCGGCGAGGTGCCTCACGTTCACGTTCACGCCGACCGACAGCTCGCCTTCGCGCAGGAGCGGCCGCAGCAGCTTGGCCGCCGCGAGCTCCATCATCGCGATCATGCGCGAGGTCGCGAGCACCTCGGGAAACGTGTCCTCGGTGAGCGCGCCCAGGGCGTGGGCCGTATCGGCGTAGCGCACCTCGAGGCCCACCTCGGCCGTGGCGCCGATGTCGATCATGGGGTCGATCTCCGGTCGTTGAAGTTGCGACGGCGGCATTTTCCCACGGCGAGAACCGGCGTGCCGCGGCATTGCCCAACGCTGAGCCACGATGGAGGTCCCCATGACGCAACCGCGACAGCAGCAATCGCCGCCCGGCCGCGAGGCGCCGATGCGGCCGCAGCCCGACCATGGCGAGGGCTCGTACAAGGGCTCCGGGCGCCTGCGCGGCAAGGCGGCGATCATCACGGGTGCCGACAGCGGCATCGGCCGCGCGGTGGCGATCGCCTTCGCCCGCGAGGGGGCGGACGTGCTGGTCGCGTACCTCGAGGAGCACGACGATGCGAAGGAAACGGCGCGCTGGGTGCAGGAGGCGGGGCGCAAGGCGGTGCTGGTTGCGGGCGACGTGTCCGAGCGCGAGCACTGCGCGGCGATCGTCGAGCGCGCCGTGAAGGAATTCGGGCGCATCGACATCGTCGTCAACAACGCCGCGTACCAGATGGAGCACGACTCGATCGACGAGATCTCGGCATACGAATGGGACTACACCTTCGCGACGAACATCACCGCCATGTTCCATGTGGTCAAGGCGGCGCTGCCGCACCTGAAGGCGGGCGCGTCGATCATCAATACCGCGTCCGTCGTCTCCGACCAGCCGCGGCCGAAGCTGCTCGCATATTCGGCGACGAAGGCGGCGATCGTGAATTTCACCGGCGGGCTCGCGGGGCTGCTCGCGGACAAGGGCATCCGCGTGAACTGCGTGGCGCCCGGGCCGATCTGGACGCCGCTCATTCCCTCGACGATGTCGCCCGACCACGTCGAGCGATTCGGCGGCAACGTGCCCCTGAAGCGTCCCGGCCAGCCGGGCGAAGTGGCGCCCGCGTACGTCTTCCTGGCGAGCGACGAGTCGAGCTATGTCTCCGGCGCACGCATCGCCGTCACCGGTGGCGTGCCGCTGATCTGAATAAATGGGGTCAGACTCCATTTTCGGTAATTCAGGTTTCTGAATTCCGTGAAATGAAGTCTGACCCTATCAGCTTGCGGTGGCGGTCGAGCCAGTAGCCCCAGGCGACGAGCAGCCACATCGCGATGCCGCTCCATGCCACCGCTTCCGGACTCGGCGGCGGCGGACCGAAGAGGTTTCCGACATAGATGATCGAAAGGAATGCGACCAGCGCGATGAAGCCGATGCGGCCGGCGCGATCACGCGGCGCCGTCGTTCGCGCATACAAGGCCACGCCGATCGCGAAGAGGAGCGATTCGACGGCGAGCGTGGCGGGCATCGAATACCAGAGACCCAGGCCCAGTCGCGCGCTTCCGTGCAGCGTCACCGGCATGTCCGGGCGATGCGAGAGCACGTCGAGCGCCCAATGGCTGAGGACCACGCCCGCCAGGATCGCCGCGATCGCCCATGGCGTGCGACGCACGGCCTTGTGAATGAGGGCGAAGAGCACCGCCCAGGCGGCCATCGCCACGAGGCTGTGCGACCACGGATAGCTCAGGAAGTCGAGCGGCGTGACCCGCGTGGCGCCGGGCCGGATCGCCACGACTTCGATGCCGAGGAGCACCAGCACCGGCCAGACGAGGTCGGCCAGCTCGCACGCGATGAAGAGAGTGCCGAGGGAGACCTGCGGCGCGAGGCGTTTCGCGCCGAAGGCGATGGCGTAGTGGCCGATGAACACCGCGACTGATTAAATGGGGTATTAAATGGGGTCAGACTCCATTTCGCCTAATTCAGGTTCCTGAATTCCGCGAAATGGAGTCTGACCCCATTCATTGAATGGCACGGGGTGCGTCCCCGGGGTGCGTCCCCGGGTTCAGGCCGGGACGGCGGTGGCGGCCGACTTCGCGACGAGGTCGCGCAGCACGAACGGCAGGATGCCGCCGTGCAGGTAGTAGTCGACCTCGATGGGCGTGTCGATGCGCAGCAGCACCGGCACTTCCTTCGTGGAGCCGTCCTTGCGGTGGACGACGAGCGTCACGTCCATCTGCGGCCGGATGCCGCCCTCGAGCCCCGTGACGTCGAACACCTCGTCACCCTTGATGCCGAGGGTCTCGCACGAGTCGCTGCCCTTGAACTGCAGCGGCAGCACGCCCATGCCGACGAGGTTGGAGCGGTGGATGCGCTCGAAGCTGCGCGCGACGACCGCCTTCACGCCGAGGAGCTGCGTGCCCTTGGCCGCCCAGTCGCGCGAGGATCCGGTGCCGTATTCCTCGCCGCCGAAGACCACGGTCGGCGTGCCCTGCGAGATGTACTTCATCGCCGCGTCGTAGATGAACATCTGCTCGCCCGCGGGCTGGAAGAGCGTCACGCCGCCTTCGACGCGCGTGCCGTCCGCTTTCGGCGGCAGCATGAGGTTCTTGATGCGCACGTTCGCGAAGGTGCCGCGCATCATCACCTCGTGGTTGCCGCGGCGCGCGCCGTAGCTGTTGAAGTCGGCCGTGGGCACGCCGTGGGCGACGAGGTACTGGCCCGCCGGCGAAGCTTCCTTGATGGAGCCCGCGGGCGAGATGTGGTCGGTCGTGACGGAGTCGCCGAAGATACCCAGCGCGCGCGCCCTTGACGTCCCGCGCCTTGCCCGCGCTCATGCCGAAGCCCTCGAAGAAGGGCGGCTCGGCGATGTACGTGGACTTCGGCCAGTTGTAGACCTGGCCCGTGGTCGTCGTCACCGCGGCCCACATGGGGTTGTCCTTCGTGAGGTCGCCGTACAGGCGCCCGAAGACCTTCGGATCCAGCGCGTACTTGAGCAGCGCGTGCACCTCGGCGCTCGTGGGCCAGACGTCCTTCAGGTACACCGGCCCGTCCGTGCCCTGGCCGAGCGGCTCCGTCTCGAGGTCCTTCAGCACCGTGCCGGCGATCGCGTAGGCGACCACGAGCGGCGGCGAGGCGAGGAAGTTCGCGCGCAGGTTGGGGTGGATGCGCGCCTCGAAGTTGCGGTTGCCCGAGAGCACCGCGCAGCACACGAGGTCGTTGTCGACGATGGCCTGGTCGATCGGCTCGGCGAGCGGGCCGGCGTTGCCGATGCAGGTGGTGCAGCCGTACGCCGACACGTAGAAATTGAGCTTCTCGAGCGACTCGAGCAGGCCCGCGGCCTTGAGGTATTCGGTCACGACGCGCGATCCCGGGGCGAGCGAGGTCTTGATGTGGCGCTTGACCTTGAGGCCCTTCGCGACCGCCTTCTGCGCGAGCAGCCCCGCGGCGAGCAGCACGCTCGGGTTCGACGTGTTGGTGCACGAGGTGATCGCCGCGATCAGCACGTCGCCGCTGCCGACCTCGACGCCATCCTTCGTGGTCACGCGCTTGCCGAGGTCTTGCGGCTTCTTCGCGAAACCGTTGGCCGCCACCGGCATGCAGAAGAGCTCGGTGAAGCGGCTCTTCATCTTGCCGAGCTCGATGCGGTCCTGCGGGCGCTTCGGGCCCGCGAGCGAGGTCGTCACCTTCGCGAGGTCGATCTCGATCACCTCGGAATACTCGACGTCGCCCTTGCGCGGGATGCCGAACATCTCCTGCGCGCGGAAGTACGCCTCGAGCGCCGAGACTTCCTCGGCCGTGCGGCCGGTGCCGCGGAAGTAGTCGATGGTCTTGTCGTCCACGCCGAAGAAGCCCATGGTCGCGCCGTATTCCGGCGCCATGTTGCCGAGCGTGGCGCGGTCCGGCACGGCGAGCGAAGCCGCGCCCTCGCCGAAGAACTCGACGAACTTGCCGACGACCTTCGCCTTGCGCAGCGTCTCGGTGACCGTGAGCACGACGTCCGTCGCCGTGATGCCCTCGCGCACCTGGCCCGTGAGGTGCACGCCGACCACGTCGGGCGTGAGGAAGTACACCGGCTGCCCCAGCATGCCGGCTTCCGCCTCGATGCCGCCCACGCCCCAGCCGACGACGCCGATGCCGTTGATCATGGTCGTGTGGCTGTCGGTGCCCACGAGCGTGTCCGGGTAGTACACGCCGTTCTTGTTGAACACGCCGCGCGCGAGGTACTCGAGGTTCACCTGGTGCACGATGCCGATGCCGGGCGGGACGATCTTGAACGTGTCGAACGCCTGCATGCCCCATTTCATGAACTGGTAGCGCTCCTTGTTGCGCTGCATCTCCAGCTTCATGTTGAGGTCGAGCACGTTGGGCGCGCCGTAGTTGTCGATCTGCACCGAGTGGTCGACCACGAGGTCGACGGGCACGAGCGGCTCGATGGACTTCGGGTTCTTGCCGAGTCGCGCGGCGACGCTGCGCATGGCGGCGAGGTCGGCCAGCACCGGCACGCCGGTGAAGTCCTGCAGCACGATGCGCGCGAGGATGAAGGGGATCTCCTGCGTGCGCGCGCCGTTCGGCTGCCAGCCGGCGAGCTGCTTCACGTGCTCCTCGGTCACCTTCTTGCCGTCGACGTTGCGCAGCACGCTCTCCAGCACGATGCGCAGCGACACCGGCAGCTTCTTCACGTTGGGGAAGGTCTGCGCGAGGGCAGGCAGCGAGTAGTACTGGCCCGTCTTCCCGGCCGCGGGCTGGAAGGTCTTGAGGGTGTCGAAGGAGTTATGGGGCATGGTCGTGTGTTGGTCGAGTTGGTTGAGATTGGATCCCGGGCCATTGCCGCCTTTGCGACGCCCGGGATGAGGTCACCCCGGCGCAGGCCGGGGTCCCATTGCCTATTTCCGTTCCACCGCGCGAAGCTGCACGTCGTAAGCCCGGCCGCGGTCATCATGGCACACGCCGCCGCCGCGGCCCTGGCCGCTGCGCAGGTCGCAGCGCAGCCCCGAGCCGTCGGAAGCGGTCAGCAGCGCCTTCGCTTCCCCGCCGTAGGGGTTGTCCATGGAGATGAAGCCGCCGCCGAAACCGCCCCAGCCGCGCCGTCCCCAGCCGCCGAAGCCGCCGCTCACGTAGCCGTAGGAGCGCTCGGGCACGGCCTGCACCCACGTGCCGTTGTACGTCTTGCCTTCGATCGTCACCGACATGCGGCCCTCGCCATAGCCGGTGTCCTCGGCCACGCCTTCGTAGATCTTGCCGCTGTCGCGCGGCATGAGGGCGAGGTGGTACGTGGTGGCGCAGCCCGAGAGGGCGAGCGCCGCGGCGATGAGGATGGGGGTGCGCATGGTCGTCTCCTTTCGTTCGACTCTCAGATGACCATCAGGTCCACGAACTCGTTGACGGGCGTGGCGTCCAGCGCCTTCGGGTTCGCGCAAAGGGCCAGGATGGCGGCGCGCTGCTTCTCCGGGAAGCGGCGCGCGAGGTTGGTCTCGAACTTCTTCACCAGGACCGGCATGCCCTCCTTGCGGCGGCGCTTGTGGCCGATCGGGTACTCGACGACGATCTCCTTCATCTTCTTGCCGTCGTTGAACTCGACCGTGAGCGCGTTGGCGATCGAGCGCTTCTCCGGGTCGTGGTAGTCCTTCGTGAACTGCTTGTCCTCGACGCAGGCGATCTTGTCGCGCAGCGCGTCGATGCGCGGGTCGTTCGCGACGTAGTCCTCGTAGTCCTCCGCGGTCAGGCGCCCGAAGAGGATCGGCACGGCCACCATGTACTGGATGCAGTGGTCGCGGTCGGCGGGGTTGTTGAGCGGCCCCTTCTTGTCGATGATGCGGATGCACGCCTCGTGCGTGCGGATCGTGATCTTCCGGATGTCCTCGGGCTTGCGGCCGAGGCGCTCGAGCTCGGCATGGATCGTCATAGCCGCTTCGACCGCCGTTTGCGAGTGGAATTCGGCCGGAAAGGAGATCTTGAAGAGCACGTTCTCCATCACGTAGCTGCCGTAGGGGCGCTGGAACTTGAACTCGTTGCCCTTGAAGAGGACGTCGTAGAACCCCCAGATTTTGGCGGTCAGCACCGACGGATAGCCCATCTCGCCGGTCTTCGCGATGAGCGCGAGGCGCACCGCCCGGGCGGTGGCGTCGCCGGCCGCCCAGCTCTTGCGCGAGCCCGTGTTGGGCGCGTGGCGGTAGGTCCGAAGGGACTGCCCGTCCACCCAGGCCTGGGAGATCGCGTTGACGGTCTCGTCGTAGGTGAGGCCCAGGAGCGTGGAGACGACCGCGGTGGAGGCCACCTTCACCAGCACCACGTGGTCCAGGCCCACCTTGTTGAAGCTGTTCTCGAGCGCGAGGCAGCCCTGGATCTCGTGCGCCTTGATCATGCCGGTGAGCACGTCGCGCACGGTGAGCGGCGCTTTGCCCGCGGCCACGTTGTTGCGCGAGACCCAGTCGGCCACCGCGAGGATGCCGCCCAGGTTGTCGGACGGGTGGCCCCATTCCGCGGCGAGCCAGGTGTCGTTGAAGTCGAGCCAGCGGATCATCGCGCCGATGTTGAACGCCGCCTGCACCGGGTCGAGCTGGTAGGGCGTGCCCGGCACCTTCGCCCCGTTGGGCACGATGGTGCCCGGGACGATCGGCCCCATGAGCTTCATGCACGCGGGGAACTGCTGCGCCTCGAAGCCGCAGCCCAGCGTGTCCATGAGGCAGTAGCGGGCGGTGTCGTAGGCTTCCCTGGAGCTGATCCTGTACTTGGTGACGTAGTCCGCGATGTCGACGAGGACCTTGTCGGGATCGGGGCGGACGTTGCTGATGTGTGCTGACACTCTTGTCGGCTTTCTTTGACTAGGCTGCGCAGGCAGGGCTGGAATGGAAGGTCAACGGGTTCAACTCCGTTTTCCGCTTTACTTCCGCTTGGCGAGCGGTAAGAACTTGAGGTTCTCGGGCCCGGTGTAGTTGGCGCTCGGGCGGATGATCTTGCCGTCGAGGCGCTGCTCGATCACGTGCGCGCTCCATCCGGAGGTGCGCGAGATCACGAAGAGCGGCGTGAACATCGCCGTCGGCACGCCCATCATGTGGTACGACGTGGCGCTGAACCAGTCGAGGTTCGGGAACATCTTCTTCTCCCGCCACATCACTTCCTCGACACGCGCGGAGATGTCGAAGAGCTTCATGTTCTTCTGGTCCGCGGAGAGCTGGCGCGCGACTTCCTTGATGATCTGGTTGCGCGGGTCCGAGACCGTGTACACCGGGTGGCCGAAGCCGATGATCACCTGCTTCTCGCCGATGCGCCTCACGATGTCCTTCTCGGCATCGTCCGGCGTGTCGTAGCGGCCGATGGTGTCGAACGCGAACTCGTTGGCGCCGCCGTGCTTCGGCCCCTTGAGCGCGCCGATGGCGCCCGTGACGCACGAGTACATGTCGGATCCCGTGCCGGCGATCACGCGCGCCGTGAACGTGGAGGCGTTGAACTCGTGCTCGGCGTAGAGGATGAGCGAGGTGTGCATCGAGCGCACCCACAGGTCCGAGGGCTTGCGGCCGTGCAGCAGGTGCAGGAAGTGGCCGCCGATGGAATCGTCCTCGGTCTCGACCTCGATGCGCTTGCCCGAGTGGGAGTAGTGGTACCAGTAGAGGAGCATCGAGCCGAAGCTCGCCATGAGGCGGTCGGCGATGTCGCGCGACGGGGCGAGCTTGTGGTCGTCGGCCTCGGGCAGCACGCCGCCGAGCGCCGAGCAGCCCGTGCGCATCACGTCCATCGGGTGCGCGCCGGCGGGGATCGCCTCGAGCACGCTCTTCACGGCGAGCGGAATGCCGCGCATGGCGCGCAGCTTGCGCTTGTAGCCGTCGAGCTCCGCGGCGTTCGGCAGCTTGCCGTGCACCAGGAGGTAGGCGATCTCCTCGAATTCGCACGTCGTGGCGATGTCGAGGATGTCGTAGCCGCGATAGTGCAGGTCGTTGCCGGTGCGGCCGACGGTGCACAGCGCGGTGTTGCCTGCGGCGACGCCGGAGAGGGCGACGGATTTCTTCGGCTTGGGGGCGAGGGCGGGCGTTGCGGTGTCGTTCATTCGTTTCTCCTCAATCTCTCATTTGGACTTCGCGAAGAGGTTGTCCAGCTTCTGCTCGAAGGCGTGGTAGCCGAGGTATTTGTATAGGTCGTCGCGCGTCTGCATTTGTCCTACGACAGCCTTTTGCGTGCCGTCGCGGCGCAGCGCCCCGTAAACTCCCAGTGCGGCCTGGTTCATCGCACGGAACGCGGACAGCGGGTAGAGCGCGATGTCGACGTCGGCCTGCCGCAGTTCCTCGACCGTGAAGAGCGGCGTCTTCCCGAATTCGGTGATGTTGGCGAGGATCGGCACCTTCACGGCTTCCTTGAACTTGCGGTACATCGCGAGATCGGTGATCGCCTCGGGGAAGATGCCGTCGGCGCCGGCCTCGGCGCAGGCCGCCGCGCGCTCGATGGCGCGCTCGAGGCCCTCGTTGGCGAGCGCGTCGGTGCGCGCCATGATGAAGAAGTCCCGGTCCGTCCTCGCGTCCACCGCGGCCTTGATGCGGTCGACCATCTCCTCCCGGGACACGAGCTCCTTGCCGGGGCGGTGGCCGCAGCGCTTGGCGCCGACCTGGTCCTCGATGTGCATCGCGCCCGCGCCGAACTTGATGAGCGACTTCACGGTGCGCGCGACGTTGAAGGCGCTTGCGCCGAAGCCGGTGTCCACGTCCACGAGCAGCGGCAGGTCGCACACGTCGGTGATGCGGCGCACGTCCGTGAGCACGTCGTCGAGGTTGGAGATGCCGAGGTCGGGCAGCCCGAGCGAGCCGGCCGCCACGCCGCCGCCCGAGAGGTAGATCGCCTTGAAGCCGCTCGCCTTCGCGAGGATCGCGTGGTAGGCGTTGATCGCGCCCGGGACCTGCAGCGGTTTTTCTTCCTTCAGTGCCTGCCTGAACTTTGCGCCTGCGCTCATGGGCTTCGCTTTGGTGTCTTAAACAAGGGGGAAATCCTGGAAGAAGGCCTGTGAAGCTTCCTCCGGCACGGCCACGCCGGTGACCTTGGCCTTCTGCAACAGGGTCCAGAAATAGCGGTACGTCGCGCGATCGTGCAGCTCGCCCTGGTACTGGATCGGCCCCCAGTTCGCGCGCTGGGCGGCCAGCAGGATGCTCGCGGCGTCGGAGACCTCGCCCAGGTCGGGCTTCATCGCGTCCACGATCGGCTGGATCTGCGCAGGGTGGATGCTCCACATGCGCAGGAAGCCGAAATCGTTGCGCGCGCGCCACGCGTCGCGGAAGACGTTGTAGGTGTTGCGCAGGTCGAGCGAGACGTTGTGCGCGGGAACCACACCGTGCGCGAGCGCGCAGGCGACCACCTCCGCTTTCGCGCGCACGATGAGCGGGTGCTCGAATTGCCCGGGCGAGCGCATGTTGGAGGCGTGGATCGCGCCGTGGTGGCCGCTCACGAAATCCATGAGCCCGAAGTCGAGGACCTGCACTCGGGGCAGTGACGCGATCCGCCAGGCGTCGTGCAGCGCGCCGTGCGTTTCCACGAGCACGTGCACCGGGATCTCGCGGTCCAGGCGATGCTGCCTCGCGACCGACTGGATGTAGTCGCTCATCTCGGAGGCCTGCGCGGCCGAGGTGCATTTCGGGATCGTGATGTAGGCCAGCACCTTGCCCGCGCCACCCACGAGGATGTCCACGTCCTCGCGCCAGTGCGCATGGCTGTGGTCGTGGATGCGCGCGCCGGCCATGCCGGCGGTGTTGCGCGAGGAATTGAGCACGTCCACGATCATCTGCGCGTGCTGCCTCTCCTGCCCGGCGGGGGCGCCATCCTCGCAGTCGCACGTCACGTCGAAGATGCGGCCGATCCGCGCCTGCAGCTCGAGCGCCTTCGCGATCAGCTTCTCGCTGCCCGCGTAGTGCTCGCAGGCGGGAATGACGGGGATCGCCTTTTCGCCGGCGAAGAGCGCCACGCTCGGATGCGGCACTTTCGCGGAGGACGTGGGGGTGGCCATGCGGGGCTCCGGTGTCCTTCTATTCTAGGAGCATCGCCGGCGCACGCGGGCGCGGGGCGAAGGCGCATGGGCTCACTGGCAGGCCTCCAGCTTCTCGATCATGTCGGCGAGCGCGAGCAGGCGCTTGGCCGCCTTCACGTGGTGGCCCTCGACGAGCCGCCCGTTCACGACCACGGTGCCGCGGCCTTCGCGGTGCGCCTGCTCCAGCGCCTCGATCACCTCGTGGGCGGCGGCGAGGTCGTGGGGCTTCGGCGTGAACGCGTCGTTGCAGTAGGGGAGCTGGAACGGGTGCACGAGGCTCTTGCCGTCGAATCCGAGGTCGCGCGCGAGGCGGCACGCGTACTCGAACGACTGCATGTCCTTCAGGTCCGTGGAGATGCCGTCCACGCACGCGCGGTCGTAGGCGCGCGCGGCCGTGAGCACCTGCGACAGGCTGTGCACGAGCGGCAGGCGGTCGGGCGTGCGCCGCGCGTGCAGCTGGTTGAGCAGGTCGGAGGTGGCGATGAGGATGCAGGCGATGCGGTCGGAAGCGCGCGCGACCTCCTCGACGTGCAGCACCGCCATCGGGCTCTCGACCGCGACCATGATCGGCAGGTGCGAGCCGCCCGAGGCATCCAGCAGCGACAGCGCCTCGTCCACGTCGAGCTTCGACTCGATGTTCGGGAAAAGCACCGCGTCCACGCCGGTGGTGGCCACGGCGCGCACGTCCTCGCGGCCCCACGGGGAATCGAGGTCGTTCACGCGCACGACGACTTCCCGGCGGCCGTAGCCTCCCGCGAGCACCGCCTCGCACACGTTGCGGCGCGACTCCTCCTTCGCCTCCACCAGGATCGGGTCGCCCAGGTCGAGGATCACCGAATCGACGCGCAGCGTGCGCGCCTTGTGCAGGTACCGCTGGCTGCAGCCGGGCACGTAGAGCATCGAGCGGCGCGGGCGGTAGTAGGGATTCATCCGGGAGGGAAGGGGTTTTGCTGCTGTGCAGCAGGCTACGCCGCGCGGGTGCCGGTGTCAATATGACTTATATCTTATATAAGACAGCGGATGCAAGACCGTGGTAGCATCCGCGCATGATAAGCAGGACCGCCGCCGACACCGCGCGCCACGCCCCCGAGCCGCGCCCCGCGTTCCGCCCGCTCTACGAGCAGATCAAGATCCTGCTCACGCAATGCCTCGTGGCCGGCGAGTGGAAGCCGGGCGAGGCGATCCCGTCGGAGGTCGAGCTCGCGCAGCGCTACCAGGTGAGCCAGGGCACGGTGCGCAAGGCGATCGACGAGCTCGCCTCGGAGCACATCCTCGTGCGCCGC
Organism: Usitatibacter sp.; assembly: GCA_035719385.1. Lineage (GTDB taxonomy): Bacteria > Pseudomonadota > Gammaproteobacteria > Burkholderiales > Usitatibacteraceae > Usitatibacter. The sequence continues at coordinate 37,315 of DASTGG010000153.1, forward strand.
CAGGGCAAGGGCACGTACGTCGCCTCGCACAACGAGCCGTCGCACCAGTACCGGTTCCTGCGGGTGCTGCCCGATTCGGGCGACACGGGTTATCCGCAGAGCGTGCTGGTGGACCTCAAGCGCATGAAGGCGGCCGCCGAGCCCGCGCGGGCGCTGGGCGTGCGCGTGGGCACGCCGGTGCACGTGATCAAGCGGCTGCTCGTCTTCGCCGGGCGGCCCGTGGTGCTCGACGAGATGGTGCTGGTGGCGAGCCAGTTCCCCGGCGTCACGGCGGAACGTCTCGAGGAGCATCGAGTCTCCATGTATGCGTTCTACGAGAATGTCTTCGGCGTGCGCATGATCCGCGCCGAGGAGCGCCTGCGCGCCGTGGCCGCGGACGAGTTCGCCGCCGCCCGGCTCGAGGTCGCTCCCGGCACGCCGCTGCTTTGCGTCGATCGCATCGCGTTCACCTACGGGGACAAGCCGGTGGAATGGCGGCGGGGCCTGTGCGTCACCGACGGTTTTTCGTACTTCAACGAGCTGAGTTAGCAACTCCGGGGTGCGTCCCCGGGGTGCGTCCCCGGGGACGCACCCCGCAGCGATTTCATTGACCTGTGTCATGTGCGGTGCAGCAAAATGCTAGAATCCCAGCCTGCCGACCGGTTAGAAAAATGAGCTCAACGCCGACACCGCGACCCGTCCAGCAACCCCGTCCGAAGTACTACGACCTGAACATCGCGCACCTGCCGCCCGGCGGGCTCGTGTCGATCTTCCACCGCGTGTCCGGGGTCCTCCTGTTCTTCCCCCTGGTTCCGCTGCTCCTGTACGTGCTGCAGGTCTCGCTGGGCACGGAGGAGGGCTACGCGCGCTGGCACGACTTCCTCGCGCGCCCGGCGGTGAAGCTGGTCGCCCTGGTCTTCGTGTGGGCGTACTGCCACCACTTCTTCGCCGGCATCCGTTTCCTGTTCCTGGACCTGCACTGGGGCATCGCGAAGGCGCCCGCGCGCGCCACGGCGATGCTCGTCTTCGTGGTGAGCCTGCTCGCCACGGTGCTGATCGCGTGGAGGATCTGGTGAAGCGATACACCAAGATCCCCGTCGGCGCGCACTACGGCACCGGCGAGTGGCTGCTGCAGCGCTTCACCGCCGTGATCATGGCGCTCTACACGCTGGGGCTCATCGTGGCGCTCCTGTGGCACGCGCCGGGCTCGTATGCCGAATGGAAAGGCTTCTTCGCCGGCACGTTCGCGCGCCTCGCGACGATGCTCTTCTTCACCGCGCTCCTCTACCACGCGTGGGTGGGCCTGCGCGACGTGCTCATGGATTACGTGAAGCCGACCGGCGTTCGCCTCGCCTTGCAGTTCGGCGTAGCGGTGGCGCTCGTTTTCTACCTCATCTGGGCCGCATCCATTCTCTGGGGCCGGTGAACACATGACGATTCCGGTTCGCAAATTCGATGCGGTGATCGTGGGGGCGGGCGGCTCGGGCCTGCGCGCGGCGCTGGAGCTCGCCAACGCCGGGCTCAAGGTCGGCGTGCTCTCCAAGGTCTTCCCGACCCGCTCGCACACCGTGGCGGCGCAGGGCGGCGTGGGCGCCGCGCTCGGCAACATGGGCGAGGACAGCTGGCTCTGGCACATGTACGACACGATCAAGGGCTCCGACTACCTCGGCGACCAGGACGCGATCGAGTTCATGTGCCGCATGGCGCCGGAGGTCGTGATCGAGCTCGAGCATTTCGGCATGCCGTTCGACCGCAACGAGAACGGCACCATCTACCAGCGGCCCTTCGGCGGGCACTCGCAGAACTTCGGCGAGCGCCCGGTGCAGAGGAGCTGCTGCGCGGCGGACCGCACCGGCCACGCGATGCTGCACACGCTCTACCAGCGCAACGTGCTCGCGAAGACCCAGTTCTTCGTCGAGTGGATGGCCCTCGACCTCATCCGCGACGCCGAAGGCCAGGTCGTCGGCGTGACGGCGCTCGAGATGGAGACGGGCGAGATGTCGGTCTTCCACGCGAAGGCGGTGCTCTTCGCCACGGGCGGGGCCGGGCGCATCTACTCGTCCTCCACCAACGCGTTCATCAACACCGGCGACGGCCTCGGCATGGCCGCGCGCGCCGGCATCCCGCTCGAGGACATGGAGTTCTGGCAGTTCCACCCGACGGGCGTGGCGGGCGCCGGCGTGCTGATCACCGAGGGCGTGCGCGGCGAGGGCGGCTACCTGCTCAACAAGAACGGCGAGCGCTTCATGGAGCGCTACGCGCCCACCATGAAGGACCTCGCCTCGCGCGATGTCGTGTCCCGCGCGATGGCCACCGAGATCAAGGAAGGCCGCGGGCTGGGCGAGCATGGCGACTACGTGCTGCTCAAGCTCGACCACCTCGGCCAGGAAACCATCGACAAGCGCCTGCCCGGCATCCGCGAGATCGCGATCAAGTTCGCGAACGTGGACCCGGTGAAGGAGCCCATTCCCGTCGTGCCCACCGTGCACTACCAGATGGGCGGCATCCCGACCAATTTCCACGGCGAGGTGGTCGCGCCCAACGGCGTGATCCCCGGCTTCTACGCGGCCGGGGAATGCGGCTGCGCTTCGATCCATGGCGCCAACCGCCTGGGCACCAACTCGCTCACCGACCTGCTGGTTATGGGCAAGAGCTCCGGGCAGGCCATGGTCGATTTCATCCGCCGCCACGGCGGTGCGCACCGCGAGCTGCCCAAGGACGCGGCCGAGCGCTCGCGCTCCCGCGTGGCGCGGTTGGACGGCCAGAGCGGCGGCGAGCCCGTCCACGACGTGCGCGCGGAGATGCAGCGCACGATGCAGGCGCACTGCGGCGTCTTCCGCTTCCCGGACCTGCTGCGCGAGGGGGTCGAGAAGGTCAGGGTGCTCGGCGAGCGGGTCCAGCGCACCGAGATCCGCGACAAGTCCCGGGTGTTCAACACCGCGCGCGTCGAGGCGCTCGAGCTGGAGAACCTGGTCGAGGTCGCCCGCGCCACCATGATTTCCGCCATGGCGCGCCAGGAAAGCCGCGGCGCCCACGACCGGGCGGATTTCCCGAAGCGCGACGACGTGAACTGGCTCAAGCACACGCTGTGGTACCGCGAGGGGGACCGGCTGGAGTACAAGCCCGTCACCCTGAAGCCGCTGTCCGTGGAGACGTTCGAGCCCAAGGCGCGCGTCTACTGAGAAGAAACCGATCGGCCGCCACGCCGGGAAACCGCCCATGAAATTCCGCATCCAGCGCTACGACCCCGAGAAGGACGCGAAGCCCTACTTCCAGGACTACGACGTCGAGCCGGGGCCCTCGGACCGCATGCTCCTCGACGCGCTGGTGCGCATCAAGACGATCGACGACTCGCTCGCCCTGCGCCGCTCCTGCCGGGAGGGGGTGTGCGGCTCGGACGCCATGAACATCAACGGCAGGAACGGGCTCGCCTGCACGACCAAGCTCGTGGACCTCAAGGAGCCGGTGGTCATCCGGCCGCTCGCCGGGCTGCCCATCATCCGCGACCTGATCGTGGACATGACGCAGTTCTTCGCCCAGTACCACTCCATAAGGCCATACGTCATCAACGACGAGCCGCCCCCGGAGCGCGAGCGGCTGCAGTCGCCGGAGCAGCGCGAGGAGCTGGACGGGCTGTACGAGTGCATCCTTTGCGCCTGCTGCTCGACTTCCTGCCCCAGCTTCTGGTGGAACCCCGACAAGTTCGTGGGGCCGGCGGGGCTGCTGCAGGCCTACCGGTTCATCGCGGACAGCCGCGACCAGGCGACCAACGAGCGCCTGGACGACCTGGAAGACCCGTACCGGCTGTTCCGGTGCCACACGATCATGAACTGCGTGGAGGTGTGCCCCAAGGGGCTGAACCCGACCCTGGCCATCGAGCGGATCAAGGACCTCCTGGTCCGGCGCGCCGTTTAGCAAAGTCTGACGGCGAACAAAGGGTTAAGGGCTGCCATGGCCGATGATCGTGGACTGCAGCGCCTGAAATGGCGCAGCCGGCGCGGTTTGCTCGAGCTGGACCTCGTTTTCGACCGATTCTGGGCCGGGGCGGGGACGCAGATGACGGACGAGGACATGCGGGCCATGGAGCGGCTTCTCGCGCTGCCGGACAATGACCTGCTGGACCTGGTGATGGGCCGAACCGAAAGCGCCGATGGCGAACTGCGCGAACTGGTAGGAAAACTGCGGGCCGCCTAGAAAAAGCGGCCAGGGGAGCCACGAAATGGACGTGAGAAGCAAGGCGACTATGGAAACCAAAGGCAAAGCCACTCTCAACTACGGCGGCGACAAGTCGCTGGAATTCCCGGTGTACGGCGGCACGATCGGACCGGACGTGGTGGACATCCGGGCGCTGTACGGCAAGACCGGCATGTTCACCTACGACCCCGGCTTCCTTTCCACGGCGAGCTGCGCCTCGAACATCACCTACATCGACGGTGACCAGGGCGTGCTGATGTACCGTGGCTACCCCATCGAGCAGCTGGCGGTCAACTGCGACTTCCTCGAGGTCTGCTACCTGCTGATGTACGGCGAGCTGCCGACACAGGCGCAGAAGGACGAGTTCGTGTACACCGTCACCCGGCACACGATGGTGCACGAGCAGCTGGCGCGCCTGTACCAGGGCTTCCGCCGCGACGCGCACCCGATGGCGGTGCTGGTCGGCGTGGTGGGCGCGCTCTCGGCCTTCTACCACGATTCCCTCGACATCAACGACCCCATGCACCGCGAGGTCTCGGCCTTCCGCCTCATCGCGAAGATGCCGACGATCGTGGCGATGGCCTACAAGTACAACATGGGCCAGCCGTTCGTGTACCCGCAGAACAACCTGTCGTACACCGCGAACTTCATGAAGATGATGTTCGCCGTGCCCGCCGAGGACTACCACGTCAACGACGTGCTCGTGCGCGCGCTGGACCGCATCTTCATCCTGCACGCCGACCACGAGCAGAACGCCTCCACCTCGACCGTGCGCCTCGCCGGCTCCTCGGGCGCCAACCCCTTCGCGTGCATCGCCTCGGGCATCGCCTGCCTCTGGGGCCCGGCCCACGGCGGCGCGAACGAAGCGGCGCTGCAGATGCTGATCGACCTGCAGAAGGAAGGCGGCGTGGCCAAGATCGGCGAGTTCGTGAAGAAGGTGAAGGACAAGAACTCGGGCGTGAAGCTGATGGGCTTCGGCCACCGCGTGTACAAGAACTACGACCCGCGCGCCAAGCTGATGCAGGAGACCACGCGCGAGGTGCTGGACGCGCTCGACAAGCACGACGAGCCGCTGCTCAAGCTCGCCATGGCGCTGGAGAAGATCGCGCTCGAGGACGATTACTTCGTCTCCCGCAAGCTCTACCCGAACGTGGACTTCTACTCGGGCATCGTGCAGAGCGCCCTCGGCATCCCGACCTCGATGTTCACGTGCATCTTCGCGCTCGCGCGCACCGTGGGCTGGATCGCGCAATGGAACGAGATGATCTCCGATCCCGAGCAGAAGATCGGGCGTCCGCGGCAGCTCTACACGGGGCCGACCAAGCGCGACGTCGTGCCGATCAAGGACCGGAAGTAGGACAATAGCGTTACCCCGGACGCTGCAACCGCAGAGGTCCGGGGCCCAAGGCCGGGCGCCCTCGGGCGCCCGGTGTAATTTGCCAGGAGCCCTATGAGCAGTGTCATGAAGGAGTTCGAGGCGTCGTCCCACCTTTTCGGGGCGAACGCGCCGTTCGTCGAGGATCTGTACGAGCGTTACCTCGCCGACCCCGCGTCCGTGGATCCGCAATGGCGGGCGCAGTTCGATGCGTGGCAGAAGGGCGGCAGCGGCGCCGACGTGCCGCACAGCCGCATCATCGCCGCCTTCGAGCAGCTCGCGCGCAACCCCATGGCGAACGCGACCGCTTCGACGTCCACGGCCACCGTGGGCGACAAGGGGCTCAAGGTCCTGCAGTACATCCGCGCGCACCGCGTGCTCGGCTCGCGCCATTCGCAGCTCGACCCGTTGAAGCGCCTGGAGCGCATGCCGGTGCCCGAGCTCGAGCTCGACTACTACGGGCTCGGCGATGCCGACATGGACACGGAGTTCTCGCCCGGCTCGTGGCAGGGCGCCAAGGGGCCGATGAAGCTGCGCGACATCGTCGCCGCCGTGAAGAAGACGTACTGCGGCACGATCGGCATCGAGTACATGTACATCTCGTCCACCGAGCAGAAGCGCTGGATCCAGCGCCACTTCGAGGCCACGCAGTCCACGCCGAAATTCGGCGTCGAGGAGAAGCGCACGATCCTCGAGCGGCTCACGGCTTCCGAGACGCTCGAGCGCTACCTGCACACGCGCTACGTCGGCCAGAAGCGGTTCTCGGGCGAGGGCGGCGAGAGCATGATCCCGATGCTCGACACCATCATCGAGAACGCGGGCGCGGCCGGCGCGAAGGAAGTCGTCATCGGCATGGCGCACCGCGGCCGCCTCAACGTGCTGGTGAACAACCTGGGCAAGATTCCCGCGGACCTCTTCAGCGAGTTCGAGGGCAAGCACGCGCACGAGCTCTCCTCGGGCGACGTGAAGTACCACCAGGGCTTCTCGTCGGACATCCGCACGGCGGGCGGCACGGTGCATCTCACGCTCGCGTTCAACCCCTCGCACCTCGAGATCGTGAACCCGGTCGTCGAGGGCAGCGTGCGCGCGCGCCAGCACCGGCGCGGCGACCACAAGGGCGACCAGGTGCTGCCGCTCCTCATCCACGGCGACGCGGCCTTCGCCGGCCAGGGCGTGGTGATGGAGACGCTCGCGCTGTCGCAGACGCGCGGCTATCGCACCGGCGGCACCGTGCACATCGTGGTCAACAACCAGATCGGCTTCACCACGTCGGACACGCGCGACGTGCGCTCCTCGCTGTACTGCACGGACCTCGCCAAGATGGTCGAGGCGCCGGTGTTCCACGTGAACGGCGACGATCCGGAAGCGTGCGTCATGGTCTCGGCCATCGCGCTCGAATACCGCAACCGCTACCACAAGGACGTGGTGATCGACCTCGTCTGCTTCCGCCGCCTGGGCCACAACGAGCAGGACGAGCCGTTCGTGACCCAGCCCCTCATGTACAAGAAGATCGCGCAGCACCCGGGCACCCGCAAGCTCTACGCGGACAAGCTCGAGCGCGAGGGCGTGATCCCCGCGGGCCACGCCGACGAGCTCATCGCCAGCGTTCGCGGCGCGCTCGATGCGGGCAAGGGCACGAATCCGAAGATCCTCTATGGCCTCAGGCCCGCGCTCGCGATCGACTGGGCGCCGTACATGGGCATCGGCTGGCGCCACCATTCCGAGACCGCGTTGCCGCTGGAGAAGCTGAACGCGCTCGCGAAGCGCCTGACGGACATCCCGGCCAACTTCAAGCTGCACCCGTCGGTCGAGCGCCTGCTTGGCGGGCGCCGCGAGATGGGCGAGGGCAAGGTGAACCTCGACTGGGGCATGGCCGAGAACCTCGCATACGCCTCGCTCGTCGATGCGGGGCACGGCGTGCGCATCTCGGGCCAGGACGCGGGCCGCGGCACCTTCGCGCACCGGCATGCGGTGCTGCACGACCAGAACCGCGAGAAGTGGGACGCGGGTGTGTACATCCCGCTGCAGAACATCCGCGAGGGGCAGGGCAACTTCGTCGTGATCGACTCGCTCCTGTCCGAGGAAGCGGTGCTCGGCTTCGAGTACGGCTACGCGACGGCGCAGCCCTTCGAGCTCGTGATCTGGGAGGCGCAGTTCGGCGACTTCGCCAACGGCGCGCAGGTCGTGATCGACCAGTTCATCGCTTCGGGCGAGGCGAAGTGGGGGCGCCTGTGCGGCCTCACGATGTACCTGCCGCACGGCTACGAAGGGCAGGGCCCGGAGCACTCGTCGGCGCGCCTCGAGCGCTACCTGCAGCTCTGCGCCGAGCACAACATCCAGGTGTGCGTGCCTTCGAACGCCGCGCAGTTCTTCCACATGATCCGGCGGCAGATGCTGCGCCCCATGAGGAAGCCGCTCATCGTCATGACGCCGAAGAGCCTGCTTCGCAAGAAGGAGGCCACCTCGCCGCTCGCCGACCTCGCCAGCGGCCAGTTCCAGGTGATCGTGCCGGAGACGGAGAAGGTCAACGCGAAGAAGATCCGCCGCGTGGTGTTCTGCTCCGGCAAGGTCTACTACGACATCGCCGCCGAGCGCGCGAAGCGCGGCATCGACGACATCGCGGTCGTGCGCATCGAGCAGCTCTACCCGTTCCCGCACGAGGAGTTCCAGGCGCAGGTCGAGCTGTACGCGGGCGCGAAGAGCATCGTGTGGGCGCAGGAGGAGCCGGCGAACCAGGGCGCATGGCACCTCATCCAGCACTATTTGCTGCGGCACATGCGCAAGGACCAGGTCCTCGCGTACGCCGGGCGCGCTTCCTCGGCCTCGCCCGCCGTCGGCTACCTGCAGCTGCACAACGAGCAGCAGAAGCAGCTGATCGACGCGGCGCTCAGCTGGGAAGCCTCCGCGAGCGCGAAGGAAGCGGCGTAACGCGGGCACCGGACAACAAAGGACAACACGATGCAAGTGGAAGTGAAGGTTCCGCAATTGTCGGAATCGGTTTCGGAAGCGACGCTGGTCGCCTGGCGCAAGAAGGCGGGCGAGCCGGTGAAGCGCGACGAGAACCTGATCGACATCGAGACCGACAAGGTGGTCCTCGAGCTGCCCGCGCCCGTCGACGGCGTGATCGCGAAGCTGATCAAGAAGGACGGCGACTCCGTCACCAGCGGTGAGGTGATCGCGGTGATCGACACGGAGGCGAAGGCGACGGCAAGCGCCGCCGCACCTGCCGCCGCCCCGGCGAAGGCCGGGGCCGCCGACGTGGCCGCGAAGGCCGCCGACGTCGCTGCCACGAAGGCCGCCGACGTCGCTGCCGCGAAGGCCGCCGACGTCTCTCCCACGAAGGCCGCCGACGTCGCTGCCACGAAGGCCGCCGACGTCGCCCCCGCGAAGGCGGGGGCCCAATCACCTTCCCCGTCCGCCAGGAAGATCGCCGCCGAGAAAGGCCTCGACACATCCACGTTGCAGGGCACCGGCCGCGACGGGCGCGTGACGAAGGGCGACGTGATGGGCGCGCCGGCCGCTGCGCCCGCCCCTGCCGAAGCGAAGAAGGCGCCGGCGCCTGCGCCCGTCCAGCTCCCCGCAGGCCAGCGCACCGAGCAGCGCGTGCCGATGTCGCGGCTGCGCCAGCGCGTGGCCGAGCGCCTCGTGCAGTCGCAATCGACCGCCGCGATCCTCACGACGTTCAACGAAGTGAACATGGCTCCCGTGATGGAGCTGCGCGCGAAGTACAAGGACCGCTTCGAGAAGGAGCACGGCGTGAAGCTCGGCTTCATGTCGTTCTTCGTGAAGGCCGTGGTGCACGCGCTGCGCAAGTACCCGGTCGTGAACGCCTCGATCGACGGCACCGACATCGTCTACCACGGGTACTACGACATCGGCATCGCGGTGGGCAGCGAGCGCGGGCTCGTCGTGCCGATCCTGCGCAACGCGGACCTCCTGTCGATCGCGCAGATCGAGCAGCAGATCGGCGATTTCGGGCGGCGCGCGAAGGACGGCAAGATCACCCTCGAGGAGCTCACGGGCGGCACGTTCTCGATCTCCAACGGCGGCGTGTTCGGCTCGATGCTCTCGACGCCGATCATCAACCCGCCGCAGAGCGCGATCCTCGGCGTGCACGCGACCAAGGAGCGCCCGGTCGTGGAGAACGGGCAGATCGTGATCCGCCCGATGAACTACCTCGCGCTCTCCTACGACCACCGCATCATCGACGGGCGCGAGGCGGTCCTGTCGCTGGTCGCGATCAAGGAAGCGCTCGAGGACCCCGCGCGACTCCTGCTCGATCTCTGATCGCATCGTGGCGCGCCGGCGGAAACTTAAACCCACCGACCTCGCGCGCCGCGCCTTCTTCTTCGTGGCGGGGTCGCTCATGGTGGGCTTCCTCGCCGTCTTCCTCAATGCGGTGCTCGACGACTACATGCCGCGCCACTTCGCGATGTCGATCGCGGTGGGCGTGGCGGTGGCGGTCACGTTCTGGCTGCTCAGGCTCGTCAAGCATCCCCCGCTCCTGTTGCGCAACGTCCCGCCGCTCGCGGCCGGGCTTTGCGCCGGCCTCGGCGTGCACATCGCGCGCCTGTGGCTTCACTGAACCCGGATCATCTCCATGGCGCAAACGTTCGACGTCGTCATCATCGGCGCGGGGCCCGGCGGCTACATCGCGGCCGTGCGCGCGGCCCAGCTCGGCATGAAGACGGCCTGCATCGAGGGCTGGAAGAACGCGAAGGGCGAGCTCGCCCTTGGCGGCACGTGCCTCAACGTGGGCTGCATTCCCTCGAAGGCGCTGCTCGCCTCGTCGGAGGAATACGAGAAGGCCGGCCACCACCTCGAGCAGCACGGCATCACGGTCGCCGGCGTGAAGATCGACGTCGCGAAGATGCAGTCGCGCAAGGACGCGATCGTCTCGAAGATGACGAAGGGCATCGAGTTCCTCTTCAAGAAGAACAAGGTCACGTGGCTGCAGGGCTTCGGCAGCTTCGCCTCGGCCTCCGACGGCTATGCGATCGAGGTGCGCAACGGCGACACGAAGGAGACGGTGCAGGCGAAATACGTCATCGTCGCGACCGGCTCGAAGGCGCGCCACCTGCCCAACGTTCCCGTGGACAACGAGACGATCTGCGACAACGAGGGCGCGCTGGCGTTTCCTTCCGCGCCGAAGCGGCTCGGCGTCATCGGGGCCGGGGTGATCGGCCTCGAGCTCGGCAGCGTGTGGCGGCGCCTGGGCTCGGAAGTCACCATCCTCGAGGCGCTGCCCGCTTTCCTCGGCGCCGCCGATGAGGCGATCGCGAAGGAAGCGTGGAAGGCCTTCACGAAGCAGGGCCTCGACATCAAGCTCGGCATCGACATCCAGAAGGTCACCACGCGCAAGGCGGGCGTGCTGGTCGAATACACCGACGACAAGGGCGCGGCGCAGAAGCTGGAATGCGACAAGCTCGTGGTGTCGATCGGCCGCGTGCCCAACACCGACGGGCTCGGCGCCGCCAACGTCGGGCTCAAGGTCGACGCGCGCGGGTTCATCGAGGCGGACGAACACTGCCGCACGAACCTGCCCAACGTGTTCGCGATCGGCGACGTGGTGCGCGGGCCGATGCTGGCGCACAAGGCCGAGGACGAGGGCGTGATGGTGGCCGAGCTCATCGCCGGCCAGAAGCCGCACATCGACTACGACTCGATCCCGTGGATCATCTACACGAGCCCCGAGATCGCCTGGGTCGGCAAGACCGAGCAGCAGGCGAAGGCGCAGGGCATCGCGGTGAAGACCGGCCAGTTCCCGTTCTCGATCAACGGCCGCGCGCTGGGGCAGGGCGACACGACGGGCTTCGTGAAGATCGTGGCGGACGCGGCGACGGACCGCGTGCTCGGCATGCACATCATCCACGCGCGCGCCTCGGACCTGATCCAGGAAGGCGTCACGACGATGGAGTTCGCCGGCGCCTCGGAAGACATCGCCCGCATCGTCCACGGCCATCCCACGCTCTCCGAGGTCGTGAAGGAAGCCGCGCTCAACGTCGACAAGCGCTCGCTGAACATGTGAGACCCGGGGTGCGTCCCCGGGGACGCACCCCGGGGACGCACCCCGGCTCAGCGTGTCGACCGCTTCATCGTCCACGCGAGATAAGGCTGGAAGCCATCCGGCGTTTCCGGTTTTGCGATCGCGAACTCGCCCGCCACGCGCTCGTCGGCGAGCTTGCGGTACGTGAGTCGGAATCGCGGCGTGCCGGGAACCGCGTCGCCGAGGAACACGACCGTGTCCCTCACCGCCGTGACCCCGTAGTCGATGACGTGCCCCTCGTTGTCGAAGTACTTCGCGCGTATTGGCGCGCCGCTGCCGGCACGGTAGATCACCATCAGGTCGTCGTGACGCGAGGCGGGGCGGCCCCGCGCGGGCGGGTACTCCGCGAAGTTCCTGCGCACGACGACTTGCCCGTCGAGCTGCGGCTCGAAGACCGTTTCGCCGCGCGCGGCCTTGCCCGGCGACCCGGAGCTGTCCTCGGCAGCCCATGTCCCGAAGAGAAAGGCGAGGTCGTCCCATCCCCCGGCGGCCCTCGCAGCCTGCGTCACGCCGGCGGCGAGCAGCATGGCGCCGATGAGGCGGACGAGCCGGCTCACCTTTCTTCCAGGCCCAGCAGCTTCGCCGGCGTGCCGCCCAGCATCCGCGCGCGCTGCTCCGCCGTCACGCCGGGGATGCGCTCCACCGTTCCCACCGGATCGTCCAGGCCCATGTCGAAACAGTAGTCGCTGCCGATGACGATGCGGTCCGCGCCGACCATCTGTGCGAGCAGCCCGTTGATGTGGTCGTTGTGCGCGATGCAGTCGTAGGTGAAGCGCCGCAGGTACGCGCTGGGCGGCTGCTTCATGTGCTTCAGTTCCGGCCGCACCCGCGTTCCGTGGTCCATGCGCCCGATGAGCCACGGGAAGGTGCCGCCGGCGTGCACGAGGTTCACCTCCAGCCGCGGAAACGCGTCCAGCACGCCGCCGAAGACGAGCGATGCCGCCGCCACGCCGGTGTCGTACGGGTTGCCGAGCAGGTTCTTCAGATAGTACTTCGCGGTGCGGTCGGCGCCGATGGTGTCGATCGGGTGCAGGAAGAGCGTCCAGCCGAGTTCCTGCGCCTTCGCGTACACGTCCCAGAAACGCTTGTCGTCCAGGTTCGTGCCGTTCACGTGCGTGGCCATGTAGAGCCCGCGCATGCCGGGGAGCTTCGCGGCGCGCTCCAATTCCTGCAGCGCGAGCTCCGGCGCCTGCATCGGCAGCATGGCCAGCCCGAGGAACTTGTCCGGATGCTTCAAATGGGCGGCGGACGCGGCGTCGTTGTACGCCTGCGAAAGCGCGAGCCCGAGGCCGGGCGAGGCCCAGTAGACCATGGGCGCGGTGAGCGAGAGCGCATGCATGTCCACGCGCTGGCGCTTCATGCCTTCCAGCCGCAGGCCGAGATCGACGAACTCCTCGTCGAAGGCGTTCACGATGCGCTGCGTGCGGATGGTGTAGCGCCTGCCTTCGCGGGAGAGCGTGGCGCCCTCGGCGGCGCCGTCCTTCTCGAAGAGTCGCAGCCACTCGGCGGGATACCAGTGGGCGTGAGTGTCGATCGTGCGGCCGGCGGTCACCGTGCAGTCCCCTTGTCGTCGAAGCCGGGTCGCAGGTTATCATGGCCCCGAAGCATTCGCGGCAGTCAACCACGGGAGGGGGACCATGGGTCGATTCACCGGGCGTTGTGCGATTGCAATCCTTGCCCTTCTGCTGCCGCTGGCGGCGTGGGCGCAGGCGAGCGACTATCCGAACCGTCCGGTGCGGATCGTCGTGCCCTACGCGCCCGGGGGCGTCACCGACATCATCGCGCGCCACATCGCGCCCAGGCTGCAGGACGTCCTCGGCCAGCCGTTCATCATCGAGAACAAGCCCGGCGCCTCCGGCAACATCGCACTCGAGTTCGTGGCGAAGGCGGCGCCGGACGGCTACACGCTCTTCATCGGCAACGTCACGACCAACGCGATCAACGAGAACACGTTCGCGGACAAGCTCCAGGTCAAGCCTTCGCGCGCCCTCGCGGGCATCAGCCGCCTCGTCGACACGCCGCACATCGTCGCGGCAAGCGCCGCCTTCCCGGCGAACAACATCGCCGAGCTCATCGCATGGGCGAAGGCGAACCCGGGCAAGCTCAACTACGCCTCCGCCGGCATCGGCAGCTATCCGCACCTCGACTTCCTCAAGTTCGCGAAGGCGACCGGCATCGAGGCGACCCACGTGCCCTACAAGGGCGGCGCGGGACAGATGGTGCCGGCACTGCTGTCAAACGAAGTGCAGGCCGCGTTCATCAACCTCGCGTCCACGGGCGAGCAGGTGAAGGCCGGCCGCATCAAGGCGCTCGCGACCACGATGCCCACGCGCGTGCCGGAGCTGCCCAACCTGCCGACGCTCGCCGAGCAGGGCTATCCGGGCATCGGCACCAACGCCTGGCAGGGCATGTTCGCGCCCGCCGCCACGCCGAAGGCGATCCAGGACAAGCTGCATGCCGCCGTGGTGCAGGTGCTCAACAACCCCGAGATGAAGGCGCTGCTCGCGAAGCAGCTCATGGCAGTGGACACCTCGGCATCGCCGGAGGAGTGGACCGAGCAGGTGCGCGCGGAAACGAAGTCGTGGGGCGACTTCATCCGCGACAACCATGTGAAGGTCGAATGAGCTCCGAAGCGATCGCCAGCAAGGCGAAGCGCGGGCCGTCCGCGCCGCGCTACGACCTCGTCATCGACAAGGACGTCGAGATCCCCATGCGCGACGGCTCGCGCCTTCGCGCCGATGTCTTCCGCCCGAAGGCCGGCGCGCGCTTCCCGGTGATCATCAACATCGGCGCCTACCAGAAGGACAAGGTGTGGGTCCCGCCGCCCGACCTCGGGGAGCCGGCGCATCCGCTGATGAACTGGGAGACGGTGAACCCGGTGTGGTGGGTGCCGCGCGGCTATGCGGCGGTGCGCGTCGATACGCGCGGCAGCGGCAAGTCGCCGGGCCGCACCGACCCGTGGTCGCCCTCGGAAGCGATCGACTTCTACGATGCGATCGAGTGGGCCGGGCGCCAGTCGTGGAGCAACGGGCGCGTGGGCACGAGCGGCATCTCGTATTTCGCGATGACGCAGTGGCTGGTGGCGGGCCTCAAGCCGCCGTCGCTCAAGGCGATGATCCCGTGGGAAGGCGCCGCGGACATGTACCGCGACTTCGGCTACCACGGCGGCATCTTCTCGTTCCAGTTCGTCGTGAACTGGTACAACAACCACATGGCGCACCACCTGCTCGGCAAGCCGCGGGCGACGGCGCCGGATGCATTCGCCACGCCGTGGGTGTGGGAGTACATGCGCTACAGCCTCGACGGCGAATGGTGGCACGGCCGCCGCGCGCAATGGGATCAAATCGAGATTCCGTTCTACAGCGCCGGCAACTGGAGCGGCATGGGCCTGCACCTGCGCGGCAACACCGAGGGCTTCATGCGCGCCGCGAGCCGCCAGAAGAAATTGCGCATCCACGCCGGCACGCATTACCACCCCTTCTACACGGAAGAGGGCAAGCGCGACCAGCTGCGTTTCTTCGACCATTGGCTCAAGGGCGAGGCGACCGGGATCATGGAAGAGCCGCCCGTGAAGCTCCTCATCCGCAAGGGCGGCGACGGCAACGCGCAATGGCGCACGGAAAACGAGTGGCCGCTCGCGCGCACGCAATGGACGAAGTTCTACCTGCAGCCCGCCGGTGAAAAGACCGGCAAGCTCACCACCGCGCCGCCGAAGAAGCCGTCCTCGGTCGAGTACAGCGCGAGCGGCATGACGAAGGCGGGTGTCGCGAGCGCCTCCTGGACTTCGACCGCGCTCGCGGGGAGCCTGCCGCAGATGGGCGTGTCGTTCGAGACCGCGCCGCTCGAGCAGGATACCGAGATCACCGGCCCCGTCGCGCTCGTCCTCTGGGTCGCGAGCTCCACCGAGGACATGGACATCTTCGCCACCATCCGCAACATCGACGCGGAGGGCAAGGACGTGTGGGAGAAGGGCCAGCAGGGCCAGCAGGTGCCGGTGGCGAAGGGATGGCTGCGCGCCTCGCACCGCCAGCTCGACGAGCGCCTTACGCTGCCTTACCGCCCGTATCACTCGCACCTCGAGCGCGAATGGCTCGAGCCGGGCAAGCCGGTTCGCGTGGAAGTCGAGATCTGGCCCACGTCGATGGTGTTCGCGAAGGGCCACCGCATCCGCCTCGACGTGCAGCCGCGCGACGGCGTGGGCAGCGCGCCCTACACGCATTACTCGGCGGACTACAACACCGGCACCAACACGGTCTTCGCGGGCGGCGATCGTGCGTCGTACCTGCTGCTGCCCGTGATTCCGCGCGGCCGCGCATGAAGGAGTCGCCATGGACATCCAGCGCGTCGACCACTATTCGATCCGCACCGACGACCTCGAGCGCTCGCGCCATTTCTACACCGACGTCATCGGGCTGAAGGAAGGGCCGCGCCCGCCGTTCGATTTTCCCGGCTACTGGCTGTATGCGGGCGAATATCCCATCGTCCACCTCATGGGATACAACGCCGAGCGCCGCGGTACGCTCGATGCGCATGTCGGCGAGCGCAAGCCCGCGACGGGCGGCGGCACCGGTGCCCTCGACCACGTGGCCCTGGCCGGCACGGACAAGGCGGCGCTCATCGGCCGCTGCCGCAAGCACGAAGTGGCCTACCGCGAGCGCGCAGTTCCGCAATCGAACCTGACGCAGGTCTTTCTCCAGGATCCCGATGGGCTGACCATCGAGATCAATTACAGGAGCCCTTC
>DASTGG010000154.1:0-16015 GCA_035719385.1 Usitatibacter sp.
CGTAGGCATTCGTGTGCAGGCTGTTGGCGTTGTCGTAGATGGCGGTGAGCGCCTGCAGCGTGGTGCGGATGTCGTTGAACGCCATCTCCTGCGCGTGGAGGCTCCGCCCCGAGGTCTGCCCGTGGAACTTGAGCTTCTGGCTCCTCTCGTTGCCGCCATAGCGGTTCTTCATCGCCACCGCCCAGATGCGACGCGCCACGCGCCCCATCACGGTGTACTCCGGATCCATGCCCGACGAGAAGAAGAACGACAGGTTGGGCGCGAAGTCGTCGATCTTCATGCCGCGCGCGAGGTACGCCTCGACATACGTGAAGCCGTTGGCGAGCGTGAAGGCGAGCTGGCTGATGGGGTTCGCGCCCGCCTCGGCGATGTGGTAGCCCGAGATCGAGACCGAGTAGAAGTTCTGGATCCTGTGGCGGACGAAGTACTCCTGGATGTCGCCCATCATCTTCAGGGCGAACTCCGTCGAGAAGATGCAGGTGTTCTGGCCCTGGTCCTCCTTGAGGATGTCGGCCTGCACCGTGCCGCGCACGGTCGAAAGCGCGTGGCTGCGGATCTTCGCGTATTCGTCGGCGTAGGGAGCGCGGCCCTTCTCCTTCTCGAACGCGGCCACCTGCTGGTCGATCGCCGTGTTGAAGAACATGGCGAGGATCGTCGGCGCCGGGCCGTTGATCGTCATCGACACCGAGGTCGTCGGGCACACGAGGTCGAAGCCGTCGTAGAGCGCCTTCATGTCGTCGAGCGTGGCGATGGACACGCCCGAGTTGCCGACCTTGCCGTAGATGTCGGGCCGCGGATCGGGATCGAAGCCGTAGAGCGTCACCGAATCGAACGCGGTCGAGAGGCGGATCGCCGGCATGCCCTCCGAGAGCTTCTTGAAGCGGCGGTTGGTGCGGAAGGGATCGCCCTCGCCCGCGAACATGCGCGTGGGATCCTCGGCCTCGCGCTTGAACTGGAAGACGCCCGCCGTGAACGGGAAACGGCCCGGCAGGTTCTCGCGCAGCAGGAAGCGCAGCGTCTCGCCGTCGTCCTTGAACCTCGGCAACGCGACCTTCTGGATGCGCGAGCCCGACAGCGTCTCGGTCGTGAGCTTCGTGCGCATCTCGCGGTTGCGCACGCGCACGACGTATTCATCGCCCGCGTACTGCTCGACGGTCTCGGGCCAGCTCTCCAGCAGCTTGTTCTCGGCGCCGCCGAGCTCGGAGTCCTTCGCGGCGATGAGCGCCTCGAAGTCGCCCGTGGGCTTGCCGGATTGCTGGAAGAGGCGCCGCGCCGTGCGCAGCGACTGGCGCTCGCGTGCCACCTGCGACTGGTGCTCGGCGCGCGCGAGATACGCGCGAACGCTGGAAGCGATGTCGGCGAGGTAGCGCACGCGCTCCGGCGGCACGATGGCGCGCCCCTTCGACGATGCCTTCACGTCCACGACGGGCAGCTTGCCCGGCTGGAGCTGGAGCCCCTTCCCGGCGAGGTGCGCCGCCAATGCCTGGTACAACGCGGTCACGCCGTCGTCGTTGAAACGGCTCGCCTGCGTGCCGTACACGGGCATCTCGTCGGGCTTCGTGCCGAAGAGCTCGCGGTTGCGCTGGTATTGCTTGCGCACGTCCCGCAGCGCGTCCTCGGCGCCCTTGCGGTCGAACTTGTTGATCGCGACGAAGTCGGCGAAGTCGAGCATGTCGATCTTCTCGAGCTGGCTCGCCGCGCCGAACTCCGGGGTCATCACGTAGAGCGACGCGTCCACGTAAGGCACGATCGCCGCGTCGCCCTGGCCGATGCCGGAGGTCTCGACGATCACGAGGTCGAATCCCGCGAGGCGGCACGCCGCGACCACCTCCGGCAGCGCCGCGGTGATCTCCTTGCCCGTGTCGCGCGTGGCGAGGGAGCGCATGAAGATGTTCGGGTGCTCGATGGCATTCATGCGGATGCGGTCGCCCAGCAAGGCGCCGCCCGTGCGCTTGCGCGACGGGTCGATCGACACGATCGCGATCTTGAGGCGCTCGGCCTGGTCGAGGCGCAGGCGCAACACCAGCTCGTCGGTGAGCGAGCTCTTGCCCGCGCCGCCGGTGCCCGTGATGCCCAGTGCCGGGACCGCGCGCGCGCCACCCCCGCCCTCGGTCCGCCGGCGGGGACCCAGCTTCTCGCCCTCCTCCAGCAGTTTCCTGCGGAATTCCTTCCCGTACGTGCCGTTCTCGAGCCCCGTGATCACGCGCGCGAGCGTGCGCCGGTCGCCCCGGCGCAGCGCGTCGATCGCCTCCGATTCCTTCGGCGCGAAAGGCGCGAGGTCGAAATCCGAGCGCTCGAGCACGTCGTTGATCATGCCCTGCAGCCCCATCATCGCGCCGTCCTCGGGCGAGTAGAGGCGCGCGACGCCGTACTCGTGCAGCTCGCGGATCTCGGGCGCGACGATGACGCCGCCGCCGCCGCCGAACACCTTGATCTCCGCGCCGCCGTTCTCGCGCAGGAGGTCGAGCATGTACTTGAAGTACTCGACGTGGCCGCCCTGGTACGACGTGATGGCGATGGCCTGCACGTCCTCCTGCAGCGCCGCGTTCACGACGTCCCCCACGGAGCGGTTGTGCCCGAGGTGGATCACCTCCGCCCCGGAGGCCTGGAGGATGCGCCGCATGATGTTGATCGAGGCATCGTGGCCGTCGAACAGCGAGGCGGCCGTCACCACGCGCACCTTGTTCTCGACCTTGTACGGGGCGAGCTTCCTGCGGACGGAAAGGTCGTTCATGGGCGGATCGCGGAAGGGTGGATCGTTCGATGGTAGGCCAAGGTGGGCGTTCCTTCCATGGCCGTCGGCGCCTGCGATCGTGTAAAATCCGCCACCATGGATGCCACGAGTTCCGCTGCGAATCGTGCAACCGTTGCCGCCGGTTTCGTGACGGGGATGCTGTCCGGCATGCGCGCCCGCCGGCTCGACCCGGCGCCGTTGCTGCGCGAGGCGGGCCTCGGGCGCGATGTCCTCGAGGATGCGCGCGTGCGCGTGCCGGTCGCGAGCTACGCGGCGCTCTACAACGCGGTCGTGCGCCACCTCGGCGACGAGGCGTTCGGCCTCTTCCACGCGCCGCTTCGCACCGGCGCCTTCGAGTTCCTCTGCCGCGGCGCCATCGGCAGCGCCGATCTCGCCGCGGCGCTCGAGCGCGCCGCGCGCTTCCTGCGGCTGGTGCTTCCCGGCATCGAAATCCACCTGGAACGCGAAGCGCGCCAGGCGCGGCTGGTGATCGCGGAACGGCGGCCGCTGCAGCGCCGCGCGAACGATCCGCGCCGCGTCTTCGCCTTCGAGTGGCTGCTGCGGCTGCTCCATGGCCTCGCCTGCTGGCTCGCCGCCCGCCCGCTGCCGATGGAGGAAGTGCGGTTCCCTTTCCCGGCGCCCGCGCATGCGGCGGACTACGCGCTCATCTACGCGGAGCGCTCACGCTTCGGGGCCGATGCGCTCGTCGCCACCTTCGACGCCGCGCTCATGGCCCTGCCCGTGCGCCGCGAGGCCTCCGACGTCGATGCGTTCATCGAAGGCGGCCCCGGCAAGATCGTCATGCTGTACCGGCGAGACCGCGAGGCGGCGCGCGCCGTGCGCGAGCTGCTCGCGCATTCGCTCGCCGCAGCCCCCGGTTTCGACGCGGCCGCGCGCGCGCTCAACGTGTCGCCGCGAACGCTGCATCGCCGGTTGCGCGAGGAAGGCACCAGCTTTCGCGCCATCAAGGCGGCTCTGCGCCGCGACCTCGCGCTGGCACGCCTCGAGAAGACGCGCGAGAGGGTGGCCGACATCGCCGCCGAGCTGGGCTATTCGGAGCCTTCCGCCTTTTTCCGCGCATTCCACGGCTGGACCGGCGAGGCGCCCACCGTGCACCGGCGGCGCACGCGCGGCATGGCTTGAGTTGCCCGCCGCGACGGGCACACAATCGTGCACCCCCTGCAGATTGGTGCACGCCATGACAACAATCAAACGCTTGCTGGCCGTCCTCGCGCTCGTCGTCGCCGGTGCCGCCAGCCATGCCGCCTCCCTCGCCGACCGCTCGCCCTTTGCCCAGGGCCACTGGTGGGACCCCAACCGCCCGGGAAGCGGGTTCGACATGTTCACCGCCGGCGGCCAGGCGGTCGTCAACTGGTACACCTACGATCGCGCCGGGAAGGCGGTCTGGTACACCGCCCAGGGTGACGCGGCCCTCCTCGGCCGCGACGCCTACCCGCTGCTCAAGCACCGCTGGGTGAACGGCCGCAAGGCGGACCCCGTCGTGGTCGGTGGCTTGCGCGTTTCGCTGCGCAATTCGGAGTCGGCGCAGCTCGACTGGACCGTGGACGGCTTCAGCGGCACCACGACCATCGTGCCCTTCGTGCAGGCGGGCGAGACGCTCGAGGTGGACCACACCGGCTCGTGGTTCGCGCCCGACAACAACGGCTGGGGATTCGCCCTCACGCAGCAGGGCAACGTGCTCGGCGGCGTGCTCTTCGCGTACGACGCCTCGGGCGAACCCACCTGGGTTTCGGGCTTCGGGCGCAACACCGATCGCAGCGTGGACCTCTTCCGGTTCACCGGACCGTGCCCGTCGTGCCCCTACGCGGTGTCCTCGGGCACGCCCGCCGGCCGCCTCGCGTTCGACTTCGACGCCGAGTGGCAGGTCACGGCGCGCGCGACGGGACTCACGATGCCGGTCGCCGAGGGCGTGCGCATCGACGGCGCGCGCATGTTCCAGCTCAGCATTCCGGCTTCGGCGCGCGCGGCGGACCGGCAGCTCGCGACGTTCGACTCGGCTGCCGCGCTCAAGGCGTACCTCG
Source organism: Usitatibacter sp. (assembly GCA_035719385.1). Classification (GTDB taxonomy): domain Bacteria; phylum Pseudomonadota; class Gammaproteobacteria; order Burkholderiales; family Usitatibacteraceae; genus Usitatibacter. Next base: position 4,777 of record DASTGG010000154.1, read on the forward strand.
ACGTGGGCATGCTGAACATGGTGGACGCGCGGCCGGCAGCGTCCGATTTCTCGCCTGCCCCGCCCACGGTCGCGATCCCGTATTCGACGACGAACCTGCAGGAAAGCGGCGTGGACGAGTCCGACCTCGTGAAGTTCGACGGCCGCTTCGCGTACACCTTCCGCCATTCCTTGTCCGGCGCGCGCGAGGCCACCGTGCGCATCGCGGAGCTCGGCTCCGACGGCGCCAATGTCACGGTGCGCGGCTCGGTGGCCCTCGCGGGACCGCCGCGGTCCATGGAATCGGCGGGCCTCTATGTCGCCGGCGGCAAGCTCGTTTCCGTCGCAGGGACGGTGCCGAAAGTCCGCGGCGGAGCGACGTGGGCGCCCTCGAATGCGTGGAGCGGCGGCTCGACGCAGGTCGAGATCTTCGACGCGGCCGGTGGAACCGCGACGTCGCGCTGGTACGCCGCGATCGATGGGCATCCCGTCGCGAGCCGGCGCATCGGCGACCGGCTCTATGTCGTCACGCGCTTCGTTCCTGCGATCCGCAACTTCTTCTTCGGCACGCTGGGCAGCAACACCACGTCGAACGTGTCGTTGCTCGCGGCCACGCCGCTCTTCGACATGGTGCCGAAGATCAGCGTGAACGGCGGCGCGCCCGCGATGGCCGTGCAACCCGCGTCCATGTATTCGCCTCCGCAGGGCAGCACGCGGCCGTTCGCGGACATGATCGTCGTCACGAGCATCGATCTCGCCAACCCGCGCGTGGCGGACGCGATCGGCATCGTCGGCGCCGTGGAGACCGTGTACGTCTCGCCGCGCAACATCTACCTCGCGACCACGCGGCAGGACCAGCGCGCCGCCAACGGCGACCTGCGGCCGGCGCCCGGCCTGCTCTACCAGATCACCGACCTGCACCAGGTCGCCCTCGGCGACAGCGGCATGTCCATCGTCGGCTCCGGCATGGTCGAAGGCATCCTCGGCACCGACCTCGACAAGACACCCTTTCGCCTGAGCGAGGACCAGGGGCGTCTGCGCATCGTGAGCAGCACGACGATGGAGATGGGCTGGGGCATCCAGGGCAACCGCAACCGCCTCACGATCATGGAGCCGTCGCGTGCCGCGCCCGGCGTGCTGCGGACCGTGTCCGTGCTGCCGAATGCACGCCGCTCCGGAATGCTCGGCCTGCCGATGGAAGAGCTCTACGCCACGCGCTTCGCCGGCGATCGCCTCTACGCGGTGACGTTCACGTCGGCGCGGTTCGCGAACCAGATGCCGACCGTCGATCCGCTGTTCGTGGTCGACCTGTCCGATGCGACCGACCCGCGAATCCGCGGCGAGCTCGTGATCCCCGGCTTCTCCGATTACCTGCATCCGCTCGCCAACGGCCTGCTGCTCGGTTTCGGCCGCAGCGTCACCATGACCGGCATCGCGCAGGGGCTGCAGCTGTCGCTCTTCGACGTGAGCGATGACGCGAATCCGCGCGCGATCCAGCAGGTCGTCATCGGCAAGCGCGGCAGCGACTCGGCGCTGCTGCAGAGCCACCATGCCCTGAGCGCGCTGCCGACGGCCGACGGAAACCTCGCGATCGCCTTCCCTGCGCGCATCCACGACGGCGCCATCGCCTTCGGCAGCGGCGATTCGGCGACCTATGCATGGCAGCAGAGCGGGCTCGCGCGCTACCTCGTGAGCGGCAGCACGCCCTCGACCGCGCGCCTCGTCGAGCTGCCGGCATTGGTCACGCACAAGATGCCCTTCACGCAGCCCTTCCCCGATGCCGCCGCCGACGGTGCGCGCTCGATCCTCTTTCCCGGCGCGACGGTGTACGTCGCCAACGGGCAGTTCTGGCGCCAGGAGGTCGCCGCGGCGGGAGTCGTGAGCGGGCCGTTCTGAGCCGTCGCGGGGCGATGCGCGTGCCGTAGAATGCGCGCATGTCGAGCCCGGAACCCTTCTCGCGACGCCCCATCGTGCTCGCGTGGACCGTGCAGATGGTCCAGACGGTCGTGCTTGCGGGCGTGATCCTGCTCTTCGTGAACGAGCTCGCCGGCCGCGCGGGCACCATCGGCAAGGAATGGGAGCGCTATGCGGTGTGGGGCCTCGTGCTCGCGGCGCTGCCCGCGACGCTGTACGTGCGCTGGTTCAAGCGCCTGCTCAACGCCGACGATGCCGCCATGGCGCAGCGCAACGGCATCCCCGAGCCGGGCATCCGCAATACGCTTCGCCGCGCGCTCACGCTGGGCGGGGCGCTCTGCGACCTGCCCATGGCGCTCGGGCTGCTGATCCTCATCCTCGGCGGCGACAAGCGCTACTTCATCGGCGGCACGTTCATCACGCTCGCCGTGCGCCTGTCGTATCGCCCGTTCACGCGCACGCGAAAGCCCTGAGATGCCCACCATCAAGTCGCGCCTCGACACCGGCTCGGCGGCCTTTCGCGACAACGCCGCGCATCACCGCGCGCTCGTGCAGGATCTGCGCGAGCGCGTGGCGAAGGTGAGCGAAGGCGGCGGCGCCGAGGCGCAGAAGAAGCACGCCGCGCGCGGCAAGCTGCTGCCGCGAGACCGCGTGCGCGCGCTGCTCGATCCCGGCGCGCCGTTCCTCGAGCTCTCGCAGCTCGCCGCCTTCGGCATGTACGGCGACGATGCGCCGAGCGCGGGCCTCATCACGGGCATCGGCCGCGTCGAGGGGCGCGAGGTCGTCATCGTCGCCAACGACGCGACGGTGAAGGGCGGCACGTACTACCCGGTCACGGTGAAGAAGCACCTGCGCGCGCAGGAGATCGCCGCGCAGAACCACCTGCCGTGCATCTACCTCGTCGATTCCGGCGGCGCGTTCCTGCCCTTGCAGGACGAGGTGTTCCCCGATCGCGACCATTTCGGGCGCATCTTCTACAACCAGGCGAACCTCTCGTCGCTCGGCATCCCGCAGATCGCGGTGGTGATGGGCTCGTGCACCGCGGGCGGCGCGTACGTGCCGGCGATGTGCGACGAGTCCATCATCGTGCGCAACCAGGGCACGATCTTCCTCGGCGGGCCGCCGCTCGTGAAGGCCGCCACGGGGGAGGTGGTGAGCGCCGAAGACCTGGGCGGCGGCGAAGTGCACTCGCGCACCTCGGGCGTGACCGACCACCTCGCCGACGACGATCGCCACGCCCTCGCGATCGCGCGGGAGATCGTGCGCCATTCGTCATCCCGGGCGCTGCAACCGCAGCGATGGCCCGGGACCCGATTTGCGACCAGCGAGCCCCTCTACCCCGCCGAAGACCTGTACGGCATCATTCCCGCCGACCCCAAGGTGCCGTTCGACGTGCGCGAGATCGTCGCGCGCCTCGTCGACGGATCGGACTTCCACGAATTCAAGGCGCTGTACGGCACCACGCTCGTCACGGGCTTCGCGAGCATCCATGGAAACCCGGTGGGCATCCTCGCGAACAACGGCATCCTGTTCTCAGAGTCGGCGTTGAAGGGCGCGCACTTCATCGAGCTGTGCACGCAGCGCGGCATCCCGCTGCTGTTCCTGCAGAACATCACCGGCTTCATGGTCGGACGCAAGTACGAGAACCAGGGCATCGCGAAGGACGGCGCGAAGATGGTCACGGCGGTCTCGTGCGCGCGGGTGCCGAAGTTGACCGTGATCCTGGGCGGCTCCTTCGGCGCGGGCAATTACGGCATGTGCGGCCGCGCGTTCAACCCGCGGTTCCTGTGGACGTGGCCCAACTCACGCATCTCGGTGATGGGCGGCGAGCAGGCCGCCTCCGTGCTCGCGACCGTCAAGCGCGACGGCATCGAGGCACGCGGCGGCGCCTGGTCCGCGCAGGAGGAGGAAGCGTTCAAGGCGCCCATCCGCGAGCAGTACGAGCGGCAGGGGCATCCCTATTACGCGACGGCGCGGCTGTGGGACGACGGCGTCATCGATCCGGCCGATACGCGGCGCGTGCTCGGGCTCGCGCTCGACGTCGTCGCGCAGTCTCCCGCGGAGCCGACGCATTACGGGGTCTTCCGCATGTAACACGGAAAAGAAAACGACATGACTTCCGCTCTCGCCATCGAACGCCAGGGCCCGCTCGGGCTCGTCACGCTGAACCGCGCCGAGCGCCACAACGCCTTCGACGACGCGCTCATCGCCGAGCTCACCGCCGAGCTGCGCGCGATGGATGCCGACGACGGCATCCGCATCGTCGTGCTCGCCGCCGCGGGCCGCTCGTTTTCCGCGGGCGCCGACCTCAACTGGATGAAGCGCATGGCGGCCTACTCCACGGAGGACAACCGCCGGGACGCCATGGCGCTCGCCACCCTCATGCGCACGCTCGCTCACCTGCGCAAGCCGACGGTGGCGCGCGTGCAGGGCGCGGCGTACGGCGGCGGCGTGGGGCTCGTCGCCTGTTGCGACATCGCGGTCGGGACGACGCACGCCACGTTCTCCTTCTCCGAGGCGAAGCTGGGGCTCATCCCCGCCGTGATCTCGCCCTACGTCGTCGCCGCCATCGGCGAGCGCGCCGCGCGCCGCTATTTCCTCACCGCCGAGCGCTTCGATGCCGGCGAGGCGTGGCGCCTGGGCCTCATCCACGAGATCGCCCGCGACGACGCCGAGATGGACGAGAAGATCGGCACGATCGTCGATTCCCTGCTCGCCGGCGGTCCCGTCGCGCAGGCCGAGGCGAAGGCGTTGCTGCGCGCCGTGAGCGGCCGCCCGATCACGGACGAGGTGGTCGGGGACACCGCCGAGCGCATCGCGACGATCCGCGCCACGCCGGAGGGGCGCGAGGGCATCGCCGCCTTCCTGGAGAAGCGCCGCCCCGCATGGATTCCCCCCGAGCCCGAGCCCACCATCCCGCCGGAGCCGCCGCCCGGAATTTGACTTGCTTCACACGAAAGCGGCCGCGAAAGCCGCATCGCGCGGCCGTCGTGCGGCAGTTCACAGATCGAACCGCCCCGTAACTGCTATATGTTGCCCGCGCGCCTGCAACACGAAGGGCGCACGGAGCAACCATAATGAGAATACTCGACGGCGTGCATCGCGCCGCATTGAAGAAGCGCGCACAGGAAGCGCAGGTCCACGGCAGCGCCGAACGCAGGCTCACCCTCGCGCGGGAATGCACCGAGCACCAGATGCACGAGGAGGCGATACGCCTCTACGAAAGCTGCCTGCAGGGCGCCTGCGCCCGGGACAGCAGCGTCCTCTTCCGGCTCGCGCGCGCCGCCGTCGACGCCGCCCACTGGGACAAGGCGGAGGCGACCATCGCGCGGCTGAAGGCCGAGGCGCCGAAGACGCGGCCCCTCGAGGTGCGGTTGCTCGAAGCGCGCGTTCTGGAAGGCCGCGGCCGCCGCGGCGCGGCATACGCTTTGTACCGCGAGATCCTGCCGCGGTTCATGGGCCTCGAGGCGCGCTACCGCTTCGGCATGCTGCTCATGAAGCAGGGCGAGCGCGAGGCGGCCGTGGACACCTTCAACGGCATCGTCGATCTCGGCAGGAGCTTCGCGCCCAGCCTCGAGGAGGAACAGCGCTGGGTCGCGGCGGCCCGCCAGGCGCTGCGCGCGGCCTGAGCGGGGAACCGGTCCTCGGGTAGGATTCGGTTCCATGAAAACGTCACGCCGGAATTTCCTCGCCGCTTCGGCGGGCCTCGTGGCGGCACGCGCCCTCGCCGACGACGAGAAGGCCGCCGCGCCGAAGGGCCCGCCCGTCTGGCTCGACCTCGACCAGAAAGCGCTCGACGACGCGTACGACCAGAGCGTATGGGCGAAGAACGCGCGCCAGCTCCTCGAGCGCTACGCGCTCCTCAGCGACGACGTGCGCGCGCGCCTGGGCGCGCCGCAGCGCCTGTCGTACGGGCCGACCGCGATCGAAGCGCTCGACGTGTACGCGACCAGCCGCCCGAACGCGCCCATCCAGGTCTTCATCCACGGCGGCGCGTGGCGCGCGGGCGCGGCGAAGGACTGGGCTTATCCCGCCGAGATGGTCACGAAGGCCGGCGCGCACTTCGTCGTGCTGGATTTCATCAACGTGATCGAGGCGGGTGGCAACCTGCTCGCGATGGCGGACCAGGTACGCCGTGCGATCGCGTGGCTGCATCGCAACGCCGCGCGGTTCGGCGGCGATCCGGCGCGCATCTTCGTCTCGGGGCATTCCTCGGGCGCGCACCTCGCCGGCGTCGTGGCCACGACCGACTGGCGCGCGCTCGACGTGCCGCCCGGCGTGGTGAAAGGCGCCGTGTGCCTGAGCGGCATGTACGACCTGAAGCCCGTGCGCCTGTCGGCGCGCAGCCGCTACGTGAAGTTCACCGACGAGGCGGAGGAGCAACTGAGCACCCAGCGCCACATCGACCGCCTGGCCGCGCCGCTCGTGATCGCCTACGCCTCGCTCGACAGCCCGGAATTCCAGCGGCAATCGCGCGACTTCGCGGCCGCGGTGAAGGCGGCGGGCAAGCCGGTCGAGCTGCTCGTCGCGCGCGGGTACAACCACTTCGAGGCGCCCGAGCTCTTCGGCAACCCGTACGGGCTGCTCGGTCGCGCGGTGCTCGCGCAGATGCGGCTCGGATGACGCGCCTTCAGGGCGCCGTCCGCGGCGGTGGCGTGGGATGCCTTGTCGAGCGCGAAGCCCGCGATCGCGCCGTGGTTGTCGACAGTCGCGTGGTCATGTCGCCTCCTTGTGCCCCCCGAACTCGCTGCGCATGGCCGACAGCAGCCGGTTGGCGAACTCGTCCTGCCCGCGCGACGCATAGCGCGAGAACAGCGCCGCGCTCAGCACCGGCGCCGGCACCGACGCATCGATCGCGGTGTGCAGCGCCCACCGCCCCTCGCCCGAGTCGGACACCACGCCCGCGAAGCCGTCGAGCTTCGGGTCCCTGGCGAGCGCCTCGGCGACGAGGTCGAGCAGCCACGAGCGCACCACGCTGCCGCGCCGCCAGAGCTCCGCGATCTCCGCGACGTCGAGCCCCGGAAAGCCGCGGTGCATGAGGTTGAAGCCCTCGGCGAGCGCGGCCATCACGCCGTACTCAATTCCGTTGTGCGCCATCTTGACGAAGTGGCCGGCGCCCACCGGGCCGCAATGCAGGTAGCCGCGCTCTGCGGTGCCGCGCGTGGAGCGCGCCACGGTGGCAGGTGCCGCGTCCTCGCCGGGCGCCAACGCCTCGAGGAGGGGCTGCAGGTGCTCGACCACGGCGCGCTCGCCGCCGACCATCAGGCAGTAACCGTTCTCGAGACCCCACACGCCGCCGCTCGTGCCCACGTCCACGTAACGCACGCCGCGGCCGGAGAGCGCTTGCGCGCGCCGCGCATCGTCCACGTAGTTCGAGTTGCCGCCGTCGATGACGATGTCGCCGGCGGACAGGTGTGGGGCGAGCGCATCGATCGTCGCGTCCACCGCGCCGGCCGGCACCATGATCCAGATCGCGCGCGGCGACGACAGCCGCGAAACCAGCTCCTGCAGCGAGGCGGCGGGCCGGGCGCCCTCCTTCTCGAGGGCTTGCGCCGCGGCAGCGCTGACATCGTGCACGACGCAATCGTGCCCCGCGCGCATGAGGCGGCGCACGAGGTTCGCGCCCATCCGTCCGAGTCCGATCATCCCGAGCTGCATGGTGAATAATCCCGTCGATGGCTCCTTCCGTCATTGTAGTCATGGGCGTCTCCGGCAGCGGCAAGACGACCGTCGCCGCCGCGCTCGCGCGACGGCTGGGCTGGGAATTCGCCGAGGGTGACGCATTCCATCCCGCCGCGAACGTCGCCAAGATGCGCAGCGGCGTCGCGCTCACCGACGCGGACCGCTGGCCGTGGCTCGACGCCATCGCGGCGTGGATCCGCGAGCGGCGCGCGGCCGGCGCGCGCTGCGTCATCGCCTGCTCCGCGCTGAGGCGCGCCTATCGCGAGCGCATCGCCGGCGGCAGCGGCGAAGTGCGCTTCGTCTATCTCAAGGGACCGTTCGAGCTCATCGCCGCGCGCATCGCCGCCCGGCGCGGGCATTACATGCCGGCCTCGCTGCTGCGCAGCCAGTTCGACACGCTCGAGGAGCCGGGCACGGACGAGAACCCGCTCGTGGTCTCGGTCGAGCGGCCGGCGGACGAGATCATCGAGGCGATCATCGCGGCGCTGCAGGCGCAGTAGCGAACCGGTTGCGCGCGCCCTGCGCCGCACCGGCGATGTGGCCCATTTCACATCCTTCGCGAAGGCCGCACGCGATACTCGCGCATGCTAGCGATTCACCGTCCGCATTCCCGCCTCCGGATAGCGCGTGCCGGCTGCCGCGCCGGGGGGAAGCGCGCGGCTGATGCGCGCCAGGTCCTCGCGGCCGAGCCGCAGGCTCTCCGCACCGACGTTCTCCTCGAGGTAGCCGCGATGCTTCGTGCCCGGGATCGGCACGATGTCGTCGCCTTGCGCGAGCACCCAGGCGAGCGCGAGCTGCGACGGCGTGCAGCCCTTCTCGCGCGCCATGGCCGCGATCTCGTCCACCAGCCGCAGGTTCCTGCGGAAGTTCTCGCCCTGGAAACGCGGCGAGTTGCGGCGCCAGTCGTCGGGCGCGAGATCGTCGATGGAGCGGATGCGGCCGGTGAGGAACCCGCGGCCCAGCGGGCTGTACGGCACGAAGCCGATGCCCAGCTCGCGCACCGTGGGCAGGATCTCGTCCTCGGGGTCGCGGCTCCACAACGAGTACTCGGTTTGCAGCGCCGTGACGGGATGCACCTTGTGCGCGCGGCGGATCGTCGCCGGGGCGGCCTCGGACAGGCCGATGTAGCGCACCTTGCCCTGGCGAACCAGGTCCGCCATGGCGCCCACCGTATCCTCGATCGGCGTGTTCGGATCGACACGATGCTGGTAGTAGAGGTCGATCGCGTCGATGCCCAGCCGCTTGAGGCTCGCCTCGCAGGCGGTGCGCACGTATTCCGGACGCCCGTCGACGCCGCGGAAGCTGCCGTCCTCGCCGCGCACGTTGCCGAACTTGGTCGCGACGACGAGGCCCTGGCGCCGCCCGCGGATCGCGCGGCCGACCAGCTCCTCGTTGCGTCCGACGCCGTACATGTCCGCGGTGTCGAGGAACGTGACGCCGAGATCGAGCGCGCGGTGGAGGGTCGCGATCGATTCGGCCTCGTCGCGCCCCCCGTAGAACTCCGACATGCCCATGCACCCGAGTCCGATCGCCGACACCTCGAGGGACGATCCGAGCGTGCGCATCTTCATGAGGGACACCTCCGAATGGGCCAGTGAACATGGAGTTTGCTAGGACTGCGCGAACGCCGCTGCGGTTCTCCGGGTCACATCTTGATCCCTCACCGTGGCGAACCATGAAGCCCTGGCACAAGACGGCGCTGCGGAGCGCCGGCGTGCTCGTCCTTGTCGTGGTCGCCGCAGCCGTGGCTTTGCGCATCCTGGTCGATCCCGAGCGCCTCAAGAGCGTCGCGCGCGACAAGGCGCAGGCGGCCTATTCGCGCGACCTCGCCATGGGCTCGCTCGAGTTCGGGCTCTGGCCCGTGCCGTGGCTCGAGGCGACCGACGTCGCGTTCTCCAATGCGAAGTGGGCGAGCGAGCGCCACCTGTTCCAGGCGCGCCGCGTCACGGCGCATCTCGCGCTCTGGCCGCTGCTTTCGGGCAACGTGAAGCTGCGCAGCCTCGCGGTCGAGGGCGGCAAGGCGGTGATCGAGACGTCACGCGACGGCAAGAGCAACTGGGAATTGCACCGGGGCGCCGAAGCGGCGCACGCGCCGGTGAGCTCCTCGCCAACCGACGGCCTGCTCGAGCTGCGCCGCCTCACCTTCGAGGATTTCGACATCGACGACCGCCGCATGCGCGACCAGCCCCGCCTGTGGCACGTGAAGGAGGCGACGCTGCGCATGGTGCCGGTGCTGCGCGACGTGCGCATCGAAGCGAGCGTCACGCGCAACGGCCATCCCCTCGACGTGCGCGCCTCACTCGACGACTTCAGCCACTTCGGCGAGACCGGCGCGACCACGCCCGGCCGCATCGAGCTCGACTGGGGCGGCGCGAAGCTCACGCTCGCCGGCCACCTGCCGCTCGAGCCGCAGCTCGAGGGCCACCGCATCCATGGCGACCTCGTGGCGCCGGCGCTCGGAGACATGCTCGCGTTCTTCGACCTGAAGCGCCGCCCGCGCGCGCCCTTCGAGGCGCATTTCGACGCGGTGGGCGCCAGGGACGCGATCCGCCTCGAACCGCTGGCGATGACGCTGGGAGCCCTCCACGTGGACGGCACGGCGGACCTTCGCTTCGGCGGCGACAAGCCGGTGATCGATGCGAAGCTTTCCGCGAACGACGTGGAGTGGTCGAAGGCGCTCCTCGACGCGGGCGGCGAGGTCCACGGCAAGCTGCCCGCGGGCGAGATCCTGCCGGACACGCCGCTCGGCTGGGGGATGCTGGTCGCGCTCCAGGGCAAGAAGGGCTCGATCGACGCGCGCATCGGGCGCGTGAAGCTGGGTAACGGGCTCGAGATGCGCAACGTGAAGACGCGCCTCGATTTCGACGACGACCGCCTCGACGTCCCGGCGTTCGCCGCCGACATGCTGGGCGGCAGCGCCACCGCGAAGCTGCGCATGGAAGGCCGCACGAAGCGCGCGCACCTCGACTTCGACGGGCGCAACCTGCTGCTCGAGCGCTGGTTCCACGAGCGCGGCCGGCGCATCCCGTTCGAGGGCGGCCCGATGCAGGTGCGCGCGTCGCTCGACTCGCGCGGCGAATCGATGAAGCGCCTCGCCGCGGCGATGACCGGCACGGCGACGATCCGCATGGGTTCCGGCGTCTTCGTCTCCGCGCGCGCCGAGGAAGCGGAAGCGAAGATGGCCGCGGCGTTCGAGAGGGAGCAGAAGGCCGGCATCCGCTTCCAGTGCGTGGGCGCGATGATGCCGTTTCGCAACGGGCGCGCCGAGAGCGTCATCGGCGCCACGAGCGACGTGAGCCGGCTGCTCACGCATGGCGTGATCGATTTCCGCGACCAGACGTTCGACCTGCGCGGACGGCTGAAGCCCCGGTCCGGTGCCGGGCTCGCCACCGTCGCGGGCGACGTCAAGCTCTTCGGGACCATGGCGAAGCCCCAGATCTCGCTGGACCATCCGGCCGCCCTCGCGCGCCTCGGCGCCGCCATCGCGAGCATCGGCATCAGCGCGGCCGCCACGGCGATCGCCGATGCCGCGAACACGGACGACCCGTGCGAGGCGGCGCTCGTGAAGCCCGAGACTTCAGCTCAGCATGTTGGTGTCACCGCACACCGATAGCGCCTGGCCCGAGATCGTGCGCGCGCGCGGGCTCGCGACGAAGACCGCGAGA
>DASTGG010000155.1:0-4276 GCA_035719385.1 Usitatibacter sp.
GAGGCGTCCCAGCGCGGCCTGCTTGTCCTTCCAGCGGGCGACCACGAGATCGACGAACTCGCGGTTGCCGGCGAGCTTCGTGTACCAGTTGGGAATCTGCTCGCGCATCCTCGCGATCCAGCAGCCCTGCGGCCGGTCCTGCTCGTTCGCGTTGCCCGCGCTGATGTCGAAATCCCACAGCGGCCCCATGTTGAGCAGCCGGTCGGCGGGAACCGCGGCCGAGGCCTTGTCCTTCCACATGTAGTCGCTCGAATAGAACGGGCCATCCCAATTGCGGATGTACTCGTTCACGAGATACCAGTCGACGTAGCTCACGAGGTTCAGCCGGTCGACCGTGTCGTAGATGTAGAGGTCGCCCTCGGCCGCGTCGACGTATTCGTCGATCCACTTCACCTGCGCCAGAGTGGCGGCGGATTCGTCGGGCGTCTTGATGCACACGTGCACGCCCTGTGGCGTGACGTGCTGCAGGCTCAGCGTGCCGTCGTTGTAGCAGTCGAGCGGGACATCGACCTCGACCAGGTAGCCGCCGTCCAGGTCGTTCGCGCCGATCCGCCCGATGTTCAGCCGCGCCGCGTCCACGCGCACGTCCTCGGTGAGGCTGTAGAGGCCGTCGAAGCGCCCGTTCAGCCACACCTCGAGCCGCACCATCGCCGGCGTCCACTTGAGCCCCTCGTTGAAGAGGCTGCTGTTGCCCAGCGTGAACACGAGCTGGTTGCGCATGAGCGCGAGATCGACGTGGTCGGCGAGAAGCGCCCAGTTGCGGTTCTTCGTCATGCCGAGCACGTCCGCGAGCGCCGCGTAGGCCGCGTCGTTGGCGAGCTGCACCTTGTACGGCTTCTTCGCCTGCAGCCAGGTGAAGTTGCCGCGGCCGCGGATCTTGCCCGCGAGGTTCACGGTCGTGCTCGCCGCCGCCGGGTTGACCAGCGCGAAGGTCGCATCGACATAGACTTCCTTCGACTCGATCGGGGCGCCGTCCTTCGTCGTGATGAAAAGCTGCGGCAGGTCGGTCAGCGCGGGTGGGAACGCCGCGATGACGCGCGCGAAGGCGCCGGCATCCGCGAGGCCGGTGGACGCGGCCTGCAGTGCCGCGGCCGCGTGGCGTGCCACCGATTGCACGAGCGAACCTTCGGCGGGCGGCTGATCGAGCCGGATCCTGAAGCGTTGCGGCAGGCCGAGCTCGTTGCGCACCATCATCTCGGCGATGGCGAAGTCCCGCTCGCCGGTGAGCGCGACCAGCGTGGTGTAGGGCGTGATGTTGGCGCTGTAGTCGCGGCCGGGCGAGACCATGCGGTAACCGGCGGAGGTTTCGGCCACGAGCGGGCCCGTGTATCCGGCAGCGACGAGCGAGTACGCGCCGGCCGCGTCGGTGGCGGCCTTCGGCTCGTCCGCGTCGCAGAGGCCATTGCCGTTCGTATCCGCGCACACGGTCGCCGCGACGCCGGCGCCTTCGAACACGCGGCCTTCGATCGCCGCGGCTGCCTCGTTGCGGCAGCGCGTGCCGGCCGGCGGCGCGAAGAGCTCGCGCGAGAGGGCCAGCGTGCGCTTCACGCCGTCCATCGTGTACGCGAAGGTGGCCGCATTGCCGTTCGAGAACGTGAACGTGGCGGAGCCCGCCTCGGCGCGCGTGACGAGTGCCGGATCGAACGCAGCGGCGCCAAACGCCGGGCCCGTCGTCCGGATGAGCGCGCCGCCATATACGTTGCCCGCGATGCGCGTCGCCGTCGCGGCGAGCCACAGCGGCGCGCCGAAGTAGTCGTACGTGGACCACGTCGCGAAGACGACGTCGCCCTGGTGCGCGAAGTTGATGCTCCAGTTGCGTTGCGTGCCGCCGGCGGCCCACCAGAGGTCGGTGTAGTTGCTGGCGTTGACCATCTCGGGCTGCGCCGAGTACGTGCATTCCGGCACCGGTCCGAACACCTCCCGCGTGATGGCCTTGCTTCCCTCGACGCCCCGCACGTTGAATTGCAGCGTTCCGTGGCTGGCGTCGCCGAAGGCGAGCGTGGCCTGGCCCACCGGCAGTCGCGAGACGCGCACCGGCTCGTACTGCACCCCGAAGTAGGGCCGTGTCGTCTCGTACACGGTGCCCGCGTACGTCCCGTCGCCGCGCCGGTCCGCCAGCATCGTGAGCCAGGTGCCGCGGCCCGAGGCGTCGTAGGTGAGCCACGTCGCCGTCATGGCGTCACGCTGGTGCGCGATGTTGAGGCCCCAGCCCGATTCGGCAGCGTTCCACCAGAGTCCCTGGTAGTTCTCCGCGGCCAACGTGACGCAGGGCATGAGCGCCGCGAGGGCGGCGCCCGCGAGGAATCGACGCGATGCTCGCATGATGCTGCTCCTAGGGATGACAGGTGCCGGTGCCGGTGTCGATCGGCGACGGGTGATCCACGGTCCAGAATTGCCAGGCGTAGCGCCCCGCGGAGAGCGTGAGGCGCAGGATTCCCCAGCTGCCGCTGAAGCGGAACTCGCTGTTGGGCAGCGTCGTGCCGAACGTCATGGTCGCGCCCCCGCCGGTTCCCACGGTGAACTGCCTCAGGCCTCGCGCCGGATCGGCCGTGCCGTCGGCGCGCTGCGGCGCGAAGCGCTCGTACAGGTGCTCGTGCCCCGACAGGACGATCTCCGCTCCCGAGCGCTGCAGCAGGTCGAACGCGGGCCGCATCGCCTCGGTGCTGCCGTGGGTGGAGCCCGAATTGAAGCGGGGGTAGTGCACCATCGCGATCGTGCAGAACGTGTCGGCGCTCTTCGCGAGGTCGTCTGCGAGCCACTGGTACTGCGCGGACCCGGGCTGCAGGTCCACGAGCGAGTTGAGCGAGACGAAGTGCCAGCCGCCGTAGTCGAAGCTGTAGTAGCCGCGGCGGTCGGGCCCCGCGCGCGCGCCGAAGTAGTCGTAATAGCCTTTCGCGTCCGCCGTGTAGTAGTCGTGATTGCCGGGCGTGGGCCGCAGCCGGTCGCCGAAGACGCCCCACGTCGGATCGAAGCAGCTCGCGAACTCGTCCGGCGTGCCGTTCTCGTAGGCGTTGTCGCCCAGCACGAGCACCAGCGCGTCGGTGGAATTGACGAGCTTCGCGGTGCGCGCCGCGGCGCTGGCGGACGCGGGAAATCCGGCGCACTGCGCGATGTCCCCGGCGGCCACGACCGGGAACGGGGCGACGGTGCGCGTGGGCTCGCCGCAACGCGTGCCCGACGGCGGGAAGAACACCTGCCGCGTGATCGGCTTGGTCTGCGTCGTGCCGTTGACCGTGAAGCTCATCGTGGCCGCGTTGCCGCTCGAGAAGCTGAAGCCGATCATCCCCGACTCCATGCGCTTCACCTTGGAGGGATCGAACGGCTGCGCGCTGAACGGCGGGCCCGCGGTGCGCACGAGCGGGCCGCTGTAGATTCCGTTGCTCACGTGCGATGCTGTCGCCGCAAACCACAGCGGAGTGCCGTCGGAGCCGTACGTGAACCAGGTCGCGAAGATCGTGTCGCCCTGGTGCGTGAGGTTGATGCCCCAGCCGGACTCCGCGCCCGCCGGCACCCACCACAGGTCCGTGTAATTCGTGGCGCCGGCGAGATCCGGCTGCGCGGCGTACGTGCACGTGGGCAGCGGGCCGAACACCTCGCGCGTGATGTACTTCACCTGCGAAACGCCCTTCAGCGTGTAGCGCAGCGTGCCGTTGTCGAGGTCGCGGAAGGTGAGGGTGGCGCGGCCCACGGGCGTGCGCATGACCTTCTTCGGATCGAAGGGCACGTCGGTCAACGCCGGGCCCGACGTCTCGTAGATGTCGCCGGCGAACGTGCCTTCGGCGGTCTTGGTGGCGACGGTGACGAGCCACCAGCTCTGGCCCGCGGCGTTGTAGGTGAACCAGGTGGCGAAAGCGACGTCGCCCTGGTGCGCGACGTTCAGCCCCCAGCCCGACTCGCTTTCGGGCGGCGAGGCCCACCAGAGCCCCTGGTAGTTCGGCGTATCGGCCGCGGAGGCCGGCAGTGCCGCCGCGAGGAGGACGGCGCCGAGTGCGCGAAACAGGTTACGCATGGTGCTCCCTGAAGAAGCTCGCTCCCCCCATGCCCTCGATCAGCGATATCCATGTAACCACCTCCGCCCGCCGGGCGTGTTGAGAGCGGACAACGGATGTATAATTCAGGCCTCTGTGCGCGGGGGAAATCGGCGGTCCTGGTTTCCCCCGATTCGTATCCGCGGCATCGCGTTCGCCGGTGCCGTTCCCCAGGGCGGGGTGGCAGAGTGGTCATGCAGCGGCCTGCAAAGCCGTGTACACCGGTTCGATTCCGATCCCCGCCTCCA
>DASTGG010000156.1:0-38154 GCA_035719385.1 Usitatibacter sp.
CGTCCTCGGCGACGATTTCCTCGCCCGCTCGCGTCTTCACCGTGACCGGCGCGATCTCGTCCTTGAAGGCGCCGGACTTCTCGGCGTTCAGCGCGCGCGTGGTCGATTCCTTCGCGTACGCGTCCATTTGCTCGCGCGTGAAGCCGTACTTCTTGGCGGTCTCGTCGGCGAAATGTCCCATCGGCTTGCCGCAATACGCGTCCTCGAGGCCGTCGTAGGCCATGCTGTCGAGGATCTGCTGGTGCCCGTAGCGATAGCCGGCGCGCGACTTGGGCAGCAGGTGCGGCGCGTTGGTCATCGATTCCATGCCGCCGGCCACGACCACCTTCGCGTTGCCCGTCACGAGCTCGTCATACGCCATCATCGCGGCCTTCATGCCGGAGCCGCACATCTTGTTGACCGTCGTGGCGGGCGTCGTGTTGGTGAGGCCGGCCTTCAGGGCGGCCTGGCGTGCGGGCGCCTGGCCCTGGCCCGCCTGCAGCACGCAGCCGAAGATGAGGTCATCGACCTCGCTCGGCTTCACGCCCGCCTGCTCGACCGCGGCCTTGATGGCGGTGGCTCCGAGCTCCGAAGCCGTCACCGAGTTGAACTTGCCCTGCATGGCGCCGATGGGGGTCCTCTTGGCGCCGACGATCACGACGTTTTCCATCACTTGTCTCCAGGTTTGGCGATCAAACCGACTCTTCGAAGAGCTCGCGCCCGATCAGCATGCGGCGGATCTCGTTCGTTCCCGCTCCAATGTCGTACAGCTTCGCGTCCCGCAATAGCCGTCCCGCGGGAAAGTCGTTGATGTAGCCGTTCCCCCCAAGACACTGGATCGCTTCGAGAGCGACCTGCACCGCGTTCTCGCTCGCGAAGAGCAGGCACGCGGCCGCATCCTTGCGGGCCGCGCGTCCGCGCCCCGCGTCGAGCGCTCCGGCCACGCGGTAGCTGAATGCGCGCGAGGCCTGCAGCTTCGTGTACATGTCCGCGAGCTTCGCCTGCATGAGCTCGAACGTGCCGATGGGCTGGCCGAACTGCTTGCGCTCGTGCACGTAGGGAAGGGCGACGTCCATCGCGGCCTGCATGATGCCGATCGGGCCGCCGGAGAGCACGCAGCGCTCCGTATCCAGCCCGCGCATCAGCACGCGAGCCCCGCCGTTCACCTCGCCCAGCACGTTCTCCTGGGGGATCTCGCAATCGCGGAAGACGAGCTCGCACGTGTTCGAGCCGCGCATGCCGAGCTTGTCGAGCTTCTGCGCGGTGGAAAAACCCTTCATTCCCTTCTCGACGATGAAGGCCGTCATCGCCTTCGAGCCCTGGTCGCGCGGCGCCGTGCGCATGTAGGCGATGAGCACGTCCGCGTCCGGGCCGTTGGTGATCCACATCTTCGAGCCGTTGGCGATCCAGCGGTCGCCCTTCCTCTCCGCGCGGCACGCCATGGAGCCCACGACGTCCGAGCCCGCGCCGGGCTCGCTCATGGCGAGCGCGCCGACGGCTTCACCGCTGCAGAGCTTCGGCAGGTGCTTGCGCCGCTGCGCCTCGGTGCCGTTGAGGTACAGGTTGTTGACGCAGAGGTTGGAGTGCGCGCCGTAGGACAGTCCCACGGAGGCCGAGGCGCGCGAGACTTCTTCCATCGCCACGACGTGGGCGACGTAGCCCAGGCCCGTGCCGCCGTATTCGTCGGGAACGGTCATGCCGAGGAGCCCGAGCTCGCCGAGCTTCCTCCACATGCCGGAGGGGAATTCGTTGGCGGCGTCGATCGCGGCCGCCCGGGGCGCCAGCTCCGCGTCGCACATGCGCCTGACCGTGTCGCGCAGCGCGTCGTATTCCTCGGTGAGGTGGGTGTCGAACAACATCGCGTTCGTGGACGCTCCCCTGGATGGACCTTGCGGACCGGCTCCGGGCCGCGCGAAAGCAAGGCCTGCGTGGCGACCGGACGAGGGTGTAATTATCGCTCCAAACGGACTTTCTTGCAGCAGGCGAAACGCGACGCCCGTTCTTGCCCGCGGCACGCGGATGCGCCGCCTCGACGGGCCGGTAGAATCGCCGCGATGACGAGCCTTGCCGGTCGCGGCGCCGGCGCCGGCCGGCTTTCCCGCAGCTTCCATTGCTTCCTGTGGACGCGAATGCTGTCCACGGCGGCGAACCAGGTCCTGCTGGTCGCGCTCGGGTGGCAGATGTACGACCTCACGGGCAGCGCGTGGGACCTCGGTCTCGTCGGGCTGCTGCAGTTCGCCTCCACCTTCACGCTCACGATTCCGTCGGGGCATCTCGCGGACCGCGTGGACCGGCGCCGCATGCTCGCCGCGGCGATCGTGCTGCAGGCGATCGTCGCGGTGGTGCTCGCGTGGGGCAGCATCGGCGGCTGGATCGGCCGCGGCCCGATCTTCGCGGCGTGCGTGCTGCTGGGCATCGTGCGCGCGCTGCAGACGCCCGCGCAGGCGGCGATCGTCCCGCGACTGGTCACCGACCTGCAGCTGCCGCGCGCGATGGCGCTTTCCTCGGCGGTGATGAAGATCGCGGTGATCGCGGGACCCGCGCTGGGCGGCTTCGTCTATGCGCTGGGGCCCGCGTGGGCCTACGGGCTGTGCGCGCTGATCCTGGCCGCGGCGCTCGCGAGCGTTCTTTCGATCGAGCACGTTCCCATCATCCACAGCAAGGACCCGGCGACGCTCGGCGCGATGTTCGCCGGATTCGGCTTCATTTTCCACAAGCCGGTCGTCCTCGGCGCGATCTCGCTCGACCTTTTCGCCGTCGTGCTGGGCGGCGTGACGGCGCTGCTGCCGATCTACGCGAAGGACATCCTTCACACGGGCCCCTGGGGGCTCGGCCTGCTGCGCGCGGCGCCGGCGGTGGGCGCGCTCGCCATGGCCGCATGGACCGCGCGGCATCCGGTCGAGCGGCACGTCGGCGCGAAGCTGCTCGTCGCCGTGGCCATCTACGGGATCTCGGTGCTCGTGTTCGCGTTCTCCGGCGATTTCGCGCTGTCCATGCTGATGCTCGCCGTGGGCGGCGCGGCCGACATGGTGAGCGTGGTCGTGCGCCACACGCTCGTGCAGCTCGAGACGCCGGACGAGATGCGCGGGCGGGTGAGCGCGGTGAACGCGGTCTTCATCAGCACGAGCAACCAGCTGGGCGAATTCCGTGCGGGGGCTACGGCCGCGTTGCTGGGGCCGCTGGGTTCCGTCGTGCTGGGCGGCGCCGGGACGCTGCTCGTCGTGGCGCTCTGGACGCGGCTGTTTCCGCCGCTCGCGCGCCGCGACCGGCTGGTGCCAGGTTCCCGCTAGCCCGGGAGGGCGTCGCGCAGGTCGGCCATGAGTGCGCTCTCGTGGACGGCGATCTCGTCCAGCCGGTCGGCGGCCGCCTCGATGCGCGAGGCGTCCGCGTCGACGAAGGCGCGCTTCAATTCCTGCGCCATGGCGCTCCAGCGCTGCGCCGATTCGCGCATGCGGGCGACCGCGCGCACCTTGCCGATCGCGGGCAGGACGGGCAGCGATTCCTCGAGAAAAGCGGCGTAGAGCCGGCGAAAGCCGCCGCCGCCCGTGCCGCGCTTCTCGATGCCCTGGTAGGCGAACCGCGCGCTCCACGCCCAGTCCGGCGAGTCGCGCCACGCCGCGTGCTCGCCCACGAGCTTGCGCATGGCCGGAATGCCGGTGCCGGCGACGGCCGGCTCGAGCATCTCGCGCGCGGCGACGAGGATCGCGCGGCCCAGCGTGTCCGCATCGATCTTCGCGTCGATGCGCGGTGCGGGCGCGAAGCGGAAGGGCGGGTCCATGAAAGGGCTGCCTTCGCCGGCGAGCGCATCGCGAAGCTGCCCTGCCTCGATCGTCTGCAGCTCGCCCGAATAGGTGTCGGCCACGCGCGCGTGCGCTCCGTCCCAGCCGGTGACCACGATGCCGTGCAGCGGGAAATGCACGCCGTCGTAGTAGGGCAGGTACGCGATGTCCGTTTGCGCGATGACGGGCCGCCCCTGGCGCAGCGCGCGCTCCATCGTCGCCGGATCCCAGCGCCCCGCCCACGGCAGCCGTGCGCCGAAGAGCGCGTAGAACTTGCCCTCGAGGTCGAGCGCGCGCCCGTTGAAGCGGTAGGCCGGCGAGTAGCGGGCATCCGTGGAGAGGATGAAGCCCAGGCCGCTGCCCAGGCCGAACACCATCGCCTCGGAGAGCGGCTGCCCGTCGTAGCGCAGGATGTCCGCGATGGACGAGGACGAGCAGTGGATGCCCGCGATGTGGGGGAAACCGTCGAGCTGCAAACTACCTGGCAGCCATGCGGATCGCGCCGTCGAGGCGGATCACCTCGCCGTTGAGGACCTCGTTCTCGATGATATGGCGCACGAGCGCCGCGTATTCGTCGGGGCGGCCGAGGCGCGAGGGGAAGGGAATCTGCTGGCCGAGCGAGGCGCGGATCTCCTCGCTCATGCCCTGCAGCATCGGCGTGTCGAAGATGCCCGGCGCGATCGTCATCACGCGGATGCCGAACTTCGCGAGCTCGCGCGCGATGGGCAGCGTCATGCCGTTCACGCCGGCCTTCGACGCCGCGTAACCCGCCTGCCCGATCTGCCCCTCGAAGGAAGCCACGGAGGAGGTGTTGACGATGATGCCGCGCTCGCCGGTGTCGAAGGGCGCCTGCACGCTCATCTTCGCGGCGGCGAGCCGGATCACGTTGAACGTGCCGATGAGGTTGATGCGCACCGTGCGCTCGAAATTCGCGAGCGAGTGGGGGCCGTTGCGGCCGACCACGCGCTCGCCCGGCGCGACACCGGCGCAGTTGATGACGCCGTGGATCGCGCCGAACGCGCAGACGCAGGCATCGACCGCGGCCTGCGTGGAGGCTTCTTCGGTCACGTCGGTGCGCACGAAGCGCGCGTTGGCGCCGATGTCCTTCGCGACGCCTTCGCCGGCCGCGTTGACGTCCGCGAGGAGGACCTTGCCGCCCGCGGCCGCGAGCATGCGCGCCGTGGCCGCACCGAGCCCCGAGCCGCCTCCGGCCACGAGGAATGCGTTGTTCTGGATCTTCATGAGGAGGAGGATTCCTGGAAGGGAGATTGCACGGCCACGAGCGGGACGTCGTTCCGGCGCGCCCAGCTTTCCCATTCGCGCGCGGGGCGCTCGCGGAATTTCGCCGCGAGCTTCTCGTACGTGGGCGGGACGGCGCCCAGCGCTTCCGCGAGCCGCTGCAGGAAGCGCGGCTCGAGCGCCGCGAGCGCGACCCAGCCTTCGGCCGCCGCATACAAATTATAGCCGGCGAGGCCGCCGCCGAGCAGCGCGCCGGGCGCGGTGAGGCCTTCGCGAAGCGGCTGCGCGAGGGCGAGCGCCACGTCCGCGAGCGCGACGATCGCGGCGCCGCCGCGGCCGGTTCTCTGGCGCGCGACGACGAGCGCGAGCGCTTCGGTGGCCGCGCGCTCGCCCCCGGCCATGTCGGCGAAGAGCGTGGGCGGCAGGCGCGGCGGCGCGACCAGCCCGTTGGCCGCGAGATAGGTGAGGTCATGCCCGGCGACGTCGTCGTGCGGCGGCGCGTGGCCGACGATGGCCACGTGGCACAGCCGCGGCCGCGCCTGCAGCGAGCCCGCGTCGAGCCCCATGCGCGCGAGGGCGGAAGGACGCTGCGCGGTGACGATCACGTCCGCCTCGTCGAGGAGCGCGGCCATGGCGCTGCGTCCCGCGCCGCTCTTGAGATCCAGGCGGCGGATCGTGGCGCCCGCATGCAGGCGGCCATACCAGTCGGCGCAGTAGCCCAGCAGCGGGTCTCCTTCCGGCGGCTCGACCTTCACGAGCGATGCGCCGAGGTCCCGCAGGCGCGCGCACGCGACCGGCCCCGGCAGGTTGAGGGCGGTGGAGACCACGCGAAGTCCCGCGAGCGAGGCCACGGCAGCGATGCGGAGGATAAGATGACGAGCATTATGCCCGCCGCCTCGCTGCCGCCTTCCATCCGCGTGATCGTGCGCGGCTGGCTCAACTGCAACCAGGTCGTGCTGCGCGCGCCCGGCGACAACGTGCTCGTGGACTCGGGCTATTGCACGCATCGCGAGGAAACGCTCGAGCTCATCGCGGGCAGCCTCGGGCTCGCGGGCGAGCCGCTCGAGCGCCTCGTCAACACGCACTGCCATTCCGACCACATGGGCGGCAATGCCGCGGTGGCGAGCGCGCACGGCTGCCGCGTCACGATCCCCGAGGGCGAGGTGAAGCACGTGGTGCCCTGGACGCCGCAAAGCGTGTGGATGGCGCAGTTCGACCAGCGCGCCGACCCGTTCCATTTCGACGACACGATCGGGCCGGGCGACTGCTTCGAGGGCGGCGGGTTCGAATGGGAGGCGCACGCCGCGCCCGGCCACGACATGGACGCGCTCATGTTCTTCGAGCCCGTGAACCGCATCCTCATCTCCGGCGATGCGCTGTGGCAGGACGGCATGGGGTTCGTGTGGCCGGAGGAGGGCGCCAATCCGTTCATCGAGGCGGCGCACTCGGCGCTGTCGAC
This sequence comes from Usitatibacter sp., assembly GCA_035719385.1. Lineage (GTDB taxonomy): Bacteria > Pseudomonadota > Gammaproteobacteria > Burkholderiales > Usitatibacteraceae > Usitatibacter. The sequence continues at coordinate 6,457 of DASTGG010000156.1, forward strand.
GATCGAGCGGCTGCGCCCGGCGGTGGTCGTTCCCGGCCACGGCGTGCCGTTCGAGGACGTCGCCGGCTCGGTCGCCACCGTGCGTTCGAGGCTCGAGGCGTTCGCGCGCGATCCGGCGCGCAATGCGCGCCACGTGGTGAAAGTCATGTTCGTGTTCGCGCTTCTCGAGCGCGGCATGATGCCGGTCACGCAGGTCGCGGAATACGTGGCGCGGGTGCCGTGTTACCGCGACATGTCCGACCGCTTCCTCGGCATGGACGCGAAGGCGCTCGCGGGCTTCATGCTCGGCGACCTCGAGCGCGCGGGCGCGGTGCGCATCGCGAACGGCAATGTCGTTCCGACCATGCCCGCCTAGGTGAAGGAGCGCAGCCCCTCGAGGTCGATCACGTGCACGCGGCCGTACTGCACTTTCACGAGGCCGGCGTTCTCGAGGACCTTCAGCGCCTGGTTCACGCGCTGGCGGGAGACGCCCGAGAGGTAGCCGATCTCCTCCTGCGACAGCTGCACGTCGCGCTGCTGGTCGGGGTAGAGAAGCGGATTGAACAGGCTCGCGAGCGACCGCGCGACCCGCGCGTCCGGCTCGAGCAGGCGCTCGTGCTCGACCAGGGCGATGAACTGGGCGAGGCGCTCGTTCAGCTGCATCAGCAGGAAGCGGTTGAAGCCGATGTCCGTGTCGAGCAGCCACTCGAAGGTCGCGCGCGGCATGTAGGCGACCCGGCTTTCGCGCAGCGTGACCACGTCGTACTTGCGCACCCTGTCCTTGAGCAGCGATCCCTCGCCGAACCACCCCCCGCTGGTGAGCCCTGTAAACGTGGTGGTTTTTCCCTCGGGCGTGACGCTCGTCATCTTCACAAGCCCGTCGATGAGCCCGATCCAGTGCTCCACCGGCTCGCCCTTGCGGCACACCGGCACGCCGACGGGCAGGTCGCGCACCTGCGTCTCGGCCTCCACGCGGGCGACCTGCCCGGGCGACAGGGTGCGCGTCCAGAGCGAGGCTTTCAGCAGCTCGTGTAGGGTTTCCACGGGGGAATTGTCAACGAAAAGACATAAGCCTGTTAAGCGGCGATATAGACTGGCGTAACATTTCGGGCAGCCGGCGCAAGACCGGAAGCGAACGGCTGGAGGAGGAGGTCCAATGGCCACGACGCAGGAAACGGGATCGCCCGACACGTTCCCGAAGCTTCTATTGCGTCACGCGCGCGATCGCGGTGATCGTCCCGCCATTCGCGAGAAGGACCTCGGCATCTGGCAGACGTGGACGTGGCGCCAGATGCGCGACGAGGTCGAATGGCTCGCGTGCGGGCTCGCGCAGGCGGGTGTCGAGCGCGGCGACCACATCGCGGTGATCGGCTCCAACCGCCCGCGCCTGTACTGGACGCTCATCGCGGCGCAGTCGCTCGGTGCCATCCCCGTCCCGTTCTACGAGGACGCGGTCGCGCAGGAGATGATCTACGTCTTCCAGAATGCGCAGATCGGCTACGGGGTCGTCGAGGACCAGGAGCAGGCCGACAAGCTCTTCGAGATCCTGCCCGAGTGCCCGATGCTCAGGCACATCTGGTACGACGATCCGCGCGGCCTCAAGCACTACGCGCAGCCGGAGCTCGCGGGCTACGAGTCGCTGCGCGAGGCGGGACGCCAGTTCGCCGCCGCCAACCCGGGATTCTTCGAGCAGAAGGTCGCCGCCACTGCGCGCGGCGATCCCGCGATCATGATGTACACGTCCGGCACGACCGGGCACCCGAAGGGCGTCGTGCTCGCGCACGAGAACCTGGTCGATTCGAGCCGCGCCTATGCCGAGCTCGAAGGGCTTCGCGACGACGAGGAGGTGCTCGCGTACCTGCCGATGGCATGGATCGGGCAGAACCTCTTCTCGTACGCGCAGTGGATGGTCGTCGGCTTCCGCATCAACTGCATCGAGTCGTCGGAGACGGTCATCAACGACATGCGCGAGATCGGCCCGACCTACTACTTCGCGCCGCCGCGCGTGCTCGAGGCGCTGCTCACGCAGGTGACCATCCGGATGGAAGACGCGAGCTGGGTGAAGCGCCGCATCTTCCACCACTTCATGGACCTGGCGCGGGGCGTGGGCGCGCGCATCCTCGACGGGCAGCCGGTGTCGTCGATGGAGCGCCTGCGCTACCGGCTCGGCAACCTGCTCGTGTACGGGCCGCTGCGCAACGCGCTCGGCATGTCGAAGATCCGCGTCGCGTACACGGCGGGCGAGGCGATCGGCCCGGACCTCTTCGTGTTCTACCGCTCGCTCGGCATCAACCTCAAGCAGCTCTACGGATCGACGGAGACGTCGGTCATGGTGTGCGTGCAGCACAACGGCGAGGTGAAGCCCGATACGGTCGGGCCGCCGATGAAGGGCGTCGAGGTGCGCATCCTCGACAGCGGCGAGATCCTGCTGCGCTGCCCGGGCCTGTTCCGCGAGTACTACAAGAACCCGGAGGCGACCCGCGAGGCCAAGGACGCCGATGGCTGGTTCCACACGGGCGATGCCGGCTACTTCGACGACGGCGGCCACCTGAAGATCATCGACCGCGCCAAGGACGTGGGCAAGCTCGCCGACGGCACGCTCTTCGCGCCGAAGTACCTCGAGAACAAGCTCAAGTTCTTCCCGCACATCAAGGAAGCCGTCGCGTTCGGCGACCAGCGCGGCGAAGCCACCGCGATGATCAACATCGACGTGCAGGCCGTGGGCGACTGGGCCGAGCGCCGCGGCATCCCGTATTCGGGCTACACCGACCTCGCCGCGAAGCCGCAGGTGCGCGAGCTGGTGCGCGAATGCGTGGAGAAGGTGAACGCGGACCTCGCGCGCGATCCCAAGCTCGGCGGCAGCCAGATCCACCGCTTCGTGATCCTGCACAAGGAGCTCGACGCCGACGACGGCGAGCTCACCCGCACGCGCAAGGTGCGGCGCGGCTTCATCGCTGAGAAATACGCCACCGTCGTCGATGCGCTCTATTCCGGAGTCGAGCGCTGCGTCGTCGAGGCGCAGGTGCGCTTCGAGGATGGCCGCACCGGCAACGTCCGCGCCGACCTCTGGATCCAGAACGCGCGCACCTTCGCCCCCGAGGCGCTGCGAAAGGCGGCCTGACATGGACCTGCAGGAAGCCAGGGTCGCCGACGCCGCCGGCCGCAAGCTGGGCGAGATCATCCTCGCCGTCGAGGGCGTGTCGCTCGCGTTCGGCGGCGTGAAGGCGCTCACCGACGTGAGCTTCGACGTGCGCGAGCACGAGATCCGCGCCATCATCGGCCCCAACGGCGCGGGCAAGAGCTCGATGCTGAACGTCATCAACGGCGTGTACCGCCCGCAGCACGGCAAGATCACCTACCGCGGCGAGAGCTTCCACGCGATGGAGCCGCACCACGCCGCGGCGCGCGGCATCGCGCGCACGTTCCAGAGCCTCGCGCTGTTCAAGGGCATGAGCGTGCTGGACAACATCCTCGCGGGGCGCAACCTCATGATGCGCTCGAACATCTTCCTGCAGGCGCTGCGCATCGGGCCGGCGCTGCGCGAGGAGATCGAGCACCGCAAGCGCGTCGAGGAGATCATCGACTTCCTCGAGATCCAGCACGTGCGCAAGACCCCGGTGGGGCGCCTGCCCTACGGCCTGCAGAAGCGCGTGGACCTCGGGCGCGCGCTCGCCGCCGAGCCCACGCTGCTGCTGCTCGACGAGCCGATGGCCGGCATGAACGTCGAGGAGAAGCAGGACATGTCGCGCTTCATCCTCGACGTGAACGACGAGTTCGGCACCACCATCGTGCTGATCGAGCACGACATGGGCGTGGTGATGGACCTCTCCGACCGCGTGGTGGTGCTCGACTACGGCAAGAAGATCGCGGACGGGACGCCCGAGGACGTGCGTTCGAGCCAGGCGGTCATCGACGCCTACCTGGGGGTGAAGCACTGATGAACAACCTGATGACCGCGCGCAACATGACCATCGCGTTCTTCGTGCTGCTCGTCGCGGGCGCGATCTCGCCGATGGTGGCCGGAAAGGCGCCCCTCGGCCCGTGGCTCGAAGTGGTCCTGGGCGGGCTCATGTCGGGCGTGCTGTATTCGCTCGTGGCGCTCGGGCTGGTGCTCATCTTCAAGGCCTCGGGCGTGTTCAATTTCGCGCAGGGCGCGATGGTGCTCTTCGCGGCTCTGTCGCTCGTGCGGATCTACGAGAAGCTGCCGTTGTGGGCGGCGATCATCGCGACGCTCGCGATCATGATCGCGCTTGCGTGGGTGGTGGAAAGGCTGGTGCTGCGCCCGCTCGTGAACCAGGAAGGGATCGTGCTCTTCATGGCCACGCTCGGCATCGCGTACTTCCTCGACGGCTTCGGGCAGATCCTCTGGGGCAACAACGTGTTCACGCTGGACGTGGGCATGCCCAAGGAGCCGAAGATCCTCCTCGAGAACGTGTTCGAGGGCGGCATCCTCGTGAGCATGGAGGACGTGCTCGCGGCGCTCATCGCGGCGATGCTCGTCGCGTTGCTGGCGGCCTTCTTCCAGAAGACGGCGACGGGGCGCGCGCTGCGCGCGGTGGCCGACGACCACCAGGCCGCGCAGTCGATCGGCATCCCGTTGAACCGCATCTGGGTCATCGTCTGGAGCGTCTCGGGCATCGTGGCGCTGGTGGCCGGAATCGTGTGGGGATCGAAGCTGGGCGTGCAGTTCTCGCTGCAGCAGGTGGCGCTCAAGGCGCTGCCGGTGGTGATCCTCGGGGGCTTCACCTCGGTGCCCGGCGCGATCGTCGGCGGCCTCATCATCGGCCTGGGCGAGAAGCTCTCGGAGGTGTACCTCGGGCCCGCGCTGGGCGGCGGCATAGAGAACTGGTTCGCCTACGTGCTCGCGCTGGTCTTCCTGCTCTTCCGGCCGGAAGGATTGTTCGGGGAGAGGCACATTGATCGCGTCTAGGCGCCATCGCGCGCGCACCGTCGCCCCGGCGAGGAAATCATGATCTACCGCGAGACCGGCCAGTTCAAGACCACGTATGCGTCGGACCAGCAGCTTTTCCCGATCCTGCAGGATCGCATCTTCGTGATCGGCTTCCTGGTCTTCGCCTTCGCGGTGGTGCCCTTCATCGCGAGCGAATACTTCTTCCGCGCGATCCTCATCCCGTTCCTCATCCTGTCGCTCGCCGCGATCGGGCTCAACATCCTCACCGGCTACTGCGGCCAGGTGTCCCTCGGCGCGGGCGGGTTCATGGCCGTGGGGGCGTACGCGGCCTACAACTTCGCGCTGCGGATGCCGGACCTCAACCTGCTCGTGGTCTTCGTGCTGGCCGGCGTGTGCGCGACGCTCTTCGGCGTGATCTTCGGCGTGCCGAGCCTGCGCATCAAGGGCTTCTACCTCGCGGTGACGACGCTCGCCGCGCAGTTCTTCATCGACTGGATGTTCGCGCGCATCGGCTGGTTCACGAACGACGCGCCGTCGGGCTCGGTGTCGGCGCCGCCGCTCACGATCTTCGGCCTCACGATCCACGGCGCGATCGAGAAATACCTCTTCGTCCTCGCGTTCGTCTGCGTCTTCGCGCTGGTCGCGAAGAACCTCACGCGCGGGGCGATCGGCCGCTCGTGGATGGCCATGCGCGACATGGACGTGGCGGCCGAGGTGATCGGCATCCGGCCGCTGTACGCGAAGCTTTCGGCCTTCGCCGTGAGCTCGTTCTACGTGGGCGTGGCGGGCGCACTGTGGGCCTTCGTGTACCTGGGCTCCTGGGAGCCGCTCGCCTTCGACGTGAACCGCTCCTTCCAGCTGCTCTTCATGGTGATCATCGGCGGGCTGGGATCGATCCTCGGATCGTTCCTCGGCGCGGCGTTCATCGTGGTCCTGCCGCTCTTCCTGAACCAGCTCCCGGGCTGGCTCGGCATCCCGCTGTCGACGGCGGCGCAGTCGAACATCGAGTTCATGGTCTTCGGGGCGCTCATCGTGTTCTTCCTGATCGTCGAGCCGCGCGGCCTGGCGCGCCTCTGGTCGATCGGCAAGGAAAAGCTCCGGCTCTGGCCATTCCCGCACTGAAACGGCAGCACCCAACAACGAAAGAGGAGGAACAGATGAAAAGCGCGTTGCGATGGAACTCGGCGGCCCTTGCGCTGGCCGTGGCAGCAACCGTGGGCGCCGTGTCCGATGCGGCGGCGCAGGCGAACGAGATCTTCGTGCCTGCCCTCGTGTACCGCACCGGCGCGTACGCGCCCAACGGGATCCCATGGGCCGACGGCTTCGTGGACTACCTCAAGCTCGTGAACGAGCGCGACGGCGGCGTGAACGGCATCAAGATCGCGTACGAGGAATGCGAGACCGGCTACGCCACCGACCGCGGCGTCGAATGCTACGAGCGCTTCAAGAGCCGCAAGCCCGTGGCGTTCAGCCCCCTGTCGACCGGCATCACCTACGCGCTGACCGACAAGGTGCCGAACGACAAGATCACGCTCATCACGGCGGGCTACGGCCGCGCCGACTCCGTCGAGGGCGCGGTGTTCGACTGGAACTTCCCGATGGAAGGCACCTACTGGGACGGCGCGGACATCCTCATCCAGCACGTGAAGAAGAAGGGCAGCCTCAAGGGCAAGAAGATCGCGCTGGTCTACCACGACTCGCCGTACGGCAAGGAGCCGATCCCGGTGCTCGAGGCGCACGCGAAGAAGGAAGGGTTCGAGCTGCTCAAGCTGCCCGTGACGCACCCCGGCGTGGAGCAGAAGGCCACCTGGCTGCAGATCCGCCAGCAGCGCCCCGACTACGTGTTCCTGTGGGGCTGGGGCGTGATGAACTCGACGGCGATCAAGGAGGCCATCGCCGTGGGCTACCCGCGCCTGCAGATGTTCGGCGTGTGGTGGGCCGGCGCGGAGCCCGACGTCGTGCCCGCGGAGCAGGCGGCCAAGGGCTACAACGCGCTCGCGCTCGCGCACTCGGCCGAGAACAACCTGCCGGTCCACAAGGACATGGCCAAGTATCTCTACGACAAGGGCAAGGGCACGGCCGCCAAGAAGGAGGAGATCGGATCGGTGCTGTACAACCGCGGGCTCATCGCGGCCGTCTACACCGTCGAGTCGATCCGCGCCGCGCAGGGCAAGTTCGGCAAGCGCGTCGTCACCGGCGAGGAAGTGCGCTGGGGCGCCGAGAACCTCAATCTCGATGCCGCGCGCATCAAGGCGCTCGGCGTCGAAGGGATGATGCAGCCGATCCACACGTCCTGCCACGACCACGGCGGCGTGCACAAGGCGCGCATCCATACGTGGGACGGCGCGCACTGGAGCTACACCTCCGACATGTACGAGGCCGACCAGAAGTTCCTGCGGCCGTTGATCGAGGACTCGGCGAAGAAGTACGCGGCCGAGAAGAAGATCGACAGCACCTGCATGAAATAGGGCGCGGAGCGCGAGGCACGCCATGGCGGCGGTGATGAAGGAGCAGGGCGCGGCGGCACCGGCCGGGAAGCCGCTGCTCGACGTGAACGGCATCGAGGTCATCTACAACCGCGTGATCCTCGTGCTGAAGGGCGTCTCGCTCGCGGTTCCCGAGGGGGGCATCGTCGCCCTCCTCGGGGCCAACGGCGCCGGCAAGACGACGACGCTCAAGGCGATCTCCAACCTGCTGCACGCCGAGCGCGGCGAGGTGACCAAGGGCTCCATCGAGTTCCAGGGCGAGCGCGTCGACCGCATGACGCCCGCCGACCTCGTCAAGCGCGGCGTCGTGCAGGTGATGGAAGGGCGGCACTGCTTCGGCCACCTCACCGTCGAGGAGAACCTGCTCACCGGCGCCTACACGCGCTCGGCTTCCCGCGCCGAGGTGCGCCGCGACCTCGAGCGCGTCTACGAGTTCTTCCCGCGGCTCAGGCAGCGGCGCGAATCGATGGCCGGGTTCACCTCGGGCGGCGAGCAGCAGATGACCGCGATCGGGCGCGCGCTCATGTCGCAGCCGAGCATGATCCTCCTCGACGAGCCCTCCATGGGCCTCGCCCCGCAGATCGTCGAGGAGATCTTCGAGATCGTCGGCAACCTCAACCGCGCCGAGAAGGTGAGCTTCCTGCTCGCCGAGCAGAACACGATGGTCGCGCTGCGTTTCGCGGACTTCGGCTACATCCTCGAGAACGGGCGCGTGGTCATGGAGGGGAAGGCGCAGGCCCTGGCGCAGAACGAGGACGTGAAGGAGTTCTACCTCGGCATCTCCACCGGCGGCCGGCGCAGCTTCCGCGATACCAAGCACTACAGAAGGCGCAAACGGTGGCTGGCCTAGAATTCTTCGACGCGCTCGAGGCGTGCGATCCCGCGCAGCGCGAGCGCGACCTGCTGCAACGGCTTCCCGAGCATCTCGCGCATGCGAAGGCGCGCAGCCCCTACTACGCGCAGCTGCTGGCGGGCGTCGACCCGAAGACGGTGACGAGCCGCGAGGCGCTCGCGCGCCTGCCGCTCACGCGCAAGTCGGAGCTTTCGCAGCTGCAGCGCGCGCGCCTGCCATTCGGCGGGCTGAACGCCACGCCCCCCTCGGCGCTGTCGCGCATCCTCATGTCGCCCGGGCCGATCTACGACCCGGAAGGGCGGCGGCCCGATTACTGGCGCGCGGCGCGCGCGCTCTTCGCGGCGGGCTTCCGCGCGGGCGATGTCGTCATCAACTGCTTCTCCTACCACCTCAGCCCCGCGGGCACGATGTTCGAGACGGGCCTGCATCACCTCGGCTGCTGCGTGATCCCGGGCGGCGTCGGGCAGACCGAGCCGCAGGCGCATGCGGTCGCCGACCTGCAGCCCGGCGGCTACGTCGGCACGCCGTCGTTCCTGAAGATCCTGCTCGAGAAATGCGACGAGCTGGGGCTCGCCTCGGGCTCGATCAAGCGCGCGGTCGTCTCCGGCGAGGCGTTCATGCCGGCGGTGCGCGAGTTCATGAAGGGCCGCGGCATCGAATGCTTCCAGGCGTACGGCACCGCGGACCTCGGGCTCATCGCCTACGAGACGCCGGCGCGCGAGGGGCTGGTCGCGAGCGAGTCGCAGGTCGTGGAGATCGTGCGCCCCGGCACGGGCGACCCGGTCGCCGAGGGAGAGGTGGGCGAGGTGGTGGTGACGCCCTTCAATCCCGACTATCCGCTCGTGCGCCTCGCCACCGGGGACCTCTCGGCGGTGATGCCCGGCACGAGCCCGTGCGGCCGCACCAACGTGCGCATCAAGGGCTGGCTCGGGCGCGCGGACCAGACGACGAAGGTGAGGGGCCTGTTCGTGCATCCGCACCAGGTCGCCGAAGTGCTGCGGCGCCATGGGCTCGATCGCGGCCGCCTCGTCGTCGAGAACGAGCAGGGCGAGGATCGCATGACGCTGCGGGTGGAGTGCGCCGGCGAGCGCGCCGCGGCGCTGCGCGGCAGCGTCGAGGCGACGGTGCGCGACGTGATGAAGCTGCGCGGTGAAGTCCAGGCGGTCGCACCGGGTGCGCTGCCCAACGACGGCAAGGTGATCGAGGACCTGCGCAAGTACGCCTAGCATCGTCCGCTCGCGGCCTGGGCGGAATATAAAATCCTCGTGAAATCAGGGATATGCCGGGTGGGGTCATCCGTCCTTCGGAATGATTCGCCCGGGCCACGGTCCATGTTTGATAAGGGGCCGCTCGTGGGATAAAATAACGGGCTTTTATAGCGGCCGGGGAACCCCGGTTTTTTGCTTTAAGAAGGATTCGAGCGAGGACCAATGGCCAGCAAATCGAAGGTCCTGACCGAGGCGGAAATCGTCAAGATGCCGAAGTCGGAGTACATGAACGCGGCGCAGCTGCGGTTTTTCCGCGAGCGCCTGCTCGAGCTGCAGCGCCAGCTTCGCGAGAACGCCGGCGCCACCACCGAGCACCTCCGTGAGCTCTCGTTTGCGCCCGACCCCGCCGACCGCGCGACGCTCGAGGAGGAGCATGCGCTCGAGCTGCGCACGCGAGACCGCGAGCGCAAGCTGCTCAAGAAGATCGACCAGGCGCTCGCGCGCATCGAGGACGGAACCTACGGCTACTGCGAGGAGACCGGCGAGCCCATCGGCATCCAGCGCCTGCTCGCGCGGCCGACGGCCACGCTCACGATCGAGGCGCAGGAGCGCCGCGAGCTCAAGCAGAAACTCTACGGCGAATAAAGCGCCGTTTCCCGCGAAAGAAGCCGCGCCGCGAGGTCGCGGCTTTTTTCATTCCGCTTTTCCGGGTTTGCGCCACCTGCCTTCGAAGGCGCGCGTCCTATAATTGGCGGGATGATGCCTTTCGCATCGGGGGACGCGTCGCCGTGAACGAGCATGTCAGCGAGATCCGCCGCGACGTCTCGTCGCAGCTGCGCCGCGTGCTCGAGGAGCGCAGCATCACGACGGTGTTCCAGCCGATCTTCGGCTTCAGGGAAGGCCGCATCCTCGGCTTCGAGGCGCTGGTGCGCGGCCCCGAAGGCTCGCTCGTCCAGACGCCCTTCGAGCTCTTCTCCGCCGCGCACGAGGAAGGGCTCGCGCTCGAGCTCAACATGATCTGCGTGCAGGAGATCCTGCGCGCGTTCGCCGGGCGCGGCATCGAGGGCAGCCTCTTCCTGAACGTCTCGCCCCAGCTCATCCTGCAGCGCGGCTTCGACCGCGAGCGCGCCAGGCGCTTCCTCGACGCGCTCGGCATCGAGCCGGCGCAGGTGGTGATCGAGCTCACCGAGGAATACCCGCACGTCGACTTCCCGCTGGTGCACGAGACGCTGATGCTCTATCGCGCGATGGGCTTCCGCGTGGCCATCGACGACCTGGGCGAGGGCTTCGCGAGCCTGAGGCTCTGGTCGGAGCTCAGGCCCGAGTTCGTGAAGGCGGACAAGCATTTCGTGACCGGCATCTCGAACGACGCGGTGAAGCTGCAGTTCCTGCGCGCCATCCAGCACATCGCCGACAACTCCGGCTCGCTCATCATCGCCGAGGGCATCGAGAACGCCGAGGATTTCCGCGTCGTGAAGGACATGGGGATCGCCTGCGGGCAGGGCTGGTTCATCGGCCGCCCGGCCGAGCGGCCCAACACGAAGCTGCCGGCGGAGGCGGAGCTCGCGTACGCCGATGCGCGCGTGCCGGTAGTGAGCGCCCCGCGGCTTCGCGCGGGCAGCGAGCCGCACGCGCACGACTTCGTGCGCGCCGTGGAGCCCGCGACGCCGGACGAGCGCCTCGCCGCGCTCGTCGAGCGCTTCGATGCGGCGCCCACGCTCGCCGCGATACCGGTCATCGGGGCGAGCGGCCTCGAGGGCGTGGTGTCGCGCGGCGTGACCGAGATGCTCGCCGGGAGCGACGATGCGCGGCACATGGCCTCGCGCCCGTGCGTCGAGTACGCCGATCGCGCGCCGATCAAGGTGGAGGCCACGCTCGACCTCACCGGGCTCGCCGCGATGCTCGTCGAGGCCGACGCGCGCCACCTCGCCGACGGCTTCGTCATCGTCTCCGGCGGGCGCTACCTCGGCATGGGCGCGAGCCAGGACGTGATCCGCTCGCTGCAGAGCTCGCGCGTGCTCGCCGCGCGCTACACCAATCCGCTCTCGATGCTGCCGGGTCAGGTGCCCATCCACGAGCACCTCGACCGCCTGCTCGCGCGGCACGTGCCGTTCACGTGCTGGTTCATCGAGCTCGACCAGATGCGCGGCGTGAACGATTGCGCGGGATACGCGCGCGGGGACGCGCTGATCCACGCGACCGCGCGCCTGCTGGAGTCGATGTGCCAGCCCGGCGTGGACTTCGCCGGCCACCTCGCGGGAACGCGCTTCGTGGTCCTCATGCAGAGCGAGGACTGGAGCGTGCGCGCCGAGCGCCTGGTGGAGGCTTTCGCGGGCACGCTGGAGGCGCACCTGCCGGCCGACGCGATGGAGCGCGGCTATTTCAGCGTGAGCTCGCCGCGCGACGGTCGCGACAGCGTGCGGCCGTTGCCGCGCATGGCGGTGGGCATCCTGCCGGTGCTGCCCGGCGTGTTCGAGACCCGCCACGAGGTGATCTCGGTCACCAAGCAGGCGGTGCACCAGGCGCTGTCGCAGGCGGGCAGCAGCATCTACGTCGACCAGCACTACGGCAACGCCTACCCGCAGTCGCTGCTCTTCGGCGATTGACGGCGCCACACCTGCGCGCGTCCCACGGCTGGAAGCCGGCTTCATACCGCAGGTCAGAGCCCGGGCGAGGCGGGGTCGCGCTTGGGAAACGAAGGGCACGACACGCGCGAATGGTAGCGCCGAAACGCTATACTCCCGGGCTCCCCCTTCATTCGTGATGAAGCCCGCGCTCGTCCTCGCGGCCGCGCTGTTCGCAGCGGCCTGCAGCCCCGGAACCAAGGCTCCGCGCATCGCGCTGGCGCCCTGCCGGCTGGCCGGGCTCGATTCGCCGGCGCAATGCGCCACCTACGAGGTGTGGGAAAACCGCGAGACCCGCACCGGGCGGCGCATCAGCCTCAACCTCGCCGTCGTGCCCGCGCGCGTTCGCACCCACGAGCCGGACCCGATCTTCGTGCTCGCGGGCGGCCCCGGGCAGGGAGCGGTCGCGCTCGCCCCGCAGGTGATGCCGCTCTTCTCGCGGCTCAACGACACCCGCGACATCGTGTTCCTCGACCAGCGCGGCACCGGCGCGTCCAACCCGCTCGACTGCGAGGACGACCAGCAGGAACAGTCGCTGCAGGCGGTCTTCGAGGAGTCGCTGCCCGAGCGCCTCGTGCAGCGCTGCCTGCAGGAGCTGAACGCGGACCCGCGCCAGTACGTCACGTCGATCGCCGTCGAGGATCTCGACGAGGTGCGCGCGGGGCTCGGGTACGACCGCATCAACCTGTGGGGCGGCTCGTACGGCACGCGCATGGAGCTGGAATACGTGCGCCGCCACGGCGAGCATGTGCGCAGCATGGTGCTCGACGGCGTCGCGCCGGCGAACATGAAGCTGCCGCTCTCGTTCGTGCAGGACGGCGAGGCGGCTTTCGAGCGCCTCATCTCGGCCTGCGAGGGCGAGCCGCTGTGCGCGAAGGTGTATCCGGGCCTGCGCAAGACCGTCGCGTCGCTGCGCGCGCAGCTCGCCCGTTCGCCGGCGCGCGTGGCGATCGAGGATCCGCGCACCGGCGACCGCGAGACCATCGAGGTGAACGAGAACGTCTTCCTTTCGGGGCTCTTCCGGCCGCTCTACGTGGCGGAGCTCGCGAGCCTGCTGCCCTTCGGCGTGGCGGCCGCCGCGGATGGCGACTTCAACCCGCTGCTCGCGCAGAACCTCGAGTTCACCGACGACGTCTCGGAGAACCTGTCCATCGGCATGCACCTGTCGGTCATCTGCGCCGAGGACGTGCCGCGCATCACGCCGCAGGACCTCGCGTCCATCGCGCATTCGTTCTTCGGCCGCGCGCTGGTGGACGACTTCGTGCGCGCCTGCAGGATCTGGCCGCACGGCAACGTGCCGAAGGACTTCTACGATCCGGTTCGCTCGGACGTGCCGGTGATGATCCTGTCCGGCGGCATCGACCCGGCGACGCCGCCGCGCCACGGCGCCGAAGTCGCCGCCACGCTGCCGAATGCGCGCCATTTCGTGGCGCCGGAGCTGGGGCACGGCGTGAGCCTGCACGGGTGCGCGCCGCGCCTCGTGGAGAGCTTCTTCCGCAAGGGCAGCGCGAGCGGCCTCGACGGCCGGTGCCTGGAGCGCATTCCGCGTCCGCTGTTCGTCATGCCGCTCGGGGTCGCGCGTGATCGAGGCTGAGGCACTCGCCAAGCGCTTCGCGGGCGGCAGGGGAGCCGCTTCCGAGATCCTCGCGGTCCGCGGCGTGTCGTTCCGCGCGCCGGACGGCGCCATCACGGGGCTGCTCGGCCCCAACGGCGCGGGAAAGACGACCACGCTGCGCATGATCTCGACGCTCGTGGCGCCAAGCGCCGGGCGCGCGATCGTCGACGGCCTCGACGCGGGGCGCGAGGCGCTCGCGGTGCGCGCGCGCATCGGCATGCTGTCCGATGCCCGGGGCCTCTATGGGCGGCTCACCGCGCGGGAGAACGTGCGCTATTACGGCGCGCTGCGCGGGATGGCGCCGCGGGCCATCGAGGCCGCGATCGGGCGCCTCGCCGAGTGGCTCGACATGACGCCGCTGCTCGACCGTCGCGCCGACGGTTTCTCGCAGGGCGAGCGCATGAAGGTCGCGATCGCGCGCACGCTGGTCCACGACCCGCCCAACGTCGTGCTCGACGAGCCGACCAACGGGCTCGACGTCATGACCACGCGAAGCCTGCGCGAGGTGATCCGGCGCCTGCGCGACGCGGGCAAATGCGTGCTCTTCTCGAGCCACGTCATGCAGGAAGTCTCGCACCTGTGCGACGAGATCGTCATCATCGCGCGCGGCGAGGTGGTGGCGAGCGGGCGCGCCCCCGAGCTGCTCGCCGCGAGCGGGCGCGACAACCTCGAGGACGCCTTCGTGCACCTGGCGGGGGAGGGCGGCGGATGAAGCGCGCGCTGCGCACGGTGTACGCGAAGGAGCTGCGCGACGCGCTGCGCGACCGGCGCACGGCGTTCATGATCCTCGTCGCCTCAATCCTCACCGGCCCGGTGACGATGCTGCTCGCCGCGCACTTCATCTCCGGACTCGAGGAGAAGGCCGCGACGCTCAAGGTGCGCATCGCGGGCGAGGAATTCGCGCCGGAGCTGGTGAACTTCCTGCAGCGCAACGACGTCGAGATCGAGCCGGCGCCGCCGGATTACGAGGCACGCGTGAAGGAAGGGCGCCTCGATGCGGTGATCGTCGTGCCGGACGACTTCGACGAGCGCTTCCTCGCCGGCGACACGGCGAAGGTCGAGATCGTGTACGACGATTCGCGCGCCGATGCCTCGCCCGCCACCCGCCAGGCCGAGCGGCTGCTGCGGGCGTTCAACCGGGAGGCGGCGATGTTGCGCATGGTGGCGCGCGGCGTGAGCCCGGACCTCACGGAACCGGTGAAGATCGAGCACGTCAACACCGCCACGCCGCGGCAGAAGGGGGCGATCCTGCTGTTCCTGATCCCGATGTTCGCGATCCTGTCGCCGCTGCTGGGCGGCGTGTCCATCGCGATCGACTCGACGGCGGGCGAGCGCGAGCGCGGCTCGCTCGAGCCGCTGCTCGCCAATCCGGTGCCGCTGTGGCGCGTGGTCGTCGGCAAGTGGCTGGCGGCCTGGACCTTCTCCTCGTCGGTGGCGATCCTCACCCTGGGCAGCTTCATGGCGGCGGCTTCGCTCTACACCGGCCAGCGGCTCGCCTCGCTGCTCACGTTCGGGCCGCCGGAATTCGCGCAGTTCGTGGCGATGGTGATCCCGTTCGCCGCGATGACCTCGGCGCTGCAGATGCTGATCTGCACCTATGGCCGCACCTATCGCGAGGCGCAGACGTACGTGAGCTATCTCGCGACCGGCGTGTCGTTCGTGCCGCTCATCGTGCTCTTCTCCGGGCTCAAGGATGCGTTCTGGCAGCTGCTCGTGCCGGTGCTCGCGCAGCAGGTGGTGCTGTCGCGCGTGGTGCGCGGCGACGTGATGACGCTCCTCGACTGGGCGGCGCCCGCGGCGGTGGCCTTCGCGCTCGCCGCGGTGGCGATCGCCGGCGTGAGCCGGCTGCTCGCCGACGAGCGCATCGTGTTCGGGCGCGGATGAGCGCGGGCCGCGCCGCCGCGAAAGTCGCGGAGATCTTCGCCGCCGCGGGTCCGCTCGAGCGCGCGGTGCCCGGGTTCCGCCACCGCCCGCAGCAGGTCGAGTTCGCGCAGGCGGTGCTGGAGGCGATCGAGTCGAGCGGCGTGCTCGTCGCCGAGGCGGGCACGGGCACGGGCAAGACCTTCGCCTACCTGGTGCCGGCGCTGCTCGCGGGCGGCCGCGTCATCATCTCGACCGGCACCAAGACGCTGCAGGACCAGCTCTTCCACCGCGACCTGCCGCGCGTGCGCCAGGCGCTGGGCCTCGCGGTCGACACGGCGCTGCTCAAGGGGCGCGCCAACTACGTGTGCCTGCACCACCTCGAGGCGGCGGCGCAGCAGGGCACGTTTGCCGTGCGCGAGGAGGTCGCGCACCTGCAGCGCATCCGCAGCTTCGCGGCGCGCACGATGTCGGGCGACAAGAGCGAATGCGCCGACGTGCCGGAGTCTTCCGGTGCGTGGGCCCAGGCCACGTCCACGCGCGAGAACTGCCTCGGCTCGGCGTGCAGCCACTACCAGGACTGCTTCGTGATGAAGGCGCGCAAGCGCGCGGCCGAAGCCGACGTGATCGTCGTGAACCACCATCTCTTCTTCGCCGACGTGGCGCTGCGCGACGGCGGGGTGGCCGAGCTGCTGCCCGCGGCGAACACGATCGTCTTCGACGAGGCGCACCACCTGCCGGACCTCGCGCGGCTGTTCTTCGGTGAGGCGATCTCCACGTCGCAGCTGCTCGAGCTCGCGCGCGATGCGCGGCTCGCCGAGGCGCAGCACGCGCGCGAGAGCACCGACATGGGGGATGCGGCGAGCGCGCTCGAGCGCGCCGCGCGCGACCTGCGCCTGTCGCTCGGCAACGCCGCCGGCCGCACGGCGCTCGCGGCGCTTCGCGACCGAGCGGGGTTCGATCGCGCCATGGACGCGCTCGCCGGGGAGCTCGCGCGCTTCGCGGACAAGCTGCGCGCGCAGGAGGAGCGCGCCGAGGAGATCCGCAATTGCCGCACGCGCGCCGAGGAGATCCTCGCGCACGTGGCGCAATGGCGCGAGGCCGACGCGCGCCCGAAGGAGGACGGCTTCGGCGACCCGGTCGGGCCGGAAGTCGTGCGCTGGATCGAGGCGTACCCGCAGTCGGCCGTGCTGTACGCCACGCCGCTCGACGTGGCGCGCATCTTCGAGCAGCAGATGAAGGGCGAGGGCCGCGCGTGGATCTTCACCTCCGCCACGCTCTCGGTGAACGGCGACTTCGGCCACTACCAGCGCGAGATGGGCCTGCCGGACGCGGTCACGCGGAGCTGGCCGAGCCCGTTCGATTTCGAGCGCCAGGCGCTCCTCTACGTGCCCGAGGGGCTCCCGGACCCGAATTCGGAAGGCTATGCGAACGCGGTGATCGAGGCGGCGTGGCCCGTGCTGCGCGCGAGCGGCGGCCACGCGTTCCTGCTCTTCACGAGCCTGCGCGCGATGGACCGCGCCCACGACCGGCTCGCCGCGAAGATCCAGGCCGAATCGCTCGACTGGCCGCTGCTGCTGCAGGGCAGCGGCTCGAAGAACGAGCTGCTCGAGCGCTTCCGGCGCTCGCCGCACGCGATCCTCGTCGCGTCGCAGTCGTTCTGGGAGGGCGTGGACGTGAAGGGCGAGCAGCTCTCGGTCGTGGTGATCGACCGGCTGCCGTTCAACCCGCCGGACGATCCGGTGCTCGCGGCGTGCATCGAGCGCATCAATCGCGCCGGCGGCAACGCCTTCATGGACTACCAGCTGCCGCGCGCGGTGATCTCGCTCAAGCAGGGTGCGGGACGGCTCATCCGCGACGAGGCCGATCGCGGGACGTTGATGATCTGCGACCCGAGGCTCGTGGAAAAGCCCTACGGACGGCGCATCTGGCGCGCGTTGCCGCCTTTCAGGCGCACGCGCAAGCTGGCCGACGTGGAAGCGTTCTTCGCAGTGGCCCCCGCGAGCGCGGGGGCCCCATGATCCGATTGCCGCGCGTGCGGCAATGGCGAGCGGCTAGTAGCGCGGCTGCTGCGGCACCGGCTCGGACTGCGGCGCGGGCGCGACGAATCTCCAGCCCTCCGGACACGAGGTGACCTTCGGGTAGTACGCCCTGGCCGATTCGCAGTAGTTCATGTACAGCGGCCCCTGCGTCGGGGAACCCGGGCCCGGCCGCGCTTCCGCCGGCGGGCCGATCTCAGCTTCGGGATAGCGCTCCACCTCGCGGTAGATCACCGTCTCGCGCGGATACGGAGCGTAGTAGTAATCGTAATAGGGCCATCCCCACCACCACGAGCCGAGGACGACCGGTGCGCCGATGAAGAAGCTCAGGTGCCCGCCGCGATGGCCCCAGTGGCCGCCGCTCCAATGGCCGCCCGAGCGCCCGCCGCCCCAATGCCCGCCGCCGCCGCTCCAATGACCGCCACCCGAATGGCCGCCGCTGAAGTGGCCGCCGCCCGAATGCCCGCCCGCCGCGCTCGCCGGCACGGCCACCGCCAAACCGGCAGCCGCCATGGCTGCCACCAGCAACTTTGTAGTCGCTTTCATGATGTTGGCTCCTAAGTCTTTCCGTCCTGTCCGGACATCCTCGAGCATATCCCACGCTCCGGGCGCCATGCGCCCGCAAGATCAACGTTCGAGCAGGTATTCCGGTTGACAACCCATGGCGCCGGCGGTGCCCTACGCGGGCAGCGTCACCCGCGCCTCGAGGCCGCCGCCGTCGCGCGGCAGGAGCTCGAGGCGGCCGCCGTGGATGGCCGCCACGCGGTTGGCGATGAACAGCCCGAGGCCCGCGCCCGAGGCGCCGCTGCGCGCTTCGTCGAGCCGCGTGAAGGGCTGCTTGAGGCGCTCGGTGACGGACGCGTCGATGCCGGGGCCGCGATCGAGCACCGAAAGCGTGATCTGCCCGTCGCCGGCCAGCGTGCGCACGAGCACCTCGCCGCCCGCGTGCTTCTGCGCGTTCACGAGCAGGTTGTCCACGAGCCGCTGCATCGCGAGCGGCCGCACCACGACGAGCGGAACGGGCGCCAGCTCGCAGCGCACGTCGAGGCCCGAGCGCGCGGCGCGCTCGGCGCAGCTGCGCGCCAGCTCCGACAGGTCCGTGGGCACGAGCCGCTCGGCGGTCTCGCTGCGCGTGAAATCGATGAACTGGTCGATGATCGCGTTCATGTCCTCGACGTCCGCGACCATGGCGCCCAGCGCCTCGCCGTCGGCCTTCGCGCCCAGCATCTCCAGCTCCAGGCGCAGGCGCGCGAGCGGCGTGCGCAGGTCGTGCGACACGCCGGCGAGGAAGGCCGCGCGCTCGCGCTCGCCGCGGCGCAAATCCTCCTTCATCTGGTTGAACGCGCGCGCCACCTCGCGGATCTCCGCGGGGCCGGATTCCGCGATGGGCGCGGGGTCCCCGCCCTTGCCGATCTTCGCGGCGGCCTGCGCGAGCTCGTGCAGCGGCCGATTGAGGCGCCAGACCAGCAGGAACGTCGCCGCGATCGCGATGACGAGGCCGACGGCGCTCCAGGCGACGAGGGCCGCGGACGGGTCGCGCTCGAGCCGCCCGCGCGGAAACGCCACCCAGAAATCCCTCTGTCCCGCGGGAAGCCTCACCCACAGCACGCGCGGCGGCCCGCCGCCGAGGCCGTCGCCCGCGCGCACGTACACGTCGGCATCCTCGCCGAAGAGCTCGCGCAGGCGCTCGCGGAACAGGCGCATCGGCGCGAGGTCGCCGGCCGGCTTCATGCGCTCGTTGCCGCGCACCGGCGAGATGCGGATGCCCTCCTTCTCGGCGATGCGCGCCATGAACATTTCCTGCTGCTCGGGGCTCATCGTCTCCAGCGCCGCGCTGATGGTCTTCAGGTGGCTCACGAAGTGGCCCACGCCGAACGCGACGCGCGGCTGCGTCACGAAGGCGTGCAGCAGCCAGATGGCGGTCGCCTGCGACAGCACGAGCGCCGCGATGATCACGAGGAGCGTGCGCCAGAGCAGCGAGGCCGGCGCGAGCCTCATTTGGCCGGCGCGCCTTCCGGGACGAAGACGTAGCCGAAGCCCCACACCGTCTGGATGTAGCGCGGGTTCTGCGGGTCCTCGCCCAGCAGCTTGCGCAGGCGCGAGACCTGCACGTCGATCGAGCGGTCGGTGCTCTCGAGCTCGCGCCCGCGCGCGAGCTCCATCAGCTTGTCGCGCGACATCGGCTGGCGCGGATGCAGCACGAGCGCCTTGAGGAGCGAGAACTCGCCCGTGGTGAGCGCGATGGGCTCGCCTTCGCGCGACAGGCGGCGCGTGGAAAGGTCGAACGTGTACGGGCCGAACTCCACGCGCGCGGGCTCCTGCGTGGGCGCCCCAGGCGTGTCGCGAGACGTCTGCCGCCGCAGCACCGCGGGGATGCGCGCGACGAGCTCGCGCGGGTTGAACGGCTTGGCGAGATAGTCGTCCGCGCCCATCTCGAGGCCCACGATGCGGTCCACGTCGTCGCCCTTCGCGGTGAGCATGATGATGGGCAGCTCGTCGCCCGAGGCGCGCAGCCGCCGGCAGATCGCGAGCCCGTCCTCGCGCGGAAGCATGAGGTCGAGGACCATGAGGTCGTAGCGCACGCGCTGCATCTGCCGGTCCATCGCGAGCCCGTCGGGCACGGTGTCCACCGCGAATCCCTGGTCCGACAGGTAACGCTTGAGCAGGTCGCGCAGGCGCAGGTCGTCGTCGACGACGAGGATCTTCTGTCGCGGCGTGTTCATGCGTCCATCGTAGCGGCTGCGCGGCGATTGTGCAGGCGGGTTTACAACTCGTTACCACTTCACGTGCTCCCGCAACCACCTGCCGCGTTGATAGGCATACGCTCGGTTCCATCGCCGGGCCGTATCAACCGACAAAAGGAGATTCGATGAAATACGCAGCCATCCTCGCCGCGCTGGGCCTCGGCTCCGCGGTGCTTCTGGCCAACGCCGATGCGTTCGCGCAAGGGCCGGGCCGCCACGGCGACTTCATGGAGCGCCTGCGCGCCGCCGACAAGAACGCCGACGGCATGCTGAGCCGCGACGAGGCGGCCAGCCTGCCGCGCATCCTGCAGAACTTCGACGAGATCGACGCGGACCACAACGGCTTCATCACGTTCGACGAGTTGCGCGCCTACATGTCCAGCCACCGCCATGGCCACGGCGGCTTCTTCAAGAAGCTCGACAAGGACGGCGACGGGCGCATCAGCCGCGACGAAGCGGCGGCCGCGCCGCGCCTCGCGCAGCACTTCGACGAGATCGACGCCAACCACGACGGCTTGCTCACGCGCGACGAGCTGAAGGCCGCGCACCAGGCGCGCGCGCAAGCGCGCTTCAGCAAGATCGACACGGATGGCGACGGGCGCATCAGCCTCGCGGAAGCGCAGGCCAACGCGCCGCGCCTCGCGCAGCACTTCGACCGCGTCGATGCGAACCACGACGGCTTCGTCACGCCCGAGGAGCTGAAGGCCGCCTTCCGCGGGCATCATGGCCACCGGGGTTCGCAAGGGCAGTAGAACGCGCGCCTCACGGGTTGGGAAACGGCGCCCTGCGGGCGCCGTTTTTTCTTGTCATATTACTTTAATAAACGATTACAAATGATTGAAAAATAATTGATTAAATGATGAGCGCTGGCCCCTGGCGCTATAATGCCGCGGTGAATCTGCTCGCGCTCGAAACCTCCACCGAGATGTGCTCCGTCGCGCTGCTGCGCGATGGCGAGCTGCTGGTGGAGGAGGCGCTCGCGGAGAATCGCCACTCCGAGCTGCTGGTGCCGATGATCCGCCGCGTGCTCGGGCGCGCGGCGCTCTCGCCGCGCCAGATGGACGCGTTCGCCTTCGGCCAGGGCCCCGGCTCGTTCACCGGCATCCGCATCGCTTGCGGCGTCGCGCAGGGGCTCGCGTTCGGCGCGGATCGCCCCGTCGTGCCGGTGCCCTCGCTGCTCGCGCTCGCCGAGCAGGCGAACGCATCGCACGTCGTGGCCGCGCTCGACGCCCGCATGGGCGAAGCGTACGTCGCCGCCTATGCGCGCGACGGCGCCGACTGGGACGAGGTGCTGGCGCCGCGTCTCGTCGAGGCGCGCGCCGTGCCGCCGCTTCCGGACGGGCGCTGGGTCGGCACGGGCAGCGGCTTCGAGCGCCACGAATGGCTGCGCGGCGCATGGCGCGAGCAGGTCGAGACGCGCGTGGCAGGCGACTTGCCGCGCGCCGGCGCGATCGCCCGCATCGCCGCGCGCCGCCATGCGCAGGGCGGCGGGATACCCGCCGAGCGGGCCGCGCCCCTATACTTGCGGGACAAAGTGGCTCTCACGACGCAGGAAAGGCAGGCGAGGCAGTGAGCGCGGTCCCCGTTGCGCAAATGCACTACCGCCGGATGCGCATGGCGGATCTGCCGGATGTCGCGCGACTCGAGAAATCGCTCTACGCGTTCCCATGGAGCCTCGGCAACTTCCGCGATTCGCTCGCCGCGGGCTACGACTGCTGGGCCGTCACGCACGGCGAGGTGGTCATCGGCTACGCGATCCTCATGATCGCGCTCGACGAGGCGCACCTGCTCAACTTCGCGGTCGCGGGGGAGTGGCAGAACCAGGGCATCGGGCACGCGTTCCTCAAGCACATGGTGCAGGTCGCGAAGTCCGCCGGGTGCCAGATCATCTATCTCGAGGTGCGGCCGTCGAACCTCTCCGCGCGGCACCTCTACCGCAAGGCGGGATTCCACCAGATCGCGATCCGCCCCGAGTATTACCCCGCCGTGGGCGGACGCGAGGACGCGCTGTTCCTCGGGCTCACGCTGTGATCGACGAGCGCGCGCTCGCGGAGCTCGAGCTCCTGTCCGTCGCGAAGCTGTACGGGCTCGGGCAGGGCCAGGCGGTGAACGTGGCGTCCACGCCGCCCGCGCAGGGCGAGGGCGCAGCCCATCCCGCGACGCACGCAACCTGGGAGCAGCTTCGTGTCCTCGTCTCCGAATGCCGCGCGTGCTCCCTCTGCGACAAGCGCAAGCAGGCCGTTTTCGGCGTGGGGCACGAATCCGCGCCGTGGCTCTTCGTGGGCGAAGGTCCGGGCGCCGACGAGGACGAGCTGGGCGAGCCTTTCGTGGGACAGGCGGGAAAGCTCCTCGACAGCATGCTCGCCGCGATCGGGTGCAAGCGCGGGCGCGAGGTGTACATCGCGAACGTCGTGAAATGCCGCCCGCCCGGAAACCGCACGCCCACGGCGCAGGAGGCGGCCGCATGCGGTCCGTTCCTCGACCGGCAGATCGAGTTGATCGCGCCGCGCGTGATCGTGGCGCTCGGCAAGAGCGCGGCCACGCGGCTGCTGGGGACCGAGGCGAGCCTCGCGAGCCTGCGCGGGAAGGTGCATCGCTACCGCGGCATCCCGGTGGTCGTGACGTATCACCCGGCCTATCTCCTGCGCACCCTGCCCGAGAAGGCGAAGGCGTGGGAAGACCTGGTCTTCGCGCGAAGGACGCTCGCCGCGGCCGCTTGAAAATCGTCCCTCGCGTCCCCACCGTAGCCGCTGTCGGACCGCCCCGTTCACAAGGAGAACAACGCATGCGCAAGCTCTTGGGATTGTTCACGCTGCTCGCCGCGCTGGTGCTTCCCGGCTGTGGCTACAACGAATTCCAGACGAAGGACGAGCAGGTGAAGGCCGCGTGGGCCGAGGTGCTCAACCAGTACAAGCGCCGCGCCGACCTCATCCCGAACCTCGTCAACACGGTGCAGGGCTACGCATCGCACGAGCGCGACACGCTCACGGCGGTCGTGAACGCGCGCGCCAAGGCCACGTCGGTGCAGGTGTCGGCGGACGCCGTGGACAACCCCGAGAAGATGCGCCAGTTCCAGGAAGCGCAGAACCAGCTCTCCGGCGCGCTCGGACGCCTGCTCGTCGTCGCCGAGCAGTATCCGAACCTCAAGGCGGACCAGAACTTCCGCGACCTGCAGGCGCAGCTCGAAGGCACGGAGAACCGCATCACCACGGCGCGCAACCGCTTCATCAAGGCGGTGCAGGAGTACAACGTGCTCGCGCGCCAGTTCCCGACGAACCTCACGGCGATGATGTTCGGCTACAAGCCCAAGGCGAGCTTCGAGGTCGCCGACGAGAAGGCGATCGCGGAGCCTCCGAAGGTCGATTTCACGCCGAAGACGAACGTCCCCGCGGCGCCCACGCCCGCGCCGGCGACGCCGACGACCACCGGCAAATGACGGCAATGCCGTCATCCTGGCGAAGGCCGGGATCCGGTTTCCTCGCGATGCATTGGGCCCCGGCCTTCGCCGGGGTCGCGATGCTCGTCGCGCTGCTGCTGTCGCTCGTCGCGCTCGCGCAGACGCCGGTGCCGAAGCTCACGGCGCGGGTGATCGACCAGACGGGCTCGCTCACCGCGGCCGAGCGCAACGACCTCGAGGCGAAGCTGCGTGCCTTCGAGGAGAAGCGCGGCTCGCAGGTGGCCGTGCTGCTCGTGCCCAGCATCGGCACGGAGACGATCGAGGAATTCGCCGGCCGCGTCACGGACGAGTGGCAGCTCGGGCGCAAGGGCGTCGACGACGGCGTGCTGCTCGTGGTGGCCAAGCAGGAGCGCAAGATCCGCATCCACACCGGCCGCGGCGTGCAGGGCACGCTCACCGACGCGCTGTCCAGGCGCATCGTCTCCGACATCGTCGCGCCGCGTTTCCGCAACGGCGACTTCGCCGGCGGCCTCGACGCGGGCGTGGACGCGATCATGAAGGCGATCGAGGGCGAGGAGCTGCCGCTGCCCAAGGCGCAGCCGGCGCACGGCAAGGTCGATGCGGTCTCGTCGTATTCGGATTTCCTCTGGATCGCGTTCTTCCTCGTGCCGATCCTCGGCATGGTGTTGCGCGGCATCTTCGGGCGCCTGTTCGGCGCCACGGCCACCTCCGGCCTCACGGGGGTCGCCGCCTGGCTCGTGTTCGGCAGCCTCGCCTTCGGCATCGTGGCGGCGGTGCTCGCGTTCGTCTTCACGCTCTTCACCGGCAGCGGGCTCGCGCGCGGCGTGGGCCGCGGCGGCTGGGGCGGGGGCTACATCCCCGGCGGCTTCGGCGGCGGCTCGTGGGGCGGCGGTGGCGGGGGCGGCGGCGGCTTCAGCGGCGGCGGCGGCGGCTTCGACGGCGGCGGCGCCTCGGGGAACTGGTGATGCGGCTCGCGCGCTTCCTGCGGCACATCCACATGAGCCCGATCAAGGCGGGACGCTGCTTTCCGCCGCCGACGCTCGACGCGATCCAGCGCGAGATCGCCGCGCAGGAAGGGCGGCATCGCGGGCAGTTGTGCTTCGTCGTCGAGGCGGAGCTCACGTCGAGCCACCTGTGGCACGACGTGGACTCGCGCGAGCGCGCGCGCCAGGTGTTCGCGCTGCAGGGCGTGTGGAACACCGAGGAAAACAACGGCGTGCTGGTCTACGTGCTGCTCGCCGACCGGCGCGTGGAGATCGTCGCCGATCGCGGCATCGACAAGCACGTGCCCGCGCAGGAATGGCGCGCGATTTGCGCGGAAATGGAATCGCGTTTCACGCAGGGGCGCTACGAGGAAGGAGCGCTCGCGGGCATTCGCGCCGTCTCCGAGCTGCTCGTGCGCCATTTCCCCGCCACGGGGCCGTCCCGCAACGAGCTCCCGGACCGGCCGGTAATGATGTAACGCATATTTTTTGGCTGTGCTAGCATCCGCCGGACAGTTGGTTTCGATCGCCAATCCGAAAGGGGGCCGGTCATGGAACAAACCGTTCAGAAGGCCCTGAACCTGCTCGAGGCGCTGGTACGCTCCGGGCAGCCCCGCCGCCTCACCGAACTCGCACGGCAGCTCGGGCTCACCAAGCCCAACGTGTATCGCCTGTTGTCAACGCTCACCACGCTCGGTTACGTGAAGAAGGACCCGGCGACGAGCCTGTATTCCCCCACGCTCAAGATGTGGGAGATGGGTTCCCTGCTCGTGCGCGACGTGGACCTGGTCGGCATCGCCGGCCAGCGCCTGCGCCGGCTGGGCGAGGAGACCGGGGAATCGGTCCAACTCGCCGTCTTCGACGCGGGATTCACGGTGTACGTGGACAAGGTGGACAGCCCGCAGCCCGTCAAGGCCATGACGAGCATCGGATCGCGCGTCCCGGCGACGGTCACATCCACGGGCAAGGCGATGCTCGCCTGGATGCCGCGCGAGTCGCTCGAGGCCGCCTGCCAGCACGTGAAGCGCTACACGCCGAGCACGCTGGTGCGCCGCAAGGACATCGAGCACGACCTGGAGGAAACCCGCCAGCGCGGCTATGCCGTGAACCGCGGGGAATTCCGCCCGGGCGTGGCGGGGATCGGGGTGCCCGTGCGCGACCGCACCGGTGGCGTGGTCGCCGCGCTGGGCGTCTGGGGGGCGGAGGACCGCATCCTCGGCGCTCGCCGCGAGGAGCTCGCGCACATCGCGATGGCTGCGGCGCGCGACATCTCGCGCGACCTGGGCTTCATCGAGCCGGCCGCGGCGCCCGCGCCCAAGCGCGAAGCCGCCGAAGCCCTGGCCTGATCGCCTAGCTTCGCCGCGGGTCCTTGCGTGGCGGCCCGCGCGGCGTCTCCGCGCGGCCGCTCTCGTCGAGCAGCGCCTCGATCTGCGCGCGGCGCTCCTGCGGCACGGCCGCGGCGGCGGGCGGCGGGCGCCTGCGCCGGACCACGAACAGGAAGACCAGCAAGCCCAGCGCCACCAGGGCGAAGGGGCCGATCCACAGGATCGCCGTCGTGGCCTTGAAGGGCGGCTTGTACAGCACGAAGTCGCCGTAGCGCGCCGTCATGTAGTCGCGGATCTCGTCGTCGCTCTTGCCCTGCTTCACCTGCGTGCGGATCTGGTTGCGCAGGTCGAGGGCGAGCGGCGCGTTCGAGTCGGCGATGGTCTGGTTCTGGCAGACCAGGCAGCGCAGCTCCTCGCCCAGGTTCTTCAGCCGCTGCTCGACGGCGGGGTCCGGGTTGGCGACCTCGTCGGCCTGCGCGAAAGCCGAAGTCGAAAGGGCGATCAGCAGCGCGGCGAGAAGCGCTTTCATGCGGCCTCGAGCTTCTTGATGAGCGGCACCAGCGTCTTGTCCAGCGCCTCGGGGGTGATCGGCCCGATCTGCTTGTAGCGGATGACGCCCTGCTTGTCGATCACGAAAGTCTCCGGGACGCCGTAAACGCCGTAGTCGATGCCGACCTTGCCTTCCACGTCGAAGGCCGAGAGCGTGTACGGGTTGCCGAACTTGTCGAGCCATTGCTTGCCGTCGTCGCGCTGGTCCTTGTAGTTGAGGCCGATGATCGGCACGAGGTTCTTGCGCGACATCTCCACCAGCAGCGGGTGCTCCACGCGGCAGGACACGCACCAGCTCGCCCATACGTTGAGCAGCCAGACCTTGCCGCGCATCTGCGCCGGGTCGAACGTCGCGTTCGCATCGTGCAGCTGCTGCAGGGTGAACGCGGGCGCCGGCTTGTCGATGAAGGGGGAGGGCACCTCGCGCGGGTCGCGCGTGAGGCCGACCGCGAAGAACACGACGAGCCCGACGAAGACGGCGAGCGGGATGATGAATTTCAGGGCACGCATGGGCAGGCCTCAGGTTCTCGCCGGGACCAGGTCCGCGGGCGCCGCGGCGGCGGCCTTGCGGGCCATGCGGTAGCGCCGGTCGGAGAGCGCGAGGAAGCCCCCGATCGCCATGATGAACGCCCCGCCCCAGATCCAGTCCACGAAGGGCTTGTAGTACACGCGCACGCCCCACGCGCCGCTGTCGCCCACGGGCTCGCCGAGCGAGACGTAGAGGTCGCGCGTGAGCCCCGTGTCGATGGCGGCCTCGGTCATCGTCTGCCCGGCGGCCTGGTACATGCGCTTCTCGGGATTGAGCGTGCGGCCCGGGCCCGTGGAGCCTTCGCGCCGCACCTCGAAATCGCCGCGGATCGCCTGGTAATTGGGCCCCGGGACGACGCGCGTGCCCTTGAACGTGAATTGGTAGCCGCCCATGACGACGCTCTCGCCCGGGGCCATGCGCAGGTCCTGCTCCTTCTCGTAGCCGCGCACGAGCGCGACGCCGAGGATGAACACCGCCACGCCGATGTGCGCGACTTGCATGCCCCACCACGAGAACGGCTGCGCGCGCAGCTTGGCGGCCAGCGTGGGTTGCGGCGCGAGCGCCAGGCGATAGCGCAGGTGCACGAACGCCGCGGCGATCACCCAGGCGGCGAGCCAGACCCCGAAGGCGACCACGGGCTTGAAGCCTCCCATCGCGAACGGGATCGCGATGGCGCTCACCACGGCGACCGCGAGCGCCCAGCGAAGCCGCGTCCACAGGTCGGGCAGCGGCGCGCGCTTCCAGCTCGCCATGGGTCCCACCGCCATGAGGAAGATCGCCGGCGCCATCAGCGGGAAGAACACCGCGTCGAAGTAGGGCGGGCCGACGGAGATCTTGCCGAGGTTCATCGCGTCGAGGAAGAGCGGGTAGAGCGTGCCCAGCATCACCGCGGCCATGGCGACGCTCAGCAGCACGTTGTTCGCGAGCAGCATCGATTCGCGCGACACGGGCGCGAAGCCCGAGCCCAGCCCCACGCGCGGCGCGCGCCAGGCGAAGACCGCGAACGAGCCGCCCACGACGATCGCGAGGAACATGAGGATGAAGATGCCGCGGCGCGGGTCGGTCGCGAACGCATGCACCGACGTGAGCACGCCGGAGCGCACGAGGAACGTGCCCACGAGCGACAACGCGAAGGCGACGATGGCGAGCAGCACCGTCCAGCTGCGGAACGTGCCGCGTTTCTCCGTGACCGCGAGCGAATGCATGAGCGCCGTGCCGACGAGCCACGGCATGAACGAGGCGTTCTCCACCGGATCCCAGAACCACCAGCCGCCCCAGCCCAGCTCGTAGTACGCCCAGCCGCTGCCGAGCGCGATGCCGACCGTGAGGAAGCACCACGCGGCCGTGGTCCAGGGGCGCGACCAGCGCGCCCAGGTGGCGTCCAGGCGCCCTTCGAGCAGCGCGGCGAGAGCGAACGCGAAGGCGACCGAGAAGCCCACGTATCCCATGTAGAGCAGCGGCGGGTGCATCACCATGCCGGGGTCCTGCAGCAGCGGATTGAGGTCGCTGCCGTCCTCGGCGGCCGGCAGCAGGCGCTCGAACGGGTTGGACGTGAGCAGGATGAACAGCATGAAGCCCACGCTCACGAGGCCCATGACGCCCAGCACGCGCGCGACCATGCGCTCGGGCAGGTGGCGGCTGAACATCGAGACCGCCAGCGTCCAGCTCGCGAGCATCAGCGTCCACAGCATCATCGAGCCCTCGTGCGAGCCCCACGTCGCGGCGAAACGGTAGTGCAGCGGCAGCCTCGAGTTGGAGTGCTGCGCGACGTTGGCGACGGAGAAGTCATTGCTCACGAAGGACCACGCGAGCGCGGCGAAGGCGCCGGTCACGAAGACCCATTGGCCGACCGCGACGGGCCGCACGGCGCCCATCAGCGCGACCCGGCCCCTTGCGGCGCCGTAGAACGCGAACGAAGACTGCGCCGCGGCGAGCGCGAGCGCGACGACCAGCGCGAAATGACCGAGTTCGGGAATCATCTGTTCTTCGCCTGCTGTCCCGCGAAATGCGAGGGGTCGATGGGCTTGCCGGCCTTGGCAAGGGCTTCGGCCGCTTCCGGCGGCATGTAGTTCTCGTCGTGCTTGGCGAGGACCTCGCTCGCCTTGAAGACGCCGTCGGGCCCGAGCTTGCCCTGCGCGACCACGCCCTTGCCCTCGCGGAAGAGGTCCGGGAGGATGCCGGTGTAGGTGACCGGGATCGTCCTCGCCGTGTCGGTGATGCGGAAGTGCACCGTGAGCCCGTCCTTCTCGCGCGTCACGCTGCCTTCCTCCACGAGCCCGCCCATGCGGAACGCGCGGTCGCGCGGCGCCTCGTTGGTGGAGACCTGCGTGGGCGTGAAGAAGAACACGAGGTTCGACTGGAAGGCGTTCAGCACGAGCGATGCGGCGATGCCGAGGCCGGCGAGGCCGGCGACGATCCACAGTGCGCGTCTAGTCCTGGGTTTCAAGATCCCTCTCCTCTTCGATACGGGTGAGCGCGCGCGAGCGGCGGATGAGCAGCCCCGCCACCTCGACGAGCACCGCGACGGCGGTCGCCCCGTAGGACATCCAGATGAAAAAATCGTGGTTCATGCCGCGGCTTCCCGCAGGGCGCGCACCCAGTTCGTGCGCCGCTCGCGCTCGAGGATGATCGCGCGCACGCGCACGAGCGAGGCGCCGATCGAGTACATCCAGCACGCGAACGCCATGAGCAGCATTCCCCACAGCATCGCGACGTGCATGGACGTGCCCTTGAAGCTTACGCTCGAGCCCTGGTGCAGGGTGTTCCACCACTTGACCGAGAAATAGATGATCGGCAGGTTCACCACGCCGATGAGCGCGAGCAGCGCCGCCGCGCGATCGCCGCGCCGCGGATCCTCGAACGCGTTGGCGAGCGCGATGAAGCCGAAGTACAGGAACAGCAGCACGAGCTCCGAGGTCATGCGCGCGTCCCAGACCCAGTAGGTGCCCCAGGTGGGCTTGCCCCAGAAGGCGCCCGTCCACAGCGCCACGAAGGTGAACATCGCCCCGGTGGGCGCGAGCGCGCGCGCCATCATCGCCGCGAGCCGCGTGTTGAACGACAGCGACACGCCGCAGTAGCACGCCATCACGAAGTAGATGAACATCGACATCCACGCGGCCGGCACGTGGATGAAGATCACGCGGTACACCTCGCCCTGCTGCGCATCCGTGGGCGCGACGACGAACGCCACGTAGAGGCCCGTCAGCCCGAGGACGGCGGCGAGCGCGAAGAACCAGGGCGCCGCGCGGCCGGCGAGCCTGTAGAAGCTGGCGGGCGAGGCGAAGTAGAACCACGGAATCTTCATCGTCAGTCCAGGGCGATGCGCACGGCCGTGCACACCGCGAAGGGCAACCCCATGGCGGCGAGGATCAGCGCCGCGCCGAGGATCGAGAAATGGGGCGCGGCCGACAGCCCCGTGGCCTGCGCTTCGGCCGCGCCCGCGCCGAAGATGAGCACCGGCACGAACAGCGGCAGCGCGAGGAGCGCGAGCAGCATGCCGCCGCCGCGCGCGCCCAGGGCGAGCGCGGTGCAGGCCGCGCCGAGCAGGGATAGCGTGGGCGTTCCGAGCAGCAGCGCCACCGAAAGCGCGACCAGCGTGTCCATGGACAGCCCGTACTGCAATCCGAGCAGCGGCGAGAGCACCGTGAGCGGCAGGCCCGACATGATCCAGTGCGCGGCGATCTTGCCGCTCACCCACGACACCATCGGATGCGGAGAAAGCTGCATCTGTTCCAGCGACCCGTCGGCATAGTCGGTCGCGAACAGCGTGGGAAGCGACAGGAACGCCGCGAGCAGCGCGCACACCCAGATCACGCCCGGGCCGATGCGTTGCAGCAGCTGCGGATCCGCTCCCACGCCCAGCGGGAAGAGCGAGGCGACCAGCGTGAAGAACGCGACCACGAGCATGGTCTCGCCCGGATGGCGCAGGGCGAGCATCAGGTCGCGGCCGAAGGACCAGGCGAAGCCGCCGCCGAAGGAGCCGCTGGCGGAGGGCGCGGCGGGCTGGGCGAGGGCCATGCTCATGCGGCGATCCGGACCACCCGCGCCGGGGCGGGCGTGAGGTCGTGGTGGGTGGCGAGGAGTGCCAGGCCGCCGCGCTCCAGATGCCGCGCGAGCAGGCGGCCGAAGAGCGCCTGGCCCGCGTCGTCCAGCGCGGTGAGGGGCTCGTCCAGCGCCCAGATGGCGGCGGGATCGAGGCTCAGGCGTGCGAGGCCGATGCGGCGGCGCTGGCCGGCCGACAGCCGGCGCGCGGGGAGCTGGCGGCGCTTGTCCAGGCCCACCTCGGCGAGCGCCGCGCGGATCGCCTGCGCATCCGCCGCCACGCCGCGCAGGGCGAGCGCCCCGCGCAGGTTCTCCTCGGCGCTGAGATCGTCCTTGATGCCCGGCAGGTGGCCGGCATAGAGCAGCGCGCCATGGAAGCGGCCGAGGTCCGCCCTCACGGGCTCACCGGCCCAGCGGACCTCGCCGGAATCGGCCCGCGTGAGGCCGGCCACGCAGCGCAGCAGCGTGGTCTTGCCGCTGCCGTTCGGGCCGCGCAGCGCCACCCACTCGCCCGCGTCGACGCGGAACGAGAC
>DASTGG010000157.1:0-8335 GCA_035719385.1 Usitatibacter sp.
CCGGGATAGATGCCCGCGGCATCGGCGGGAAGGTCGATGCGCACCTGCGTCGAATGCGTCCGCGGATCCGCGGACGGCACCACCGTGATCGACCGCGCCTCCATCCACTTGCCCGCCGACGGCACCTCGACGCGCGCCCTGGCGCCGGCCTGGATCGCGGCGACGTGCGACGAAGCCACCGTCGCGACGACGCGAAGCGTGGACGGGTCGAAGCCGGTCATGAGCGGCTTGCCGGGCGTGGCCATCTCGCCGAGCTGCACGTGGCGAGCGGCGACCACGCCGCCGTAAGGCGCGACGATCGTGGCGAAGCTGCGTTCGGTGGCGGCCTGCCCGGCGCCCGCGAACATCGCCTTCATCTGCTGCTCGGCGGCCTTGAATTCGTTCTCGGCCTTGTCGTACGCGGCCTGGCTTATGAAGCGCTGCGCGAGCAGGCTCCTCGAGCGCTCCAGCTCGGCGCGCGCATGCGCGAGGTTCGCCTCGGCCGCGCGCAGCTGCGCCTCGCTGGCGGCCAGCGCCTGGCTCGCCGCGCGCTCGTCGATGCGCACGATGACGTCGCCCTTCTGCACGCGGTCGCCGACATCGAAGCGGATGTCCACGATGCGGCCCGCGACCTGCGCGGACACGGTGGATTGGCGCACCGCCTCGACCACCGCTTCGGCCGAGAGGGTGAGGTCCACGTCGCGCAGCTCGACGGGGGCCGTGCGAAGCGCCGACGGCTCGGCGCGGCCCGACACTTCCGCGGCCTTCTCGCCGCAGCCGGCGAGCGCCAGCGCCGCGCACAGCGCTCCCGCGGCGAGGCGTCTCACGCGTGGCTCTCCGTCGCCGGCGGCACGCCCATCCGGCGCAGGATGATCTCCAGCGGGCAGAAGCGCGTGAAGCCGCTCTGCAGCAGGTTCGCGCCCACGAAGGCGTCGATCCACAGGAAATGCACGCTCACGAAGAGCGGGCTCGCCGGCGCGCCGAGCAGCAGCCCGAGCAGCACGAACGACCCCGCGAAGATGCGGATCATGCGTTCGGTGTTCATGGAAGCCTCCTTTGCTTGTCATACTATAGGGGGTATGGTACATTAGATTCTACTGATATTCCAGCACCCCCGGACCCATGCCCAACGTGAGAGATGCGAAGGACCGCCGCGACCTCGTGATGCGCCTGAAGCGCATCGAAGGGCAGCTGCGCGGCATCCAGGCCATGATCGAGTCATCCGAGGACTGCGAGAAGATCATCCAGCAGGTGAGCGCCAGCCGGCGGGCCCTCGACAAGGTGTTCTTCAACGTGCTCGCCTGCGCCGTCCGCTCGGATCCGGCGGCAGAGCCCGGGGGCAAGAATGCGGCGGCGGATCGCAAGATCAGGCAGGCGGCGGAGCTGCTGGCCAAGTTCGGATGAAGCTACTTCACCCGCGTGCCTTCGCTGTCGTAGACCTCGACGGCGACCTCGACCGCCGCGCGCACGCTCGCGGTCACGGTGCAGAAGTCCTCGAACTGCGCGAGCGCCCGCTCCAGGTGCGTGAAGGCCGCGGCGGGCGCGCCCAGCGCGATGCGCACGTCGATGCGCTGCACGCGCAGGCGGTTGCCCTCGTTGCGGCCGACGCGCGCCCAGGCGCTCGACGTGAGCGGCTCCGGCGACTCGTGGAACTTCCGCAGCGCAAAATAGAGGCTGGCCGACAGGCAATTGGCCACCGCGGCCGCGAGCATCTGCAGCGGCGAAGGCCCCTCGCCCTTGCCGAGCGGCGGCTCGTGGTCCGAATGCACCACCGGTATCGCGCCGCCGAACTGCAACGCGAAGCGGTATCCGGATTCCTGCTCGAGCGTGACCGTCGGCACCTCGGCGAGCACGCCCGCGTCGTTCGTTCCCATCACTCAGCACCTCCCTTGATGCGTTGAACCCAGAGGAAAAGCCATGAGCCAGTACGCGTTCGGAAAAACCGTCAATGCCTCCTTCGACGATGCGGTGAAGCGCGTCACCGAGGAGCTCGCCAGGGAAGGCTTCGGCGTGCTCACGGAGATCGACGTGGCCGCCACCCTGAAGAAGAAGCTCGGTAAGGACATGCCGCCCTATCGAATCCTCGGGGCATGCAACCCGCAGTTCGCGCATCGTGCGATCGAGGCCGAGCCGCAGATCGGCGCTCTGCTGCCGTGCAATGTCGTCGTTCGCGTCGATGCGGGAAAGACCATCGTCGAGGCGATGGACCCCAACGCCGTGCTGCAGCTGGTGCAGCGTGACGACATTGCGGTGATTGCGGGCGAGGTGCGCGCACGTCTGCAAAGGGTCATCGACCGGCTGTAGCCGTCCGCAGGCGGGCGAGCCGCGCGATCTCCGGCAGCGCGCGGCGTGCCGCGTCGCGCCCGAGCGCGATCACCGCCCCGGGACCACAGCGCACCAGCGTCTCGTGCACGTCGAGGCGGATCGACACGTCCGCCTCGCGCGCCTGCGCGGCGCCGAGGTTGTTGAGCAGGATGTTCATCGCCTGGAAGCCCGACTGCACGATGCCGCGCGAGGGCTCCTCGTAGGGCCGGTAGGCGACATCGACGGCGATCACGAAATCCGCCCCCATCGCGCGCGCGGCATCCACCGGGACCGGCGCGACGAGCGCGCCGTCGGCGAGGCGCTCGCCGTCCACCACGACCGGCGCGAAGATCACGGGCGAGGCGCTCGAGGCCTGCACCGCGACCGCGCCGCTGCCGCTCATGAGGATGCGCGCATGGCCGTTGTCCACGTTGGTGGCCACCGCGCCGAAGCGCACGGGCCACGACTCGATGGGTCGGCTGCCGAAGATCTCGGCGAGCCGCGCCCGCAGCGGCTCGTTCGTCATGAGCCCGTCGGCGAGCGCGAAGCCGCGAAGGCTCTCGAGCTCGCGCGATTGCGCGATGGCCGCGATCTGCCGCGCGGGCAGGCCGCTCGCCCAGAGCGCGCCGGCCAGCGCGCCGGCGCTGGTTCCCGCCACCACGCGCACCGGCAGCCCCGCCTCCTCGATCGCCTCGAGCACGCCCACGTGGGCCAGCCCGTGCAGCGAGCCGCTGCCGAGCGCGAGGCCGATGCGCAAGCCCGCCGCCTTCAGTTCCGCAGGGCGCACCTGCGGCACCGGCGCCGGGACATCGGGAATGCAGTTGCTTGCCTGGACGGATGCCACGGCGAGGAGCGTGGCGCCCAGCAACATCGCAGCTCGCGAAGCGGATCGCATCGATCGCTCCTGGACGGAGGGGGCTTGACCGGATCATCGGCCATGGCGGCCGGCGGGGTTTGATGCGAGTCAGCGGCGCTGTGGCGCCCGGGCGCAAAATGGGCCTATCGCGAGGAACATTGCCGTGACGCAAGAATCGTCGTTGGCCGGGCTCACGGAAGGGCAGGCCCGGGCTCGCCTCGCGGCCGAGGGCCCGAACGCGCTTCCCGAAGCGAAACGCCACGGCTGGCTCGCGATCGCGGCGAGCGTGCTTCGCGAGCCGATGTTCCTGCTGCTGGTGGGCGCGGCCGCCGTCTACCTCGTGCTGGGCGACCTGACCGAAGCGCTGGTGCTGGCCGCCTCGATCGTGGTCGTGCTCGCCATCACCGTCGTGCAGGAGCGACGCACGGAGCGCACGCTCGAGAAGCTGCGCGACCTGTCGAGCCCGCGCGCGCTCGTGGTCCGCGACGGCGAGCAGAAGCGCATCGCCGGCCGCGACGTCGTGCGCGGCGACCTCGTGCTGCTGCGCGAAGGCGACCGCGTGCCTGCCGATGCGCGGCTGGTGGAATCCCACGCGCTGCTCGTGGACGAGTCGCTCCTCACCGGCGAGTCGTTCGCGGTGGACAAGCGCGCCAGCGGGCCCGATGCGGCGACGCGCGTCTTCTCCGGCACGCTCGTGGTCGGCGGCACCGCGCGCGCGGAGGTCTTCGCGACCGGCGCCACGACGGAGCTCGGGCGCATCGGCGTGAGCGTCGCGCAGGTCGATCCGGGAAAGACCGCGCTCGAGCGCGAGACCGCGCGCCTGGTGCGCGTCGTGGCCACGGTCGCGGTCACGCTCTGCGTCGTCGTGGCCCTGCTCTACGTGGCCACCCGCGGCGACGTTCTCGGCGGCATCCTAGCCGGCCTCACGCTCGCGATGGCGTCGGTGCCGGAGGAGTTCCCCGTCGTGCTCACCGTATTCCTCGCCCTGGGCGCATGGCGCATCGCGCGCGACGGCGTGCTCACGCGGCGCATGCCGGCGATCGAGATGCTCGGCGCCGCGACGGTGCTGTGCTGCGACAAGACCGGCACGCTCACCGAGAACCGCATGAAGCTCGCGCAGGTGTGGCGCGACGGCGCGTGGCGCGCGCAGCCATCGTGGTCCGCGCCCGATGGCGCCGTCCTCTCGGCGGCCGCGCTCGCCTCCGAGCCCGAGCCCTTCGATCCGATGGAGCGCGCGTTGCTGGAGGCGTCGGCCGGCTTGGGCGAGGCCGCGCCGCCGCCCGGGCGCCTCGCGCGCCGCTATCCGCTCGCCGAAGGCTTCCTCGCCGTCGCGCACGCGTGGCGCTCGGATGCGGGAACGCACGTCATCGCGATGAAGGGCGCGCCCGAGACGGTGCTCGCGCTGTGCGATGCCGGCGCGGGAGATCGCGAGGCGATCGCGGCGGCGGTGAAGGATGCGGCGAGCCGCGGCCTGCGCGTGCTCGCCGTCGCACGCGCCGTCGGCGTGCCGGAACCGCCCGCTTCGGCCCGGGACATCCGCTATGCCTTCCTCGGCCTCGTCGCGCTCGCCGATCCGCTGCGCGCGACGGTGCCCGGCGCCATCGCTCTTTGCCGGCGCGCGGGCATTCGCGTCGTGATGATCACCGGCGACCATCCCGCGACCGCGCTCGCGATCGCGCAGGAAGCCGGCCTCGATGCATCGCGCGTGCTGACCGGCACGGACCTCACGCGGCTCGACGACGCGGCGCTCGCCGAGGCGGCGAAGACGGCGCAGGTGTTCGCGCGCGTGCGCCCGGAGCAGAAGCTGCGCCTGGTGACCGCGCTGCGCGCCACCGGCGAGATCGTCGCGATGACCGGTGACGGCGTGAACGACGCGCCGGCGCTGAAGGCGGCGGACATCGGCATCGCCATGGGGCGCCGCGGCACCGACGTCGCGCGCGAAGCGGCGGCGCTCGTGCTGCTGGAGGACGATTTCACGTCGATCGTCGGCACCGTGCGCCTCGGGCGGCGCATCTACGACAACATCCGCAACGCCATGCGCTACCTCGTGGCGGTGCACGTGCCGCTCGCGGGCATGTCGCTGCTGCCGCTCGTGCTCGGCTGGCCGCTCTTCATCTTCCCCGTGCACGTCGTGTTCCTCGAGTTCGTCATCGATCCCGCGTGCTCCATCGTGTTCGAGGCCGAGCGCAGCGACGCGCACGTGATGGATCGCCCGCCGCGGCCGGCCGGCGAGCCCCTCTTCACGCGCCGCGGCATCGCGATCGGGCTCCTGCTCGGCCTGGCGGTGCTCGCCGCCACGGCGATCGTCTATGGCGTGCTGCTCGCGCGCGCCACGCCCGAGGGCGAGGCGCGGGCCGCGGCGTTCGCGACGCTCGTCGTCGGCAACCTCGCGCTCATCTTCTCCAACCGCTCGCATCGCTTCACCGTCTTCGAGACCGCGTTCGCGGAGAACCGCGCGCTGTGGATCATCGTGGCGCTCGCGATCGCGGCGCTGCTCGCCACGCTGTACGTGCCGCCCGTCGCGGCGGTATTCCGCTTCGCGCCGATCGGCGCATCTCTGCTCGGCATCGCCGCGTTGTGCGGCGCAGCGAGCGTGCTGTGGCTTGATCTCTACAAGCTGGTGCAGCGCAGCAATGGCGCGGGCCTTCGCAGCGCTTGATCGAAGTCAACATCGCGCGTCGCGGTAGTGCGACCTTTGAAGCATGTTCCAGGTACGTATCCATGGGCGCGGCGGCCAGGGCGTGGTCACCGCAGCCGAGATGCTTTCGATCGCCGCGTTCCGCGAAGGCCGCCACGCGCAGGCGTTCCCGAGCTTCGGCTCGGAGCGCATGGGCGCGCCCGTCGTCGCGTTCTGCCGCATCGACACGCGCCCCATCCGCCTGCGCGAGCCGGTGGTGAAGCCGGACTGCGTCATCATCCAGGACGCGACGCTGCTCAACCAGGTGGACGTGTTCGGCGGCCTCGGCAAGGACGGCTTCGTGCTCATCAACACGGCGCGCGATTTCGACGCGCTGGGCCTCGCCGATTTCGTGCGCGGCCGGCGCCGCGAGCGCCTCGCCACGGTGAATGCGACCGAGCTCGCCTTGAAGCACATCGGCCGCCCGGTGCCCAACGCGGCGTTGCTCGGCGCCTTCGCGGCGCTCACGCGGCAGATCACGCTCGACGCCGTGGCCGCGGCGATCGAGGAGACTTTCAGCGAGAAGCTCGCGCGCGCCAACATCGCCGCGGCGAGCGCGGCCTATGCGGCAATCCACGCCGCGACGCAGGAGCCTGTCGATGCACAAGCAGATTGAGGGGTCGCGCGCCGTTGCCGAAGCCGTCGCCCTCTGCCGTCCCGAAGTCGTCTGCGCGTACCCGATATCGCCGCAGACCCACATCGTCGAGGCGCTCGGCGAGTTCGTGAAGTCGGGGGCGCTCGCGCCCTGCGAGTTCATCAACGTCGAGAGCGAGTTCGCGGCGATGTCGGTGTCGATCGGCGCCTCGGCCGCCGGCGCGCGCGCCTACACCGCCACGGCCTCGCAGGGCCTGCTCTACATGGCCGAGGCGCTCTTCAACGCGTCGGGCCTCGGCCTGCCGATCGTGATGACGGTGGCGAACCGCGCGATCGGCGCGCCCATCAACATCTGGAACGACCACTCCGACGCGATGAGCCAGCGCGACAGCGGCTGGATCCAGCTCTTCGCCGAGGACAACCAGGAAGCGCTCGACCTGCACATCCAGGGCTTCCGCCTCGCCGAGGAGCTGTCGCTGCCGGTGATGGTGTGCATGGACGGCTTCATCCTCACGCACGCGGTCGAGCGCGTGGACATGCCGACGCAGGAGCAGGTCGACGCCTACCTGCCGAAGTTCGAGCCGCGCCAGGTGCTCGATCCCGCGGATCCGGTCTCGATCGGCTCCATGGTCGGGCCCGAAGCGTTCACCGAGGTGCGCTACCTCGCGCACGTGAAGCAGATGCAGGCGCTCGAGCTCATCCCCGGCTGGGCGAGCGAGTTCCATCGCGCCTTCGGGCGCGAGGCGGGCGGCCTCGTGCGCACCTATCGCACGGCCGACGCCGAGACGGTGATCGTGGCGCTGGGCTCGGTGCTCGGCACGCTGAAGGACACGTGCGACGAGCTGCGCGAGATGGGGCTGAGGATCGGCGTGGTCGGGGTCTCGTGCTTCCGGCCGTGGCCGACCGCTGCCGTGCGCGCGGCGCTGCAGCGCGCCCACCACGTCGTCGTGCTCGAGAAGAGCCTCGCCGTGGGCCTGGGCGGCATCGTGTCGAACAACGTCCGCACGTCGCTCTCGGGGCGGCCCACGCCCGTGCACACCGTGATCGCGGGCCTCGGCGGGCGGCCCATCACCAAGCAATCGCTCGCGCGGATGATCGTCGATGCCGACGAGGGGCGCCTGGAGCTCGTCACCTTCCTCGACCTCGACCGCGGCGCCGTCGAGCGCGTGCTCGCCCGCGAGCGCGAGGTGCGCCGCAGCGGCCCGATCGCCGAGCGCATGCTGCTCGAGGTGAAGGGCAAGGCGCCCGTCATGGGCGGAGAGGACTGAGCCAGCCATGTCTTTCCAGCCGATTCGCTTCTACCAGACCGGCACGTTCACCGTCGGCAACCGCCTGCTCCCCGCCGACACGCGCACGGTGCAGGCGAACATGCGCCGCACCAACTCGCTCAACTCCGGGCATCGCGCCTGCCAGGGCTGCGGGGAGGCGCTCGGCGCGCGCTTCGCCATCGATGCCGCGATGGAAGCCACCCACAACCAGCTCATCGCCACGAACGCGACGGGCTGCCTCGAGGTCTTCTCGACGCCGTATCCCGAGACGTCGTGGCAGATCCCGTGGCTGCATTCGCTCTTCGGCAACGCCGCCGCGGTCGCGACCGGCGCGGCCGCCGCGATGAAGGTGAAGGGCCGCGACAACGTGCGCGTCATCGCGCAGGGCGGCGACGGCGGCACGACCGACATCGGCTTCCAGTGCCTGTCGGGCATGTTCGAGCGCAACGACGACGTGCTCTACATCTGCTACGACAACGGCGCGTACATGAACACCGGCGTGCAGCGCTCCTCGGCCACGCCCGCGGCGGCGCGCACCGCCACCACGCCGGCGATGGGGCCCGCGCCCGGCAACGTGTTCGGGCAGGGCAAGGACCTGCCCGCCATCGCCATGGCGCACAACATCCCCTACGTCGCCACGGCCACCATCGCCGACCT
>DASTGG010000158.1:0-24559 GCA_035719385.1 Usitatibacter sp.
TGGCTGGGGCAGCTCGATGCCGGCATGTCGCGCGGACAGCTGATGCTGCAGTTCTCGGAGAGCCCCGAATACCGGGGGCTCATCGGCAACGAGGTGTACGTCACCATGGCGTACATCGGCATGCTCAGGCGCGCGCCCGAGCCCGGGGGGTTCGCGTTCTGGGTGGACTATATGGACCGTGGCAATTCCGGGCTGGCGCTCCTGAGCGGGTTCCTGGCGGCCCCGGAATACGCCCAACGTTTCCTGCCTTGAGCCGGCGCGGGGTGCGTCCCCGGGGTGCGTCCCCGGGGTGCGTCCCCG
Source organism: Usitatibacter sp. (assembly GCA_035719385.1). GTDB lineage: Bacteria > Pseudomonadota > Gammaproteobacteria > Burkholderiales > Usitatibacteraceae > Usitatibacter. Next base: position 301 of record DASTGG010000158.1, read on the forward strand.
GGGTGCGTCCCCGAACCTGTCCTAGGTCAAGGGTTTTTGACTTTGGCCCGCAATACACTGGGGCCGTAGCGTAGTCTCCATCGATTTTTCCGGCGGTCTCCCCACCATGAATATCCACGAGTACCAAGGCAAGGAACTTTTTCGTAAGTACGGCGTGGCCACCCCGCGCGGCTACCCCGCCTTCTCCGTCGACGAGGCCGTCGAGGCGGCGAAGAAGCTGGGCGGCTCCGTGTGGGTCGTCAAGGCGCAGATCCATGCGGGCGGCCGCGGCAAGGGCGGCGGCGTCAAGCTCGCCCGCTCGCTCGACGAGGTCCGCACCCTGGCGGGCCAGATCCTCGGCATGACGCTGGTCACGCACCAGACCGGCCCGCAGGGCCGCCTCGTGCGCCGCCTGCTGGTCGAGGAGGGCGCGAACATCAAGAAGGAGCTCTACGTCGCGCTCGTCGTCGACCGCGCCATCCAGCGGGTCGTGCTGATGGCCTCGAGCGAGGGCGGCATGGACATCGAGGAAGTCGCCGCGAAGACGCCGGAAAAGATCCACAAGTGCGCGATCGACCCGATCAAGGGCCTCGAGGACGAGGACGCCGAGGAGGTCGCCCGCAAGATCGGCGTGCCGGCGAGCCTCGTGCCGCAGGCGCGCGAGCTCTTCAAGGGCCTGTACAAGTGCTTCGACGAGCTCGACTGCTCGCTGGTCGAGGTGAACCCGCTCATCGTCACCGGGGACAACCGCGTGGTGGCGCTCGACGCGAAGCTCAACTTCGACTCGAACGCGCTCTACCGGCATCCCGACATCGTCGCGATGCGCGACCTCGACGAGGAAGACCCGGCGGAAGTCGAGGCCTCGAAGTTCGACCTCTCGTACATCTCGCTCGACGGCAACATCGGCTGCCTCGTGAACGGCGCGGGCCTCGCGATGGCCACGATGGACACCATCAAGCTCTTCGGCGGCAGCCCGGCCAACTTCCTCGACGTGGGCGGCGGCGCCACCGCGGACAAGGTGACCGAGGCCTTCAAGATCATGCTGAAGAACCCGGGCATCCGCGCGATCCTGGTGAACATCTTCGGCGGCATCATGAAGTGCGACGTGATCGCCACCGGCGTGGTCACCGCGGCGAGGCAGGTCGGCCTCAAGGTGCCGCTGGTCGTGCGCCTCGAGGGCACGAACGTCGACATCGGCAAGAAGATCCTCGCCGAGTCGGGCCTGCCCATCATCTCGGCGAACGACATGGGGGACGCGGCGCAGAAGGTGGTTGCGGCGGCTTCGCAGGGCGAGAAGAAGCTCGCGACGGCCTGACACAGCTCATTGGGAAACGGCAATGTCGATTCTGATCAACAAGGACACGAAGGTCATCACGCAGGGCATCACCGGCAAGACCGGCCAGTTCCACACGAAGATGTCGCGTGAGTATGCGAACGGGAAGAGCTGCTACGTCGCGGGCGTCACGCCCGGCAAGGGCGGCCAGGACTTCGAGGGCATCCCGATCTACAACTCGGTGAAGGAAGCGAAGGACGCCACCGGCGCCACCGTCTCCGTCATCTACGTGCCGCCGCCCTACGCCGCGGCCGCGATCGACGAAGCCGTCGATGCCGGGCTCGACCTCGTCATCTGCATCACCGAGGGCATCCCGGTGCGCGACATGATCCGCACGCGCTACAGGATGCAGGGCAGGAAGACGAAGCTCATCGGGCCGAACTGCCCGGGCCTCATCACGCCCGGCGAGATCAAGATCGGCATCATGCCGGGCCACATCCACAAGAAGGGCCGCATCGGCGTGGTGTCGCGCTCGGGCACGCTGACCTACGAAGCCGTGGGCCAGCTCACCGCGCTCGGCCTCGGGCAGTCGTCCGCGGTCGGCATCGGCGGCGACCCGGTGAACGGCACGAAGCACGTCGACGTGCTGAAGGCGTTCAACGACGACCCGGACACCGATGCCGTGATCATGATCGGCGAGATCGGCGGCACCGACGAGGAAGTCGCCGCGCGCTGGGTCAAGGCGAACATGAAGAAGCCGGTCGTGGGCTTCATCGCCGGCGTGACGGCCCCCGCCGGCAAGCGCATGGGCCACGCGGGCGCCATCATCTCGGGCGGCAAGGGCACGGCGCAGGAGAAGCTCGCGGTGATGGAGGAGTGCGGCATCAAGGTGACGCGCAACCCCGCGGAGATGGGCAAGCTGCTGAAGTCGGTGCTCTGATCGGGCGCAGGCTTCGCGGCAACGAAGGGGCTTTCGGGCCCCTTTTCTTTTGAAAGGGCGGAAACGCAGAGTGATGCGCTGCGTTTCGCCTTTAGCTTCGATCGGAAGCGCAGCGTAGAATCGGCACCGTGCGCCGCCTCGACACCGCCATCGAAGGCTCGCCCCGGACGCGTTTCTTCCTCGAGCTCTTCGGCAACTCGGCGATCTTTCCCATCGCCAACGCCGTCCTCGAGCTGCTGCTCGAGGAAGGCTTCGCGTATTTCCGCGACCCGGATTTCTACGCGCTGATGCTCGCCGCCGTCGTGCAGGCGCGCTTCCTCGCCCGCGATGCCGGCGGCCCGCGCCGCGCGTTCGTCGGCAACCTCGTCGGCCCCGCGGTCTACACGGCGATCGAGGCCGCCATCGAGGGCTCGCGCTTCTTCACCGCTCCGCATCACATCGCCTACTGGGGCTTCGGGCTCGCCATCGGCGCCCTGCAGCAGGTGCGGCACGACGCGCCGCCGCGTTACCGTTCCGCCCTGCTGGTGGCCGAGAACGTCGTGCGCTCGTCCATCCTCTTCACGATGTACGCGATCTTCGAGGTGCTCACGGCGCCGGCGGGCAAGGATCCCGTGCGCACCTTCTTCGACGATCCGAGCCATGTGTTCATCGCATGGTCGGTCACGCTGCTCGGCGTCGTGGCCGGATTGTCGGCGCTCACGAGCGGGCGTTACCTCGCGATGCTGCGCGACGTGTCGCGCCAGCTGCGCGTGTACTCCGAATGGTTCTTCGGGCGTCCGCTGCTCGAGCAGGCCATGGGCGATCCTTCGCGCCTGGCGCTCGCGCGGCGCGAGCGCGCGATCGTGTTCATGGACGTGCGCGGCTTCACGCGCTGGAGCGAGGGCCAGGCGCCCGAAGCGGTGGTCGAGGCCCTGAATGCGTACTACGTCGCGGCCGAGGCGGCCTTCGAACGCCATGTGCCGGTGCGCTTCAAGTTCAACGCCGACGAGGTGATGGCGGTCTTCGCGGACGCACCCGAGGCGGTGACCGCGGCGCGGGACCTCGCGCAAGCCGCGGCGAAAGCGCTGGCGCCGCACGGGCTCGGCGCCGGCATCGGCGTGCATTTCGGCCCCGTCGTCGAGGGCGTGATGGGCGCGCGTGAAGTGAAGGCCTACGACGTGCTGGGCGATACCGTGAACACCGCCAAGCGCATCGAGGGCGCGGCCGCGGCGGGCGAGATCCTGCTGTCGGACGCGGCCGCGGCGCGCGCCGGCCTGCGTGGCGCGGCCACGCGCTCGATCGCGGCGAAAGGCAAGTCGGCCCCCCTGGAGGTCACGGTCGCCTGAGCCTGGCGGGGCGGCGCCGCTCCTTCGCCCAGCCGGCGAAATGCGGAAACGCCTCGCGCAGCTCGAGCACGGTCCCGCACTGCGCGCCGTCGAGGCCCTGCAGCCGCACGAGCTGCGTCCTGAATTCGCGGCTGCGCATCGCCTCGAGCAGGCGCTCGACCGGGGGCGACTGCAGCGTCTCGCGCCGCAGCGCGAGGAAGTAGCGTTCCTGCACGAGCGGGATGAAGCCCAGTTGGAACTGGCGCGCGGCGGTTTCCACGCCGAGGCCCGCGTCGGCCATGCCGCTCGCGATGTACGCGGCGACGGCCGCATGGGTGTATTCCACCCGGTCGTACCCGTGGATGCGCGCCGGCTTGATCCGCGCGCGCGCGAGCAGGTTCTCGAGGACGAGGCGCGTGCCGGAGCCGGGCTGCCGGTTCACGAAGCGCACCTGCGGCCGCGCGAGGTCCGCGATCGAGGTGACGTCCCTGGGATTGCCGGGGGCCACGATGATGCCCTGGCGGCGCGTCACGATCTGCACCAGCCGGTGGACCTGCGGATCGAGCCAGCGGGCATAGAGCGGCAGCAACGCCGCCTCGAGCGCGCCCTCCGGCACGTGGAAGCCGGCGGCGTCGCAACCCGCATGGTGCAGGGAGGCGAGCGCATCGGCGCCGGCTTCGTACGTGACCTCGAGCGTCGGATGGTGGCGGCGCGCCGTGAAGTCGCGCAACGCCGTGAGCGCGAACGCATGGCTCGCGCGGATGCGCAGCACGCCGAGCGCGTCCGACGAGGCGCGCGCGAGCTCCGATTCGAGCTCCGAGGCGAGGCTCTCCAGGGTCGGCCCCAGCCGCGCCGCGATGCGCTGCTCGGCCCACACGAGCTTCTCGCCCAGCGGCGTGAGGCGCGCGCCGCGCCCGCGCACCGACTCGATCAGCGGCGCGCCGAAGATCTGCCGCGCCTCGCGCACCACGCCCCAGCCGTGGCGGTAGGAGTGGCCCGTGCGCGCGCACGCCGAGGCGAGGCTGCCGGTTTCATGGATCGCCCCGAGCAACTGCAGCAGGCGCGGCATGAGCTGCGCGTCGCCCGCGTGCTCGCGCAGCACCCACGTCGGACGGATGGCGAGTTTATGCATGGTCGGACATATGGCTCCTGCTCGTCGACGCCGATGGTAACGGCTCCCGCGCGCTTATTGAAGCCCTCCGGCGCGGCTGCTAGCGTCGGGGCCGCGGGTCGCGCCGCCAAATATGCAATCCACAACATAAGCGAGGAGGGAAATATTCCATGAACCAGGCTGTCGGTACCCTGGGCCCCGACGTCGTCGGCACGTCGTGGCTCGACAAGGAGCGCACCGTCGCCCGTCCGGGCTTCAACCGCTGGCTCGTGCCGCCCGCGGCGCTCGCGATCCACCTATGCATCGGGATGGCGTACGGCTTCAGCGTGTTCTGGCTGCCGTTGTCGCGCGCGGTCGGCATCACGAAGTCCATCGCCTGCCCCGCGGACATGTCGTTCGTCGCCACGCTCTTCGCGGCCACGTGCGACTGGAAGATCAGCACCCTGGGGTGGATGTTCACGATGTTCTTCGTGTTCCTGGGCTCGGCCGCGGCGCTCTGGGGCGGATGGCTCGAGCACGCCGGCCCGCGCAAGGCGGGCGTCGTCTCGGCGGTCTGCTGGTGCGGCGGCCTCCTCATCTCCGCGCTGGGCGTCTACCTGCACCAGATCTGGATGCTCTGGCTGGGCTCCGGCGTGATCGGCGGCATCGGCCTGGGCCTGGGCTACATCTCGCCCGTCTCGACGCTCATCAAGTGGTTCCCCGACCGGCGCGGCATGGCCACGGGCATGGCCATCATGGGCTTCGGCGGCGGCGCCATGATCGGCGCGCCGCTCGCCGCCATGCTGATGAAGCATTTCCAGACGCCGACGGACGTGGGCGTGTGGCAGACGTTCGTGGTGCTGGCCGTCGTCTACTTCGTGTTCATGATGGGCGGCGCCTTCGGCTACCGCGTGCCGCCGACGGGCTGGAAGCCCGCGGGATGGACGCCGCCCGCGAGCGCCGCCAGGGGCATGATCACGGCGCGCCACGTGCACCTCTCGGTCGCGACGCGCACGCCGCAATTCTGGCTCGTGTGGTGGGTGCTCTGCCTCAACGTCACGGCCGGCATCGGCATCATCGGCATGGCCTCTCCCATGCTGCAGGAGGTCTTCGCCGGCCAGCTCATCGGCGTCGCGGTGAAGTTCAACGACCTCACGCTGGCGCAGAAGGGGCAGGTCGCCGCGATCGCCGCCGGCTTCACCGGGCTGTTGAGCCTCTTCAACATCGGCGGCCGATTCGCGTGGGCGTCCGCATCCGACTACATCGGCCGCAAGGCGACCTATTACACGTTCCTGCTTCTCGGGATCGTGCTCTACGCGTCGGCGCCGTGGTCGGGTCACTATGGCCACATCGCGATGTTCGTGGCCGCGTTCTGCATCATCCTGTCGATGTACGGCGGAGGCTTCTCGACCGTGCCCGCGTATCTCGCGGACCTGTTCGGCACGCAGATGGTCGGCGCCATCCATGGCCGGTTGCTCACGGCGTGGTCGGCCGCGGGCATCTTCGGCCCGGTGATCGTGAACTACCTGCGGGAGTACCAGCTGGACCATGGCGTGCCGCGGGCCCAGGTCTACGACATCACGGCGTACATCCTGTGCGGGCTGCTCGCGATCGGCGTGGCGCTCAACTGGCTCGTCAAGCCGGTGGACGAGAAGCACTACATGACGGACGCCGAGCTCGAGGCCGAGCGGCGCGCCGGCCACGAGGGCGGCCGCGTCGTCTCGCGCGTGGACGGCACCGCGGAAACCCCGGCGCCGCTCGCCGTCGCGGCGTGGCTCGCGGTGGGCATTCCGCTCGCGTGGGGGATCTGGATCACCCTCGAGAAGGCCTTCGTCCTCTTCAGGTGATCCGAACGGCCCGGAAGGGCTTGACTCGGGTCAAGCCCTCAGGAGCCCCCGGTCCGGTAATCTAATGCTCTGATTCGCGAGACCTTCGCACCTCCCGCGAAGGCCTCCGGCCAGCGACTCGCAGCTACGCCGGTCCCGCCGCAGAAGGAGCGCCTGTCCCGGGCGCGAAACTGCAAACCATCGACATCACGCCATGGCCGATACCGTCGCAATTCCAGTCTCCAAGATTCGCCGTACCCGCCCGACGCCGAAAGGCCGCCCGGTCGATCCCGTCGCCCGCGAAGAGATCGCGCGCCTCATCGAGGGCGTGCCGCGCGAGCGCGAGTACCTGATCGAGAACCTGCACCGCATCCAGGACCGCTTCGGCCACCTGTCGGCCGCGCACCTGAACGCGCTCGCCGAGGCGATGCGCCTCGCGCAGGCCGAGGTGTACGAGGTGGCCACGTTCTATCACCACTTCGACGTCGTGAAGGAGGGCGAGGACGCGCCGCCCGCGATCACCGTGCGGGTTTGCGAGACGCTCTCCTGCCAGATGGCCGGCGCGAAGGACCTTCTCGAGAAGCTCCCGGGGCTCGTCGGCCCCAACGTGCGCGTCATCGCCGCCCCCTGCATCGGGCGCTGCGCCGAAGCGCCGGCGGTGTGCGTCGGGCAGAACGCGTTCGGACACGCGAAGGCCGGCGACGTGGTGAAGGCCGTGAAGGAAGGCCACACGAAACCCGTGCCGCACGAGCCGCACGGGTTCAAGGACTACGTGAGCCAGGGCGGCTACAAGACCTTCGTCGAGTGCGCCAGCGGCAAGCGCGACGTCGAAAGCGTCATCAAGACGATGGAGGACGCGGGCCTGCGCGGCCTCGGCGGCGCGGGCTTCCCCGCGGGCCGCAAGTGGCGCATCGTGCGCAGCGAGCCGGCGCCGCGCCTCATGGCCGTGAACATCGACGAGGGCGAGCCGGGCACCTTCAAGGATCGCCACTATCTCGAGCGCGATCCGCACCGCTTCCTCGAGGGCATGCTGATCGCGGCATGGGCGTGCGACATCAAGGACATCTTCGTCTACCTGCGAGACGAGTACCACGCGTGCCGCGAGATGCTGGAGCGCGAGGTCGCGGCGCTCGTCGCGAACCCGCCCGCGGAGTTGCCGCGCATCCACCTGCGCCGCGGCGCGGGCGCCTACATCTGCGGCGAGGAATCCGCGATGATCGAGTCGATCGAGGGCCGCCGCGGGATGCCGCGCCTGCGTCCGCCGTACGTGGCGCAGGTGGGCCTCTTCGGCCGTCCCACGCTCGAGCACAACATGGAGACGCTCTTCTGGGTGCGCGACCTCATCGAGCAGGGCGCGCAGTGGTTCTCGCAGCACGGCCGCCACGGCCGCAAGGGGCTGCGCTCGTTCTCGGTGTCGGGCCGCGTGAAGAAGCCGGGCGTGCACCTCGCGCCCGCCGGCATCACCGTGAAGGAGCTCATCGACGAATACTGCGGCGGCATGCTCGACGGCCACGCGTTCTACGCGTACCTGCCGGGCGGCGCCTCGGGCGGCATCCTGCCCGCTTCCATGGGCGACATCCCGCTCGATTTCGACACGCTGCAGCCGTACGGCTGCTTCATCGGCTCGGCCGCGGTGATCATCCTGTCGGACCACGACAAGGCGCGGGACGCGGCGCAGAACATGATGGATTTCTTCGCGCACGAGTCCTGCGGCCAGTGCACGCCGTGCCGCTCGGGCACCGTGAAGGCGGCCGAGCTCATGCGCGAAGGGAAGTGGGATCGCGAGCTGCTCGAGGAGCTTTCCGTCGCCATGGCCGATGCATCGATCTGCGGCCTGGGCCAGGCGGCGCCCAACCCGATCCGCTGCGTGATCAAGCATTTCAGTGACGAAGTCTAATTGGGCCCCGGGCTTACGGTGATCCTATGAAAATGAACGACCTGCTCGGCAAGACCGAGACGATCGAGTTCAAGCTGAACGGCGACACGATCTCCGCCTTCGAGGGCGAGACCATCATCCAGGCCGCGAAGCGCCATGGCGTGGACATCCCGCACCTCTGCTACAAGGAGGGCTACCGGCCGGACGGGAACTGCCGCGCGTGCATGGTGGAGATCAAGGGCGAGCGCGTGCTGGCGCCGTCGTGCTGCCGCGCGCCTGCGCAGGGCATGGAGGTGCAGAGCAACAACGCCCGCGCGCTCGCCTCGCAGAAGATGGTGGTCGAGCTCCTCATGAACGACGTCACCATCGATGAGGACCTGAAGCCGGGCGCCAACGAGCTCACGTACTGGGCCGGCAAGCTGGGCGTGAAGAAGGGCCGCTTCCCGGCGCGCGAGGGCTGGAAGCAGGACCTGTCGCATCCCGCGATGGACGTCAACCTCGACGCGTGCATCCAGTGCACCCGTTGCGTGCGCGCGTGCCGCGAGGAGCAGGTGAACGACGTCATCGGCTACGCTTTCCGCGGCCTCGATTCGAAGATCGTCTTCGACATGGACGATCCGATGGGCGCGTCCACGTGCGTGGCGTGCGGCGAATGCGTGCAGGCGTGCCCCACGGGCGCGCTCGCCCCGGCGAAGAGGGCCTACCAGGTCAAGGCCGACAAGACCGTGGATTCGGTGTGCCCGTACTGCGGCGTGGGCTGCCAGCTCACCTACCACGTGAAGGACAACAAGATCGTCCGCGTCGAGGGCAAGGACGGCCCGGCCAACCACGAGCGCCTGTGCGTGAAGGGCCGCTTCGGCTTCGACTACGTGCACCACCCGCATCGCCTCACCAAGCCGCTCATCCGCAAGGCGGGCGTGGCCAAGACCGCCGACTTCAAGGTCGATCCGCTCGACTGGAGCCAGGTCTTCCGCGAGGCCACGTGGGAAGAGGCGCTCGATTTCGCCGCGGGCGGGCTCGCGAAAATCCGCGACCGCGACGGCCCGAAGGCCCTCGCCGGCTTCGGCAGCGCGAAGGGCTCGAACGAGGAGGCCTACCTCTTCCAGAAGCTCGTGCGCACGGGCTTCGGCAGCAACAACGTGGACCACTGCACGCGCCTTTGCCATGCCTCGTCGGTGGCGGCGCTGCTCGAAGGCGTGGGCTCCGGCGCCGTCTCGAACCAGGTCTCGGACGTGGTCGAGAAGGCCGACCTCATCTTCCTCATCGGCTCGAACCCCACGTCGAACCACCCGGTTGCCGCGACGTGGATGAAGAACGCGGCCAAGCGCGGCGCGAAGCTCATCGTTTGCGATCCGCGGCGCAACGAGCTCTCGCGCTACACGTGGCGCTACCTCCAGTTCCAGGCCGATACCGACGTCGCGATGCTGAACGCGATGCTCTACACGATCATCGACGAGGACCTCTACGACAAGGAGTTCGTGCGCCAGCGCACGAGCAACTTCGAGGCGCTGCGCGAGAACGTGAAGGGCTACAGCCCCGAGAAGATGGCGCCCATCTGCGGCATCCCGGCGCAGACGCTGCGCGAGGTCGCGCGGGCGTTCGCCACCTCGAAGGGCTCGATGATCCTCTGGGGCATGGGCGTGTCGCAGCACGTGCACGGCACGGACAACGCGCGCTGCCTCATCGCGCTGTCGCTCATCACGGGCCAGATCGGCCGTCCGGGCACGGGGCTCCATCCGCTGCGCGGGCAGAACAACGTGCAGGGCGCCTCCGACGCGGGCCTCATCCCGATGATGTATCCGGACTACCAGCGCGTGGACGACCCCGCCGCCATCGAGCGCTTCGAGAAATTCTGGGGCCGCAAGCTCGACCACACGCCGGGCCTCACCGTCGTCGAGATCATGGACGCGGCGTGCGACGGCAAGATCAAGGGCATGTACGTCGAGGGCGAGAACCCCGCCATGTCGGATCCGAACGCGAACCACGCGCGCGAGGGTCTCGCGAAGCTCGAGCACCTCGTCGTGCAGGACATCTTCCTCACCGAGACGGCCTACCTCGCCGATGTCGTGCTGCCCGCTTCGGCATGGCCCGAGAAGACCGGGACCGTCACCAACACCGACCGCATCGTGCAGCTGGGCCGTCGCGCGCTCGACATGCCGGGCGATGCGCGCCAGGACCTCTGGATCATCCAGGAGATCGGCAAGCGCCTCGGCTGCGGGTGGAACTACACGGGGCCGGAAAGCGGCGTGGCGCAGGTCTACGAGGAGATGCGCCAGGCGATGAACTCCATCGGCGGCATCTCGTGGAAGCGCCTCGAGGAGCAATCGGCGGTGACGTACCCGTGCCGCACCGAGGACGATCCGGGGCAGTCCGTCGTTTTCGTGGACAAGTTCCCGACGAAGGACGGCCGCGGCAAGCTGGTCCCGGCGGACCTGATCCCCGCCAACGAGCGGCCCGACAAGGACTACCCGTTCGTGCTCATCACCGGGCGCCAGCTCGAGCATTGGCATACCGGCTCGATGACGCGCCGCGCTTCCGTGCTCGATGCGATCGAGCCCGCGGCGGTCGGATCGCTGCATCCGCTCGACCTGGACGCGATGGGCGCGCTGCCCGGCGACACGATCACGGTCGCCTCGCGCCGCGGGAAAATCTCGCTCGTGGCGCGCGCCGACGACGGCACGCCGCGCGGTGCCATCTTCATCCCGTTCGCGTTCTACGAGGCCGCGGCCAACGAGCTCACGAACCCGGCGCTCGACCCGTTCGGCAAGATCGCCGAGCTCAAGTACTGCGCGGTGAAGGTCACCAAGGGCGGCACGATCACCGCGCTCGCGAGCTACGGCGGTGGCCAGTCGTTCGACCAGGCGGAGAAGGAAAAGCTGGCGGCAGAGTGAAGATCGCCACGCATGAGCCCGATCTTTCGCCTGGCCGCGTGGCTCGTCGCCGCGAGCCTCGCCACGGCGTGCGGGGGCGGCGGTGGCGGCAGCTCCGATGAACAAGTTGCCGGCCCGCCTTCGCTCGCCCTGCTCGCAGGGGTCGCGCCCGGCGGCGCCGGCAGCGTGGACGGCCCCGCCGATGTCGCGCGCTTCGACGGTCCGGCCGGCATTGCCGTCGATGTCGCGGGCAACGTGTACGTATGCGACTTGCGCAACGCCACGATTCGCAGGATCGACGCGCAGGGCGTCGTCACGACGCTCGCGGGCCTGGCCCACGTGCAGGGTTGGGTGGACGGCACGGGGTCGCAGGCACGGTTCCGCCGGCCGCTGCGCCTCGCACTCGATTCGTCGGCGAACCTCTACGTCGCGGACAACGAGAACAACAGCATCCGGAAGGTCACGCCTGCGGGTTCGGTGAGCACCTACGCGGGCTCGCCGGACAGCGGCAGCGACGACGGCCCGGCCGCGTCCGCACGCTTCAAGTCGCCCACGGCCGTGGCGGTCGACGCGGTCGGCAACGTGTTCGTATCCGATAGCGGGAACAACACGATCCGGCGCATCTCGACGCAGGGCGTCGTGACCACGATCGCCGGCGCCGTGGGCCAAAGCGGATCCGACGATGGGCCTGCCCTGCAAGCGCGTTTCGGCGCGGGAACCGCGATCGCGAGCGACGGGGCCGGTGGCCTCTGGATCGCGGACGCGGAGAACAAGACGATTCGCAGGCTCACGCCGGACGGCTTCGTGCGAACCGTGGCCGGCCGCGTGGGCGTGTCGGGCAGCGCGGATGGCACCGGGGCCGAGGCGACATTCGACCTTCCTTTCGAAATCGCGTCCGACGCTTCAGGCAACGCGTACGTCTCCGACCGGCGCAGCTATGCCTTCAGGAAGGTCACGGCCTCCGGTGTCGTGACCACGATCTCCGGCTCTCCCGATCTCGGAACCGGCGCTACCGTGAACGAGCCCCATCCGCTTGCCGTGTCGGCCGATGGAGGCATCCACTTCGTCGACCGTCAGTTGAACACGGTGATGGCGATGTCGCCGGCGGGCGTGGTGAGCACGTTCGCCGGGGTCGCGTCCGCGGGCACGGGATTCGTCGACGGGCCGGGGCCGGACGCGCGCTTCAACGGCGCGGCGGGCATCGCGACGGACACGACGGGGATCATCTACGTGTTCGATGGCGGAAACGGGGCGGTGCGCACGATCTCGCGCGATGGACACGTCGCCACGCTCGCGACGGTCCGGGGCGGATCGGGGATCCCCGGTGGCATTGCCGTCGATGCCCAGGGGACCGTGTATGTCGCCTATCGAAGCCTGCTCGGTCCTCGCTTCTTCGTCCCGGCGAAGCTGTTCAGGATCACGCCGGACGGAAATGTCGGCGAAGTCGCCGTGCTCGGAGACATCAACGGCAACGCCACGCTCGACATGAGCGCGCACGCGCTCGCCGTCGATCGCTCGGGCAACCTCTACATCGGCGACACCTTCCGGATCCTGAAGCTCACGCCGCAAGGCGGGCTCACGACCTTCGCCGGAAGCTCGAGCGGCAGCGACGACGGTGTCGGGACCGCGGCCCGCTTCGGGCTCGTCGGGGGCTTCGCGCTCGGCGCATCGGGCGACCTCTTCGTGGCGGATCCGGTCAACCACTCGCTTCGCCGGATCACGCCCGCGGGCGAGGTCACGACGATCGCCCGGAACGCGCTCTTCGGAGGCAGCAGCGATCCGATGGGTCCGTTGCTCTTCAGTCCGGGTCCGGTCGGGGACGTCGCGGTGGCGCCGGACGGCCGCGTCTTCGTCACCGATGCGCACACCGTTCGCGTCGTCGCCGCGGACGGAAGCGTGACCACGCTGGCGGGGACACCGGCCCAGGATGGTTTCACGCCCGGGCCGTTGCCCGGGACGTTGAGCGGCCCGTTCGGAATCGCCCTGTCGGGCCGCGAGGCCTACCTGACGATGTCCACCGGTGTGGCCGTGATTCGCAACATTCCCTAGGCCGCTTCGTCGGCACCGGTCCTTTCGGATCGCTCGCTTCGGCGTCGGCCTTGAACTCCCGTTCCGGCTGGCTCGTCTACCTCCACACGACGAGGAGAGCGCCATGGGCGTGGAAGCGGCGGCGGCCGAGGGCGCGCGTCGCGACCCGGGCATCATCGAACGCGTCAGTCGCTTCTACGCGCAGCATCCGCAGCTCGTGCAGACGCTCGGCAGCGCGGCGCTTTCGATCGCGATGGCGCGGATGGCGCGGCGCCGCCGCATCTGAGGCAATGCTCGCGGCTGGTCAGCGGCTGCGTCGAAGCTGCGTCATCGCGCCGTACACGAGATCCGCCATCTGCTCGCGGTAGTACTTGCGCAAGTCGCCGGGCGCGACCGTGCCGTAGACGACCACGAGCCGCTCCTGCGGATCGACCCAGAACGCGGTGCCGTACGCGCCGTTCCACGTGAAGTCGCCGGGGCTGCCGGGGATCGCGGCGACGCCGTCGACGAGGCGCACCGCGACGCCGAGGCCGAAGCCGTAGCCATCGCGATGCGGCTCGATGCCGGCGACCTGGTTCTTGATGTTGAGGGCGAGGTGGTCGCTCGTCATGAAGGCCACGGTCTTCGGCCCGAGCACGCGGCGCCCGTCGATCGCGCCGCCGTCCAGGAGCATCTGCGCGAAGCGCAGGTAGTCGGCGACGGTGCCGTAGGCGCACGCGCCGGCGCAGTCGAACTTCACGTCGGCGTCGAGGATCGGTATCGGCTGCGGCTTGCCCGTGAGCGGATCGTTCGGCAAGCCGCGCGCGATGCGCTTGCGCTTCGCCGCGGGCACGGCAGGCGGCCGTCTTCCGTGAGCGCGAGCCCGCCGACCACCGCCATCGGCTTCGTCATCGACGCGAAATTGAAGATCGCGTCGAGCGGCATCCGCTCGCCGCCCGCCTTGTCCAGGTAACCGTACGACTTGTAGAGCACCAGCTTGCCGTCGCGCGCGATGGCGACGACGGCGCCGGGCACGCGGCCGGCGGCGATCTCGCGCTCGAAGAAGCGGTCGATGCGCACGAGACCTTCGGGCGAGAAGCCGGCGGCCTCCGGCGTGGTCGTGGACAGCGGCTGGGCGAGCGCCGCGGACGCGATGCAGGACAGGATCAGCCCCACCAGGCGTGCCATCGCGCGTCTCCTCAGGCCGGCTGGAGCGCCACCGGCGCGACCATCTCGCACATCAGCGCGAGCGAGTTCCCGTCGGGATCCTCGAACTCGGCGAGCCACAGCTCCATCGCGCCGCTGCGATGCACGGCGTGCGGCTCGGTGCGGAAGCGCACGCCGCGGCGTCGAAGCGTTTCGTGCACCGCCTCGATGTCCTCGACGTGGAAGTAGATCGTAGCGCACGGGCGCTGCGGCGGCTCGTCCTTCGGCGGCACGCCCACGAGGAGCCGCACGTAGCCGCACTGGAAGAACGCCATCTGCGGCGGCGCGGAGAAGAGGAAGGGCAGGCCGAGCGTGTCGCGGAAGAACGCGACGCCGCGCTCGAAATCCTGCACCGGGATGGACAGCTGGCCGACTCGGGCATTCGCGAGATCCATGGCGCCTCCGGCGGGTTGCGGCGGAAGGCCACTTTATCAGCGTTGCCCCGGTTTGCGCACCACGCCCGCCGCGAACCGCGCCGCCCCCAGCGCCTCCTCGAGTCGCAGCGCCTCGTTCCACTTCGCCATGCGCTCGGAGCGCGAGAAGGAGCCCACCTTGAGCTGCCCCGCATCCCAGCCGGTCGCGAGGTGAACGATGGTGACGTCCTCGGTCTCGCCGGAGCGCGCCGACACGATGGTGTTCCATCCCGCCGCGCGCGCCGCCTCGAACGCCTCGCGCGTCGCGCTGACGGTGCCGGCCTGGTTCGGCTTCACGAGCAGCGCGTTGCACGCGCCTTCGGCCGCGGCTTGCCTCACGCGCACGGCGTTCGTGACCAGGAAATCGTCGCCGATGATCTGCACGCGTCCGCCGGCCGCGGCGGTGAATCGCGCCATGCCCGCTGCATCGTCCTCGGCGAGCGGATCCTCGATCGAGGCGATCGGGTAGCGCTGCAGCCAGCGCAGCCACAGCTCGCAGAGCCCGTCGCTGTCGAGCTCGCGTTCGTCGAGCGCGAGGCGGTAGCGGCCCTCGCTGCCGAATTCCGACGCGGCGATGTCGAGCGAGATGGCGACCTCGTCGCCCGGCACGAAGCGCGCGCGCTCGATGGCGCGCACGAGCATGTCGAGCGCCTCCTCGTTGCTCGCGAAGGCCGGCCAGTAGCCGCCTTCGTCGGCGACGCCCTGCAGCCGGCCCGCCTCGCGCATGAGGTCCCCGGCCGCGCGATAGACCTCGGCCGTCATCTCCAGCGCCTGCGAGAAGCTCTTCGCGCCGAGCGGCATCACCATGAAGTCCTGCACGTCGACACGGCGCGAGGCGTGCGCGCCGCCGCCGAAAATCTGGATCTCGGGCATCGGCAGGCGCGTGGGGCCGCCCTGCGCGAGCCAAGCGTACAGCGGCGCGCCGCTCGCCCGCGCCGCGGCATGAAGCACCGCCATCGACGCCGCGATGACCGCGTTGCCGCCCAGCCGCGACAGGTTGGGCGTGCCGTCCAGCGCGGTCATCGCCTCGTCGGCCCCGCGCTGGTCGGTCGCGTCGCGCCCTTGCAGGCAGCGCGCGATCTCGCCGTTGACGTTCGCCACCGCGCGATCCACGCCGAGCCCGCCGAAGCGCTCGCCGCCGTCGCGAAGGTCGATCGCTTCGTGCGTGCCGCGCGAGGCACCGGCCGGCGCGATCGCACGGCCCATGGCGCCCGACGAAAGCCGCACCTCGGCTTCCACCGTGGGCCGCCCGCGCGAATCCCACACGCGCCGGCCGCGAACGGCGGCGATCGTGGCCGCGCTCATCGCTGCAGCTCCGCGTCCCATGCGCTTCGCACCTGCGCCAGACGATCGGCGGGGCGAAGGAGCAGCTCGCGCGCCACGCGGCGCACGCGTTCCTTGTCGCGCTCTTGCGTGACGTACTCGGCGGGCGACTTGCCGTCGACGCGCCCGAGGAAGAGGCCGGGCAGCAGGCGCGCCGCGCGCCGCTCGATCGCGGCGGCCTGCGCTCCCATGCCGGCGACGTAAGTCTCGGCGAGCGCGTCGAAGCAGAGCAGGTAACGCGAGCGCCATTGCGGGCGCCACAGGCATTTGAGCAGCATGTGATTGAGGCAGAAGGCGACGTCGAACGCGGGATCGCCATGCCACGCGCATTCGGCGTCGAGCAGGATGGGGCCGTGCGGGCCGACGAGGATGTTCTTCGGGCTCACGTCGCCGTGCACGAGCGCGCGATGCGTGCCGCCCGTCACGTCGGCCAGCGCCTCGAGCGCCGCGGCGCATTCGGGATGCGCGCGGGCGGTGGCGAGCAGGTACGGCTCGATGCGGATCGCGTGGAAGATCGCGTCCGTCGGAAACCGGCGCGCGATGGCATCGTCCGCGAAGGTCGCCGCATGGATCGCCGCCACGCGGCGCCCGACCTCGGCCGCGACCTGCACATCGATGATGCCGTCGCGAAGCTGCGCCTTCCACACCGGGTGGTGCTCGGGCTCCAGGTACTCCATCGCGAACGTGCCGCTCTCGCGGTCTTCCGCG
This sequence comes from Usitatibacter sp., assembly GCA_035719385.1. Classification (GTDB taxonomy): domain Bacteria; phylum Pseudomonadota; class Gammaproteobacteria; order Burkholderiales; family Usitatibacteraceae; genus Usitatibacter. The sequence continues at coordinate 17,116 of DASTGG010000158.1, forward strand.
AGGACCTCCGGCACCAGCGTCGGCACGATCGCACGCGCGGCACGCATCCATTCGACCTCGTAGCGGTTGCGCTCCACCGGCGCGTGCCACTCGGCGCTCACCTTGAGCTTCGCGAGCGCGCGCTTGATGCAGATGCGCCGGTGGGCCAGGTCGACGCGGTAGATGTCGGAGGAGACGCCGCCGGCGAGCGGCGTCAGCACGGGCCGCTCGGCGGCGCCGATCAACCGCATGCGCCGCAGGGCCGCGTACAACTCGTCGCATGCCTTTTCGATCGCGGCGCGGCTCACAGGATGAGGAAGAACCGAGCCCACATCGCGATGAGGACAAGCAGGCCCGCGCCGAAGAAGGCAAGCCGGTGCATCACGTTGTTGTAGGTGAGGTGCACCACGCTGTGCGCGGCGCGCGCGGCCACGTAGATCCAGGCCAGGGCCACGAAGACCGTGTCGACGCGATGGGTCACGTACACGGTGAGGCACGCGACGTAGAAGAGCACGGGGCTCTCCAGCAGGTTCATGTAGTTGCGGTTCGGGATGGCCACGTCGCCGGGCACGTTCGCGGACTCGCCGTAGCGGAAATCGGCGGCGGTCACCTGCCTCGCGAAGGCCGCGCGGAAGCGCCGGATGGGAACCAGCAGGAGGACCGCGAAAGTCAACGCCACGAGGGCGCCCATGGGCCACAGGATCGCATTGTCTGCGTTCATGGCCGCATTCTAGAGCCAACGAAAAGCGCGGGACGCACCCGGGGGTGCGTCCCCGGGGTGCGTCCCCGGGGTGCGTCCCCGGGTCAGGCGGTCTTCAGCGCGGCGAGCACCTTGTCGGGCGTGAACGGCACCGAGCGCAGCCGCGCGCCGGTGGCGTCGAAGATCGCGTTCGCGATCGCCGAGGGCACGACCGCGGCGGTGGGCTCGCCCGCGCCCCACGGCTTCTCGTTGGGGCGGTCGACGAGGTCGATCCGGATCGTGGGAACGTCGGTGAACTTCACCGTGCGGTAGCTGGCCCAGTCGGTGCTCGTCACGCGCGAGCGGTCGAACTTGATCTCCTCGTAGAGCGTGCGGCCGAGCGTCTGCACGACGTTGCCCTCGATCTGGTTGCGCAGGCCGTCCGGGTTGATGACCTGCCCGCAATCGTGCGCCACGTGGAAGCCCGTCACCTGCACCTGTCCCGTGCGGCGATTCACCTCGACGTCCGCCACGGCACCGACGTAGGTGCGCACCAGCTCGTACTTCACGTAGGAGACGCCGCGGCCTTTCGCGACCTCGCCCGTGTCGCGCGGTCCCTTGCGCGGCTGGTAGCCCGAGAGCTTCACGAGGCGCTCGAGCAGCTCGCGCCCGCGCGGGTCGTTCAGGTAGCGCAGGCGCAGCTCGAGCGGATCGGCGCCCGTGGCGGCCGCGATCTCGTCCACGAAGCTTTCGTTCGCGAACGTGTTCTGCATGCGCCCCGGCGTGCGGATCCACGACGGGCGGAAGGGCGTTTCCGCGAGCCACTTCGCCTGGCACGCGATGTTCGGCACCGTGTACGGGATCGCGAGCGAGGCGTGGATGTTGCCCGGGTGCGAGGCCTCGTGCGGCAGCCCCGCGTGCTCGGCGGCCACGAGCGCGACGGCGATGTCCTTCGGGCGGTCCGGGATGTACACGGTCGATTGCCACGCGACGATGCCGCCCTTGTCGTCGAGCGCGGCCTTGTGCTCGAGCAGCGTCGGCGGGCCTTTCGGGTCCCAGCCGTGCTCGTCCTCGCGCATCCACTGCACGCGCACCGGCACGCCGCCGCCGATCTCGCGGGCGATGAGCGCCGCGTCGGCCGCCGCATCCTCGTGGCCGTTGCGCCCGTAGCAGCCGGCGCCGTCGATGTACACGCAGCGCACGTCGTCGGGCTTCATCTCCAGCATGTTGGCGAGCTGCTTGCGCAGCAGGTGCGTCGCCTGCGAGGCGCTCCACGAGGTGAGCTTGCCGTCCTCGTACTTCGCCACCGCGCACGAGGGCCCGAGCGAGCCGTGCGTCTGCGAGGCGAAGTCGTACACGGCGCTCATCGTGCGCGCGTTCGGCGCCTGGAAGGCTTCCTGCGGCTTGCCCACCTCCTGGAAGGGCTCGGTCTTGTTCACCTTCACGCCGCGCACGTAATCCCAGAGGTGGGACTGGTCCGGAAGCCCGGTCCACTCCGACCACTGCGCCTCGATCGCCCTCGCCGCGCGGATGGCCGTCCATTCGTTTTTCGCCAGCACGGCGAGGAAGTTGCCCTTGCGCACCGCCCCCACGTATCCCGGAAGCTTCCGGCACGCGTTGTCGTTGAACGCGACGAGCGATGCCTTGAGCGCCGCGGGGCGCACCACGCGCGCATGGATCATGCCGGGCAGCCTGAAGTCGTGCATGTACGTGAAGCGGCCGGTGACCTTGTCGGGAATGTCCAGCCGCGGGACGCTCTTGCCGACGATCGTGTATTCCTTCGGGTCCTTGAGCGGCGCCTTGGGATCGAGCTCCATCCGGAAATCGTAGCCGCCGACGATGTCGCCGTAGCTCACGCCCGGGCCGCCGCCCCTGGCGGTGGCGACGCCGTCGCGCACCACGATGGCCGACGGATCGGCGCCCAGCCTGATGGCCGCCTGCTTCACCAGCGCCTGCCGCGCGGTGGCCGCCGCCTGGCGGATCTGCATGCCGCCATTCTGGATCGAGAGGCTGCCGAAAGTGACGCCCTGGTCCGGCGTGAGCAGCGTGTCGCCCTGGACCACGTGCACGCGATCGAGCGGCACGCACAGCTCCTCGGCGGCGATCTGCGTCATCGCGGTGCGCACGCCGGTGCCGAGGTCGACCTTGCCCGAGTACACGGTGACGCCGCCTTTCGCATCGACGGCGAGGAAGCCGTCCACCTGGTCGCCGGCGACGGTCTTCGCCTTCGCCGCGGCGGGCGCGGCATCGGCGCCGCGCGGGGCGACGGCGAACGTGACGACCAGCGCGCCACCGGTCTTGAGGAATTCGCGACGGTTGAGCCTTGCGTTCATGGCGGCCTCCTCAGGCGAGCTCGCTCGCGCGCTTCACGGCGGCGAGGATGCGCGTGTGGGTTCCGCAGCGGCAGAGGTTCTCCTCGAGCGCCATGCGGATTTCCTGCTCGGTCGGCTTCGGATTCGTCTTGAGGAACGCCGCGGCCTGCATGATCATGCCGTTCACGCAATAGCCGCACTGCACCGCCTGGAGCTCGGTGAATGCGACCTGCAGCGGATGCGGCTTCGACGGCGTGCCCAGGCCCTCGAGCGTCACGATCTTCTTGCCGGCCACTTCCCCGATGGGCACGGAGCACGAGCGCACGGCGCGCCCGTCGACGTGCACGGTGCACGCTCCGCATTGGCCCAGGCCGCAGCCGAATCGCGGGCCGTGCAGCCCCACGTCGTTGCGCAACGCATAGAGCAGCGGCATCGTGGGGTCGTCGACGGCGACCTTCACCATCCTGCCGTTGACGTCGAGTGTCATCGTTTTGGGCATCCGGTCCTCCTTGCGTGTCGTTGTTGGCGTTGGAAACCCCGCCTTCGCGGGGGCGACCCTCTCCTGCGTCAGATGGTCGGCCTTCTCCTGATCATGTCGATGCGGTCGATCGATCGCACCTTGAACTCGCGCACCTCGGTGCCCTTGAGCACCTCGAGCGTGACCTCCGTGCCCGGCTTTCCCGCGGCCCACAGCTTGCGATAGAAATCGGGAAGCGTATGCACCTTGGTGCCGTCCAGGCCGAGGATGATGTCGCCCGGCTCGAGGCCCGCCTTCTCGGCCGGGCCGTCGGCGGAGACGCGCAGCACCTTCAGCCGGCCGTCCTGCTCGATGGAGCTCACGCCGAGCCAGGGCCGTCGCCCGCCGTGCTGGCGGCCCGTCGCGATCATCTCGGAGAGCACCGGCTTCAGCAGGTCGATGGGGAGGAACATGTTGCCCGGCAGGCGCTCGCCCGGCGTGGCCGCGTCCATGACGAAGAGCGAGCCGATGCCGACCAGCTGCCCTTCGGTGTTGATGAGGGCCGCTCCGCCGAAGTCCGCGCGCGGCGGCGAGGTGAAGATGGCCTCGTCGAGCAGGTACTCCCAGTAGCCGGCGAATGCCCTCTTCGCCACCACCGTGGCCACCGAGAGGTTGTCCTCGCCCGCGCCCGAGGCGACCAGCAGGCGGTCGAGCACGTCCACCTTCGCCGAGGAGCCGAGCGCGATCGGCTTCACGTCGAGCGGGCCCAGGGGCTTCAGCAGCCCGAAGCCCGTCGCATGGTCGTACGCCACCACCGAGGCGGGCACGCTGCGGCCCTGCGCGGTGCTGACCTGCACGTCGTCGGCCTCGAGGATGAGATAGCCGACCGTGAGGATGAGGCCCTGCGGCGCGAACACGACGCCGCTGCCGGTGCGCTCGGCGCCGAGCGTGTCGGCGCTTCGCGCGTTGGCGATCGCGCGCACCTTGACGCCGACGACCGCGCCGGTCGCTTCGATGATCTGCCGGTAATGCGCCGGGACGTCAGGCGAAGGCGCGGGGGCGGGCGCGGCGCTCGGGGCGGCGCCGTGGGCGGCAAGCGCGGCCAGGCTCGCGCAGGCGAGCGCTGCGCGCAGGATCCGCAGGGGCTGCAGCAGCATGGCGGTCTCCCGGGTGAACGGGAGCGGCCATGCTAGCATTCCGCGCCAAGGAGGTGACGATGAAAATAATCCGGCTCCTGGCCGCCGCGTGCGTCGCTGTCGCCAGCGTGGGCGCTTTCGGCCAGTCGTGGCCCACCAAGACGGTGAGGATCATCTCGCCGTTCCCGCCCGGCGGATCCGTGGACGCGGTGGCACGATTGTTCGCCGCGCAGCTCACGCAGCAGACCGGCCAGCAATTCATCGTGGAGAACCGCACCGGCGCCTCGGGCGTGATCGGCACGCAGGTGGTGGCGCAGGCGGCACCCGACGGCCACACGCTCGCGGTCGTGTTCGACACCCACGGCGTGAATCCCTCGCTGATGTCGCACATGCCGTACGACACGCTGAAGGACCTGGCCAACGTGATGCTCCTCGGGACTGCGCCCATGGCGCTGGTCGCGCATCCGAACCAGCCGTTCAAGGACTTCCGCGACGTGCTCGCGGCGGCGAAGTCGCAGCCGGTGGCGTTCGGGTCCGTGGGCAGCGGCAGCCTCGGCCACCTCGCGATGACGCAGATCGCGAACATGGAGCACGTGCAGTTCACCCACGTTCCGTACAAGGGCGGCGGCCCGCTCATGATCGACGCCATCGGCGGCCAGGTGCCGCTCGCCATCGGCACGGTCGTGCTGGTCTCGCAGCACGTGAAGGCGGGGAAGGTGAAGGCGCTCGCGGTCACCTCCGAGAAGCCCTCGCCGCAGCTGCCGGGCGTGGGCACCATGGCGGAGCAGGGCGTGCCGGGCTTCTCCGCCGTCGCGTGGTGGGGCGTCATCGCGCCGGGCGCGACGCCGCAGCCCGTGGTGAAGCGCATCAACGAGGAGTTCCAGAAGGCGCTCAACGATCCGGCGCTCGCCGGCAAGCTGCGCGAGCAGGGCATGGACATCGTGGGCGGCACGCCGGACGTGCTCGACAAGTTCCTGCGCGGCGAGATCGCGCGCTGGGCGCAGGTCGTCAAGGACAACCACATCAAGGCCGGCGACTGAAAAACCGGGGTGCGTCCCCGGGGACGCACCCCGGGGACGCACCCCGGGTCTAGGCGAGGCCCACCAGCCGCGCGACGGCTTCGCGTGCCGTCATGCCGACCTTGATTTCGTGCCGCGCGGCGACGTCGTTCACGCGCGAGAGCACGCCGGTGTCGTAGGTGGATTGCCCGTCGCCGATGCGCGCGCTGTGGTGCGAGACGGTGGCGGCCGCGATGCCGCGCTCGTCGAGCACCGGCAGGCGGCGGAAACCGGCCTCGTCCTTGCCTCCGCCCGCGTCGTTGAAGAACGCCGCGAACACGTCGATGCCGGTGAGCATGGCGTCGGCCCGGCCGCCCAGCAGGCCACCGTGCGAGCCGGTGACGAGGATGCCGCGACGGTCACCTTCGCGAGCCAGCGACACGGAGTCGAGCGCCCACACGGCGCGATGCCCGGTATTGGGAACCGCGCGCCGCGACTCGCCGATGGCCGGAACCTCGCCCTCGCCTTCCACGGCGTCCTCCACGAGGCAGCGCGCCGCCTGCTCGCACGTGTGTCCGGGCAGGCACCCGAGGTGGGCGGCGACGTCGTTCACCGTGGACAGGACGCCGTTGGCGAGCACGTCGGACGAATCGCCGATGCAGGCGCTGCGGTAATCCACGGCGCAGGCGGCGATGCCCAGCCCCGCCAGCCACATCACGCCCGCGATCCCGGCCGCATGGCGCCCGATGCCCGCGTCGTGGAGGATCACGCCGCGCACGCCGGCGCGCGCGGCGAGCCAGGCGGGATAGACCCCGCCATGCGAAGCGCACACCACGACGCGCCCGCGGCTCGAGGCGTCCAGCTGCGTGGCGGAATGGACGACGAGGATTTCCTGCATGGGCTCGATTCTAGCCTCGCTTGACAACGGCGCCCGATAGTATCAATGTGATATCACATTCATAGCAACCGCCGGAGGCGCCGTGTCCGCTTACCGCAAGGATGGGACGTTCGAGAAGCCGATCACGACCCTGAACGGCATCGCCATGCTGCTGGTCGCCATCGTGCTGGTGCTCTCGCTGCCGCTCACGATCGAGGCCTTGCGCTCGCCGGTGGCGATGGCGGTGCACGGCCTCGCCATCGTCTTCGTGCTCCCCGGCTTCTTCATGCTGCAGCCCAACGAGGCGGGCGTGATCACCCTGTTCGGCGCCTACCTCGGCACCGAGCGCGCGCCGGGATTGCGCTGGACGCTGCCCTGGAACGGGCGCAAGCGCGTGAGCGTGCGCGCGCGCAACCATGCCGTGGAGACGCTCAAGGTGAACGACAAGCGCGGCAACCCGGTGGAGATCGGCGCGGTGGTGGTGTGGCGCGTCGACGATACGGCGAAGGCGGCGTTCGATGTCGACGACTTCGAGCAATTCGTGCGCGTGCAGAGCGAGTCGGCGCTGCGCCACGTGGCCACCGGCTACAACTACGACGAGGGCGAGGAGCACGTCGCGGGCGAGGTGACGCTGCGGGCGGGCGCCGAGGTCGTGGCCGAGGCGCTACGCCGCGAGCTGCAGGCGCGCGTGGAGCTCGCCGGCGTGAAGATCGAGGAAGCCAAGCTCACGCACCTCGCGTACGCCCCGGAGATCGCGGGCGCCATGCTGCGGCGGCAACAGGCCGAGGCGGTCATCGCCGCGCGCACGAAGATCGTCACCGGCGCCGTGTCCATGGTGGAGATGGCGCTGCGCCACCTCTCCGAGAAGAACGTCGTCGAGCTCGACGACGAACGCCGCGCCGCGATGGTGTCGAACCTGATGGTGGTGCTGTGCTCGGAGCGCGACACGCAGCCGATCGTCAACACGGGCACGCTGTACACCTGAGTGGCGGAACGCAAGGCCTAC